>NZ_JBVIJC010000024.1:0-97566 GCF_055581605.1 Streptomyces sp. NPDC031418
CTTGTTCTGCACCGGATGTCCTCCTGGGGGTTGGCCAGGAAGAGACGCGGCCCTGGGGGGGGGGGAGGGGGGGAGGAAGGGGGGGGGGGGGGCACGCGCGCGTCCCCCCGCTTCGCCCTGTCCTACTGCGGGTCCGCGCCCACCGCCACCGGCCGGGACGGGTCCGAGGACCACTCGGACCAGGAACCGACGTACAGGGCCGCCGGGATGCCCGCCACCGCGAGCGCCAGGACCTCGTGCGCGCCGGAGACGCCCGAACCGCAGTACACGCCCACCTCGGTGTCCGGCGAGACACCGAGGGCCTTGAAGCGGTCGCGCAGCTCCGCGCCGGGCAGGAAGCGGCCGTCGGGGCCCACGTTCTCCGTGGTCGGCGCCGACACCGCGCCCGGAATGTGCCCGCCGACCCGGTCGATCGGCTCCACCTCGCCCCGGTACCGCTCCCCCGCGCGCGCGTCCAGCAGGACGCCCGTACGGGCCAGCGCCGCGGCCCCGTCCGCGTCCAGCAGGCCCACCGCGCCCGGCTCCGGGGTGAAGTCGCCCTCGGGCACGGTGTGTTCCCCGGTCTCCAGTTCGCCCTGCCAGGACGGCAGACCGCCGTCCAGGACCCGCACGTCCGGGTGACCGGTCCAGCGCAGCAGCCACCACGCGCGCGCGGCAGCCCAGCCCTGTCCGCCGTCGTACACGACGACCGGACGGGACCTCGACACGCCCGCGCGGCGCATCGCCGCGCCGAACTCCGCGAGGTCCGGCAGCGGATGCCGGCCCCGGGGCCCGGGTGCGGAGGCCAGCTCCCGGTCCAGGTCGACGTAGACCGCGCCGGGCAGATGCCCGGCCGCGTACTCGGCCCGGCCGTCGAAGGCGGGGGCGCCCGCCGCCTTCGCCAGGCTCAGCTGCCAGCGGACGTCCAGCAGCACGGGCGGGGTCTGCGCGGTCAGCTCGTGGGCCAGATCGGTTGCGGTGATGATGGCTGTCATGGCGTCCATCCATACGCCAGGGGTGGCCTCGGCGTCCAGGTCCGGCTACTCTGCTCCGCCGACACCTCGATCACGAGGCGTAGGGGATCGAGCACGTGCTGTACAGCCGAACAGGCAGCCGCCGGCCATCCTCAGGAGAGCGGCGAAAGACGGCAGATCTGGCATTCTCCCGGATACACCGCCGGGTCGCGGCGCGGTAGGGCCCGCGGCACCGGAGAGGATGCGGGCACCGGCACGGGCGGACACGCGAGCCGCGTGGACACCCCTTCCGGGGAGCGGAAGCGACACGGCCCCCACGAGGGGCCGAGGAGAGAGTGATCGATGACCGAGGCACGGGAGTCGGCCGGTCCGCACGCGTGGTGCGTGCCCGGCGCACCCTGCTGGGTGAGCCTGATGGCGCACGGGCTGACCGCCACCGAGGAGTTCTACGGCGAGCTGTTCGGCTGGGAGTTCCGGCCGGGCCCGCAGCAGCTCGGCCCGTATGTGCGGGCGCTGCTCGACGGGCACGAGGTGGCCGGCATGGGCCAGCTGCCGCCGGATTACCGGCTGCCGATCGCCTGGACGCCGTACTTCGCCTCGGACGACGTGGACCGGACGGCGGACGCGGTCCGGCTGTGCGGGGGCACGGTCGCGGTCGGCCCGCTGGACGCGGCCGACGCCGGGCGGATGGCCATCGCCGCCGACCCCTCCGGGGCGGTGTTCGGGATCTGGCAGGGCTCCGCGCATCTGGGCACGGCGATCACCGGGGTGCCCGGCACACCGGCCTGGAACGAGCTGCTCACCTTCGAGACCGAGGGCGTCGCCAAGTTCTACGAGACGGTGTTCGGTTACGAGGAGGAGCCGATGGTCTCCCCCGGCTTCGACTACGTCACGCTGCGCGTCGGCGGCCGTCCGGTGGCCGGTCTGCACGGCGTGGGGCACGCCCTGCCCCGGGACCGGGGCCCGCACTGGCAGACGTACTTCGAGGTCGCCGACACCGACGCGGCGCTGCGGCAGGTCGCCGGCCTCGGCGGCCGGGTGCTCAGCCCGGCCCACGACAGCGCGCACGGCCGGGTCGCGACGGTCGCGGACCCGGAGGGCGCGGTCTTCTCGGTGCTCCAGAACCCGCGCTGAGCCGCTGCGCGATCAGGCCGGCTGGACCGGCAGGACGTCCGGGGAGAGGGCCGCCGCGTGGGAGGACGCGGCGGTCATCCGGCGCCGGTGATGGCGGCGGCACAGCACCTCGTAGCCGACCTCGCCGGCGGACTGGTTGACGTCGCCCACGACCACCTGGGCGCCCTCGACCACCATCGCGCCGCCGACCGTGCGGGCGTTGTGCGTGGCGCGGGCGCCGCACCAGCACAGCGCCTCCACCTGGAGCACCTCGATGCGGTCCGCCAGCTCGACCAGCCGCTGCGAGCCGGGGAAGAGCTTGGAGCGGAAGTCGGTGGTGATCCCGAAGGCGTAGACGTCCAGCCCGAGATCGTCCACCACGCGCGCGAGCTGGTCGATCTGCTCGGGGGCGAGGAACTGCGCCTCGTCCGCGATCACGTAGTCCACCCGGCCGCCCTGCGAGAGGTGGTCGACGATGTACGCGTACAGGTCCTGGTCGTCCGCGACCTCCACCGCGTCGGTGACCAGCCCGAGCCGCGAGGACAGCTTGCCCTCGCCCGCGCGGTCGTTCCGAGTGAAGATCATGCCGACGAGGCCGCGCGCGGAGCGGTTGTGCTCGATCTGGAGAGCCAGCGTCGACTTCCCGCAGTCCATCGTTCCGGAGAAGAACACCAGCTCGGGCATGAGGAGTTGAGCACCTTTCGGTGAGAGGTCACAGCGGTGGGAAGGGTCAGGAGCGTACTTCGAGCAGCGGGACGAACTGCTCGGCGGGCGTCATCGAACCGTGGTTGCCGACGAGCGCGGACTCCTTCGGCTCCCGCTCGGAGGCGATGATCAGCACGTCGTCGTGCGCGGCCGCGATCACATCGCCGAGGCGCGCGAGGACCCGGTCGTCGACCCGCGGCCCGAACCAGCCCGCCGCGACCGCCTCGTCCCGCGAGGCCACCCAGAACTGCTCGCCGAGCACCTCGCGCCAGCAGGCCAGTACGTCGTTCTCGGCGCCCGGCACCGCGTACACATGCCGTGCCCGGCCCTCCCCGCCCAGCAGGGCGACCCCGGCGCGCAGCTCCCAGTCCGTGTCGAAGTCGAGGCGGTGCTCCTCGTCGAAGGGCACGTCCACCATGCCGTGGTCGGCGGTGACGTAGAGCACGCTGCGCGGCGGCAGCTGCTCGGCCAGGCGCTGGGCGAGCCGGTCCACGCACATCAGCTGGCCGCGCCAGGTGTCGGAGGCGACGCCGTAGCGGTGGCCCGCGCCGTCCAGCTCGGAGTAGTACGTGTACACCAGCGAGCGGTCCCCGGCGGCGAGTTGCGCGGCCGCGAGGTCCATGCGCTCCTCACCGGTGAGCCGGCCGTGGAAGGTGCCACCGCTGAGCGCGACCTTGGTGAGCGGGGTGTTCTCGAACAGCGGCGAGGAGACCTGGGCGGCGTGCACCCCGGCCTCGTGGGCCAGCTGGAAGACGGTCGGGTACGGCTGCCAGGGGCGCGGGTCGGTGTACGGCTGCCAGCGGAGCTGGTTCATCAGCGCGCCGGTGGCCGGGTTGCGCACGGTGTAGCCGGGCAGGCCGTGGGCGCCCGGCGGCAGCCCGGTGCCGACGGAGGCGAGGGAGGTCGCGGTGGTCGCCGGGAAGCCCGCGGTCAGCGGGCGGCCGGTGCCGCCGCGCGAGCCGGCGAGCAGGGAGGTCAGGAAGGGGGCCTCGGCGGAGTGCGCACGCAGCTGCTCCCAGCCGAGCCCGTCGATCAGGAAGACGCAGACCCGGTCGGCCGCGGTCAGCTCCGGGATGGTCGCGGTCAGGCCGGGCACGCCCATCCCGGCGGCCAGCGTGGGCAGCAGGTCGGCGAGGGAGCCGGTGCCGTACTCGGGCAGCGGTGCGGTGTCCAGGGCGAGCGGTTCCGGGTGGTCCCAGGCGGAGAGCTGGGACATCAGCGGGCGATGTCCGCGGTCGCCTCCGAGATGGCCTGCGCGAAGGCGAGCGCCTGGCGCACCGTCTCCGGGCCGTCCCCCGCCTCGCTGACGCGCAGGCTGAGGTCGTCCGCCGTGGAGCTGCCCGTGTAGCCGTGGTCGGCGTCGCAGTTGGGGTCGCCGCAGGCCGCGGGCTCCAGGTCGAGGCGGTTGACCGCGCCCCAGCCGATGGTCAGCACGACCTCGCGGGGCAGGGTGCCCGGGGTGTACTGCTCCGGGTTCGCGACGACACGGCTGACCACGACCGACGAGATCCGGTCGAGCTTCACGGACTCGGTGGAGGTGGTGGCGTACGGCGTCGGGGAGGTGTTGTCGGCGGCCTGCTCGTCGGTGTGGCTGACGATGAAGCGGTTGGTGCTGAGGACCAGCACGGTGACGTGCCGGCGCACCTCGTTCTGGTCGAACGTGGTCTCCTGGTGGACCAGGTACGACCGGATGGGCTCGCCGCCCACAGCGGCCTCCACCGCCTCGGCCACGAGGGCCGGGTAGTAGCCGCTGCGCTCGATCGCCGCGCGCAGCCCCTGGGTCGTCGTACTGGTCTTGGCCATGGCGTCCATCCTAGTCCGTGGGCAAGGGGGGTCCGGGACAGTCGTACAGACCCGGGGCGGGCCGCGCGGGCGCGCTCCGGGGCCTCGGGGCGGTTCCCGGCGGCTCCCCGGAGAGCCTCGCCGGCCGTCCCGGTCGCGGGCGGCGGGTCAGTACGCCGGCAGTGTGCGCGGGCCGAGGTCGTCGCGGGCGGGGGGCGGTGCGAGCCGTACGGTGGCGCCGAGGACGCTCGCGCCGTGCGGGGCGACGACGACCGGTTCCAGGGTGACCGCCACCACCTCCGGGTGGTCGTCCACCAGCCGGGAGACGCGCAGCAGCAGCTCCTCCAGCGCGGGGGTGTCCACGGGGGTGGACCCGCGCCAGCCGAAGAGCAGCGGGGCGGTGCGGATGGACCGCACCAGGGAGGCGGCCTCCCGGTCGGTGACCGGGATCAGCCGGTGCGCCATGTCCCCGAGCAGCTGTGAGGCGGCCCCGGCGAGCCCGAAGGACAGCACGGCCCCGGCCGCCGGGTCGATCACGGCGCGTACGACGGTGTCGACGCCGCGCGGTGCCATGCCCTGCACCACCGGGCGCAGCTCCTCCGGCGCTCCGAACAGCTCGGTCAACTCGGCGTACGCCCGGCGCAATTCCTCCTCGCCGGCGAGGTCCAGCCGGACCCCTCCGAGGTCCGCGCGGTGCCTGAGGTGCGGGGCGGTGGCCTTCAGGGCGACCGGGTAGCCGAGGGTGCGGGCGGCCTCGGCGGCGGCGTCCGGGGTGGGCGCGGGCAGCGCCCGGCGCACGGGGATGCCGTACCTGCCGAGCAGCTCGCAGGTCTCCGCCTCGGAGATCGTGAGGCCCTCCCCGCGCGCGAGCAGCTCCCCGATGAGCCGGGCGGCCCCCTTCTCGTCGATGTCGTCGTATTCGGGCACCTTCCCGGGATCGGCCGCCTCCCGCCGCCACTGCGCATACCGCACGGCCTCGGCGAGCGCCCGCACGGCACGCTCGGCGGCGGGGTAGGCGGGAATGAGACGGCCGTCGTCGGGGAGGACCGGGCCGGGCGGGGGGACAGCTGGGCCGGCCGGGGGAGGCGCATCCGCGACTGGGCTGGGCGGCGCAGCCGCTCCGGGGGTGGGCCGCGCATTCGTTCCCGTGGTGGGCGGCGCGTCCGCCGCCGGGGTGGGCCGCGCATTCGCTCCGACGGTGGGGGGCACACCTGGTCCCGCGGTGGGCCACGCTTCCGCTCCCGCGGTGGGCGGCGCACCTGGTTCCGCGACGGGCGGGCGGCCGGAGGGACGGCGGGGCTCCTGGGCGACGCGCTCGGCGCCGGGGGGCTCGGATGCGGTGCTCGCGGCACCGGCCTCGGTGCCCTGCCCCACTGCCACGGCCCGCGGCGCGGTGCCGGGGGCCGATGAGGCGGCCTCGGTGCCGGGTGCCGGTGTTGCGGGTTGGGGGGCCGTGCTCGTCGCGGCCGAGAGCGCTTCCGCCAGGCCGCCCAGTTCCACGTGCACCACCAGGACCGGCTTTCCCGGCACCGCGGCCGAGGCCGACCTGAGTGCCTCCGCCAGCTCCGCGTCCCCCGGCGACCCCTCACCGATCGCGGGGATCGCCGTCACCACGACGGAGTCGACCGTGTCGTCCGCCAGCGCGGCGCCCAGCGCCCGGTGGAAGTCCTCCGCCGTCGCCGCCGTGGTCAGGTCCACCGGCCGCGCCGGCCGCAGCCCCTCCGCCAGACAGCGGTCGTACGTCAGCACGCCCAGCGACTCGGAGTTGCCGAGGATCGCCACGCGCGGGCCGGCGGGCAGCGGCTGCCGGGCGAGCAGCAGGCCCGCGTCGACCAGCTCGGTGATGGTGTCGACGCGGATCACCCCGGCCTGCCGCAGCAGCGCGGAGACGGTCGCGTACGGCAGCCGGGTGGCCCGTACCGCGTGGCCCTGCGGCGCCGTGCCGGTGCCCTGCACCACGACCAGCGGCTTGGCGGCGGCCGTGCGCCGGGCGAGCCGGGTGAACTTGCGCGGGTTGCCGATGGACTCCAGATACATGAGGACGACGTCGGTGTCATGGTCGTCGTACCAGTACTGGAGGACGTCGTTGCCGGAGACGTCGGCGCGGTTGCCGGCGGACACGAAGCTGGACACGCCCGTCACCCCGGTCACCCCTCCACCGCGCCGGTGCAGCCGGGACAGCAGGGCGATGCCGATGGCGCCGGACTGGGTGAACAGGGCGATGCGGCCGGGGCGGGGCATCTCGGGCGCCAGGGAGGCGTTCAGCCGGACGCCGGGGGCGGTGTTGATCACCCCGAAGGCGTTGGGGCCGAGGATCCGCATGCCGTACGTGCGCGCCTGCCGGACGAGCGCCCGCTGGCGTTCGCGTCCCTCGGTCCCGCTCTCGGCGTATCCGGCGGAGAGCACGACGAGTCCCTGGACGCCGTGTTCCCCGCACTCGGCGACCACCCCGGGCACGTGCTCTGCCGGTACGGCGACCACGGCGAGGTCGACAGGGCCCTCGATGTCCCGCACCGAGCGGCGCGCGGGCACGCCGTCGACCTCCTTGAGATCCTCGGGGAAGGCCCGGTTCACGGCGTACAGGCGGCCGGGGAAGCCGGCGTCGCGGATGTTGCCGAGGACGCTGCGGCCGACCCCGCCGGGGGCGCGGCCGACGCCCACGACCGCCACGGAACCGGGGACCAGGAGCCGGCGTACCGAGTGGGCCTCGGCGCGCTGTTCCCGCGCGCGCTGGACGGCCAGGGACCGGTCGGTGGGTTCGAGGTCGAACTCCAGGCGGACGACGCCGTCCTCGAAACTGCGCTTCTGGGTGTACCCGGCGTCCGTGAACACCTTGATCATCTTGGTGTTGGCGGGCAGCACCTCGGCGGCGAAGCGGCGGATGCCCCGCTCGCGCGCGACCGCGCCGATGTGCTCCAGGAGCGCGGAGGCGACTCCGCGGCCCTGGTGGGCGTCCTGCACCAGGAAAGCGACCTCGGCCTCGTCGGCGGGGGCGGAGGCGGGCATACCGTCGGCGCCGATGCGGTCATAGCGTACGGTGGCGATGAACTCGCCGCCGACAGTGGCGGCGAGCCCCACCCGGTCCACAAAGTCGTGGTGCGTGAAGCGGTGGACGTCCTTGGCGGACAGTCGTGGGTACGGCGCGAAGAAGCGGTAGTACTTCGACTCGTCCGAGACCTGCTCGTAGAAACTGACCAGGCGGTCGGCGTCATCAACGGTGATGGGCCGGATGCGCGCGGTACCTCCGTCGCGCAGCACCACGTCCGCCTCCCAGTGGGCGGGGTACTCGTACCGGCCGTGCCGGTCCGCCGAGGTCTGCATGGGCCCCAGAGTACGGCTCGCGTACGACAACGGCGCGAGGCAGTCTGTGGAGGACGAAAACCCGGACCGAGGCCGCGGTCCGGGGACACACCGGGGTGGGCGCGGGTCCGCCCCGGGCACGCTTCACGATATGGGAAACTGGTCTAGACAACCCTGAACTCCGAAGGGCAGCAACACATGGCTGAGCGCCGCGTCAACGTCGGCTGGGCCGAGGGCCTCCATGCCCGCCCCGCCTCCATCTTCGTCCGAGCCGCCACGGCCGCAGGCGTCCCGGTGACGATCGCCAAGGCCGGGGGCAACCCCGTCAACGCGGCCTCGATGCTGGCTGTCCTGGGCCTGGGCGCCCAGGGCGGCGAGGAGATCGTCCTCGCCTCCGACGCCGAGGGCGCGGACGCCGCCCTGGACCGGCTGGCCAAGCTGGTCGCCGAGGGCCTGGAAGAGCTGCCCGAAACGGTCTGAACATCGGCCCACTGAATGCCGGAGCCGCGCCGCCCTTTTCCGGGCGGCGCGGCTCCTTCGTTTTCCGCGACGATGCGAGCACACCGTAATTCGGGCAGCGGAAATACACTGCCACCGAATTACTCTTCTTTGTATACGGCGTCCGTGTTAATGCCGCAGGCTCGGCGTGTTTACGGCGTGTTGCGAAGTCCTCACACGTTCCGCCGCGGCGGAGAAACGGAGGCGGTGCGCGGCCGTGGTGCGTTCGGTGTGCAGGGCGGTGAGCGCACGCGCGCGCTCGCCGTCGCCGCGCGCCACCGCGTCCACGATCGCGCCGTGCTCCGCCCAGGAGTCCACCGGGCTCGGCGTGGCGTCCACCGTGTACATCCAGGCGATCTTGTGCCGCAGCTGGGTGAGCATCGAGGTCAGCGAGGGGCTGCCGGAGGCCTGGGCGAGCGTCTCGTGGAACCAGCCCCCCAGCGAGCGCAGATCCTCGCTGTGACCTCGCCGGGCCCGCTCCTGGCCCAGCCGGACGAGGCCGCGCAGCACCTTCAGATGGGCCTCGGTGCGCCGCTGCGCGGCCCGCGCCGCCCCGAGCGGCTCCAGCAGCATCCGCATCTCCAGCAGGTCGGCGGCCTCCTGCTCGGTCGGCTCGGCCACGCACGCGCCCGCGTGCCGGCGGGTCACCACGAAGCCCTCGGCCTCCAGGGTCCGCAGCGCCTCGCGGACCGGGACCCGGGAAACGCCGTAGCGGCGGGCCAGGACATCCTCGGTGAGGCGGCCGCCGCGCTCGTAGACACCCGCGACGATGTCGTCCCGGATGGCCGTGCACACCGAGTGCGCCGGAATACGCATGACCGACCTCCGCCTTAATCCCCGTGAAACGTCGACGATGGACGTGTGTTCCGTGACTCTATTGCAATGAGCCGGAATTTCCGATGGCGGGCCGGAATCCAGGGATATTTTTTGGACAGCGGATCAGGCGGACACTGCGAAAAACGGCGAAAGCCCCGGCCGATGGGCCGGGGCCGCCGATGCCGGGCGAGGCCGGGTCAGACGTTCACACCGTGCGTGCGGAGGTAGGCGACGGGGTCGATGTCGGAGCCGTACTCCGGGGTCGTACGGGCCTCGAAGTGCAGGTGCGGTCCGGTGACGTTGCCGGTCGCGCCGGACAGCCCGATGTGCTGGCCCGGGGTGACCTTCTGACCGACCGTGACGCCGATGGACGACAGATGCCCGTACTGGGTGTACATGCCGTCGGCCATCCGGATCACGATCTGGTTGCCGTACGCGCCGCCCCAGCCGGTGGAGACGACGGTGCCGGAGCCGACCGCGAGCACGGGCGTGCCGGTCGCCGCGTGGAAGTCGATGCCGGTGTGCGAGCCGGAGGACCACAGGGAGCTGCTGGCCTTGTAGCCCGTGGAGACGTAGGAGTGCGCTATCGGCGCGACGAAGGCGTTCAGCCGCGCGCGCTCGGCCGCGCGGGCGGCACGGGCCGCGGCCACGCGCTCCTGCTGGGCCTTCTGCGCCGCCGCCCGCTCGACCGCCTGCTGCTGCGCGGCCTCCTTCTGGGCGGCCGCCTGCGCGTCGATGTGCCGGGCGACGTCGTCGCTGACGGTGAGGACCGGGGTGAGGCCGGTCTGCTCGACGGAGTTCTCCGTGGCGAGCGCCGGAGAGGCCGCGAGGGTGCCGATGACCCCGGTGGTGGTGAGGGCCGCGACACCGGCCGCCTGAGCGGTGGTGCGCTTGACCCGGCCGGGCTTGCGGTGCTTCCCGGTGGCGCACATGAACGCCATGAAGTGGCTGTTCCTTTCCTTCCCTCTCGCCTACCGGGTTAGCTGACGGGTTCGGAGCAGGAAGGTCTCCTACGGACCCCCTCGCTCACGCGCGGGCGTCCGATTCACCCCAGGGACTGCTGTGGGTCCCCGGCTCCCCTGGCTCGCGCCGTACGGGGACTCGGCGATGGCTGTCCGGTGCCGCGGGCGCGGCGCACTGTCTACCGACGAACAGCCCGGACGACGCTAAGGGGCGGCGAAGTCAAACCCCAAACAGATCACCGTTTTTGTAGTGCATCCCACAGGGCAGACGGGCAACCTCCGCCCCAAACCGGGCATCTGGGGAACACGGTGCAACAGCCGGGAATGCCGTGGGGCCCTGACGGCCCGTAGGTCGTCAGGGCCCCACGCCCGTGCACTGCCGCCAGGCCGTGCCCGGCCGCCGCGCGGCGTTCGGCTACTCGGCCGCCACCACGGTGACTTCGCCGATGCCGAGCGCCTCGACCGGCGCCTTGATCTGCGCAGCGTCACCGACGAGCACGGTCACCAGGCGGTCCACCGGGAAGGCGTTCACGACGGCCGCCGTGGCCTCCACCGTGCCCGTCGCGGCCAGCTGCTGGTACAGCGTGGCCTGGAAGTCGTCGGGCAGGTGCTGCTCGACCTGGTCGGCCAGGGTGCTCGCGACGGCCGCCGCCGTCTCGTACTTCAGCGGCGCCACACCGACCAGGTTCTGCACGGCGACGTCCCGCTCGGCGTCGGTCAGGCCCTCCGCCGCGAGGGTGCGCAGCACCTTCCACAGGTCGTCCAGGGCCGGGCCGGTGTTCGGGGTGTCCACCGAGCCGCTGATCGCGAGCATCGACACGCCCGTGCCGTCCGGAGCCGACCTGAGGACCTGTCCGAAGGCGCGCACGCCGTAGGTGTAGCCCTTCTCCTCGCGCAGGACGCGGTCCAGGCGGGAGGTGAGGGTGCCGCCCAGGCAGTAGGTGCCGAGCACCTGCGCGGGCCACACCCGGTCGTGCCGGTCGGAGCCGGCCCGGCCGATGAGCAGCTGGGTCTGGACGGCGCCGGGCCGGTCCACGATCACCACGCGCCCGGTGTCGTCGGCGCTCACCGGCGGCACGGGGCGCGGCTCGCCCGGGGTGCCGGTCCAGGCGCCCAGGGTGTCGCCGAGCAGCGCGTCCAGGTCGACACCGGTGAGGTCGCCGACCACCACCGCGGTGGCCGTACCGGGGCGCACATGGCGGTCGTAGAAGGCGCGCACGGCCGCCGCGTCGATCTTCTCGACGGTCTCCTCGGTGCCCTGCCGCGGCCGGGACATGCGCGAGGTCGCCGGGAACAGCTCCTTGGAGAGTTCCTTGGCGGCGCGCCGGGAGGGGTTGGCCAGCTCGTGCGGGATCTCGTCCAGGCGGTTGCGGACCAGCCGCTCGACCTCGCTCTCGGCGAAGGCGGGCGCGCGCAGCGCGTCGGCGAGCAGGCCGAGGCCCTTGGCCAGACGGGAGGCCGGGACCTCCAGGCTGAGCCGGACACCCGGGTGGTCGGCGTGCGTGTCGAGGGTGGCACCCGCGCGCTCCAGCTCGGCCGCGAACTCCTCGGCGGAATGCTTGTCGGTGCCCTCGGAGAAGGCCCGCGCCATGATCGTGGCCACGCCGTCCAGGCCGGCCGGCTCGGCGTCCAGCGGCGCGTCCAGCAGCACCTCGACGGCGACGACCTGCTGTCCGGGGCGGTGGCAGCGCAGCACGGTCAGGCCGTTGCCCAGCGTGGCGCGCTCCGGGGCCGGGAACGCCCACGGCCTGGCCTCGCCCGGCTGCGGCTGGGGGTGGAACTCCATGGTGGCGAGCTCGGTCACTTGGCCGTCTCCTCGTTCTCGTTACCGGCCTCTACGGTGGCTTCCTGCTCCGGGTCCTCGCCGCGCCCCGCCTCCTCGGTGTGCTCGGCGGACTCGGCGGACAGCGGCTCGTAGACCAGCACCGCGCGGTTGTCGGGGCGCAGCCGGGCCTTGGCGACCTCCTGGACCTCCTCGGCGGTCACCTCCAGGACGCGCTGGACGGCGGTGAGGGCGAGCTGCGGGTCGCCGAACAGGACGGCGTACCGGCACAGTTCGTCGGCGCGGCCGGCGACCGTGCCGAGCCGGTCCAGCCACTCGCGCTCCAGCTGGGCCTGGGCGCGCTCCATCTCCTCCGGCGTGGGGCCCTCCTCGGCGAACCGGGCCAGCTCCTCGTCGATGGCGGCCTCGATGACCGGCACCTCGACGTCACCGGAGGTCTTCACGTCCAGCCAGCCCAGGGAGGGGGCGCCCGCCAGGCGCAGCAGGCCGAAGCCGGCCGCGACGGCCGTACGGTCGCGGCGCACCAGACGGTTGTACAGCCGGGAGGACTCGCCGCCGCCGAGCACGGTCAGGGCCAGGTCGGCCGCGTCGCACGCGCGCGTGCCGTCGTGCGGGAGGCGGTAGGCGGCCATCAGGGCGCGCGCCGGGACCTCCTCGACGACGACCTCGCGCAGCTGCTCGCCGATGATGTCCGGCAGCGAGCCGTCGCGCGGGGCGGGCTTGCCGTCGTGGGACGGGATCGAACCGAAGTACTTCTCGACCCACGCCAGGGTCTGCTCCGGGTCGATGTCGCCGACCACGGAGAGCACCGCGTTGTTCGGCGCGTAGTAGGTGCGGAAGAACTGGCGGGCGTCCTCCAGGGTGGCCGCGTCCAGGTCCGCCATCGAGCCGATCGGCGTGTGGTGGTAGGGGTGGCCCGCCGGGTAGGAGAGGGCGGTCAGCTTCTCGAAGGCGGTGCCGTAGGGCACGTTGTCGTAGCGCTGACGGCGCTCGTTCTTGACGACGTCGCGCTGGTTCTCCATGGACTCGTCGTCCAGGGCGGCCAGCAGGGAGCCCATGCGGTCGGCCTCCAACCACAGGGCCAGCTCCAGCTGGTGGGCGGGCATGGTCTCGAAGTAGTTGGTGCGCTCGAAGCTGGTGGTGCCGTTGAGCGAGCCGCCGGCGCCCTGCACCAGCTCGAAGTGACCGTTGCCCTTGACCTGCGCCGAACCCTGGAACATCAGGTGCTCGAAAAGGTGAGCCAGGCCGGTACGCCCCTTGACCTCGTGGCGGGAGCCGACGTCGTACCAGAGGCAGACCGCCGCCACGGGGGTCAGGTGGTCCTCGGAGAGCACCACGCGCAGACCGTTGGCCAGGCGGTGCTCGGTCGCTGTCAGGCCCCCGGAGCCTGCCTCGGCTGTGGTCGTGTGACCCATGGGCATGTACGTCCCTTCGCGAGCGGAGGCGGTTGTGGAAACCGCGCTTTTCCTGCCGGTCCTGCCACTGTATGCAAAGCGTGCGGGGGCCCGGCGAAGTTCCCGCGGGACGTACGCCCACAGCGGATCACGTAGCCTGCGACACGCGCGCCGCGCGGCGGCTCACCGGCACCGGCCGGGACCGCACGGACCGGGCCGTGCCCGCGTTGTCGGTGGCACGGTCCACAATGGTCCGCGACAGATCCGTCAACCGCTTCAGCAGCACGAGCGAGCCGAGGGGTGCGCGTCCCGTAGGCGAGCGAACCGATCAGGAGGAGCCGGCAGCGATGGCCCGCCGCAGCACGAAGACCCCGCCGCCCGACGATTCGTACGAGGAGAAGATCCTCGACATCGACGTCGTGGACGAGATGCGTGGCTCCTACCTCGAGTACGCCTACTCGGTCATCTACTCGCGCGCCCTGCCGGACGCCCGTGACGGTCTCAAGCCGGTGCACCGCCGGATCGTGTACCAGATGAACGAGATGGGCGTGCGTCCCGACCGCGGCTATGTGAAGTGCGCCCGCGTGGTCGGCGAGGTCATGGGCAAACTGCACCCGCACGGCGACGCGTCGATCTACGACGCCCTGGTGCGCATGGCGCAGCCGTTCTCCATGCGCCTGCCGCTCGTCGACGGCCACGGCAACTTCGGCTCGCTGGGCAACGACGACCCGCCGGCCGCCATGCGGTACACCGAGTGCCGGATGGCCGAGGCGACGGGCCTGATGACGGAGTCGATCGACGAGGACACCGTCGACTTCACGCCCAACTACGACGGCCAGGAGCAGGAGCCGGTGGCCCTGCCCGCCGCCTTCCCGAACCTGCTGGTCAACGGCGCCTCCGGCATCGCGGTCGGCATGGCGACGAACATGCCGCCGCACAACCTGCGCGAGGTCATCGCCGCCGCCCGGCATCTGATCAAGTACCCGAACGCGGACCTGGACGCGCTGATGCGGCACGTCCCCGGCCCGGACCTGCCCACCGGCGGCCGGATCGTCGGGCTGGCCGGCATCCGCGACGCGTACGCGACCGGCCGTGGCACCTTCAAGATGCGCGCGACCGTCTCGGTCGAGGCGGTCACCGCCCGCCGCAAGGGCCTGGTGATCACCGAACTGCCCTTCGCGGTCGGCCCCGAGAAGGTCATCGCGAAGATCAAGGACCTGGTCAACGCGAAGAAGATCCAGGGCATCGCGGACGTCAAGGACCTCACCGACCGCGAACACGGGCTGCGCCTGGTCATCGAGATCAAGAACGGCTTCGTGCCCGAGGCGATCCTGGAGCAGCTGTACAAGCTGACCCCCATGGAGGAGTCCTTCGGCATCAACAACGTCGCCCTGGTGGACGGCCAGCCGCTCACCCTGGGCCTGAAGGAGCTGCTGGAGGTCTACCTCGACCACCGCTTCGACGTGGTCCGCCGGCGCAGCGAGTTCCGCCGCGGCAAGAAGCGGGACCGGCTGCACCTGGTCGAGGGTCTGCTGACCGCGCTCGTCGACATCGACGAGGTCATCCGGCTGATCCGGTCCAGCGACAACTCCGCGCAGGCCAAGGAGCGCCTGATGCAGCGGTTCTCGCTGAGCGAGGTGCAGACGCAGTACATCCTCGACACGCCGCTGCGCCGGCTCACCAAGTACGACCGCATCGAGCTGGAGGCGGAGAAGGACAAGCTCACCGCGGAGATCGCGGAGCTGACCCGGATCCTGGATTCCGACGCGGAGCTGCGCAAGCTGGTCTCGGCCGAACTGGCCGCGGTGGCGAAGAAGTTCGGCACCGACCGGCGTACGGTGCTGCTGGAGTCCGCGGGTGCCCCGACGGCCACGGTGCCGCTCCAGGTGGCCGACGACCCGTGCCGGGTGCTGCTGTCCTCGACGGGCCTGCTGGCCCGTACGTCGACCGCCGAGCCGTTCGCGCAGGAGGAGGGCGCCAGGCGGGTCAAGCACGATGTGATCGTCTCGGCGGTCCCGGCGACCGCGCGGGGCGAGATCGGCGCCGTGACCTCGGCGGGCCGGCTGCTGCGGATCAACGTGGTCGACCTGCCGCAGCTGCCGGACACCGCGGCCGCGCCGAACCTCTCGGGCGGTGCGCCGCTGGCGGAGTTCGTCTCCCTGGAGGACGACGAGACGGTGGTCTGCCTGACCACGCTGGACGAGTCCTCCCCGGGCCTCGCGCTCGGCACCGAGCAGGGTGTGGTCAAGCGGGTGGTGCCCGACTATCCGTCCAACAAGGACGAGTTGGAGGTCATCACGCTCAAGGAGGGTGACCGGATCGTCGGCGCGGTGGAGCTGCGCACCGGCGAGGAGGACCTGGTCTTCATCACGGACGACGCCCAGCTGCTGCGCTTCCAGGCCTCCATCGTCCGTCCGCAGGGCCGCCCGGCGGGCGGTATGGCGGGCGTCAAGCTCACCGAGGGCGCGAAGGTCATCTCCTTCACGGCGGTCGACCCGGCCACCGACGCGGTGGTGTTCACCGTGGCGGGCTCGCGCGGCACGCTGGACGACTCGGTGCAGACGACGGCCAAGCTGACCCCGTTCGACCAGTTCCCACGCAAGGGCCGGGCCACGGGTGGCGTGCGCTGCCAGCGGTTCCTGAAGGGCGAGGACTGTCTGGCGCTGGCCTGGGCCGGCCCGGCTCCCGCGCGCGCGGCGCAGAAGAACGGTTCCCCGGCGGAGCTGCCGGAGCTGGACCCGCGCCGCGACGGCTCGGGCACCTCGCTGCCGAAGACGGTGTCGGTGGTGGCGGGGCCGGTGTTCTAGTACGCCTCGGCGCCGGCGTTCTGGTACGCGTCGGCGCCTGGCTCCTCCTCGGAGCCCTGCACATAGCGCAGGACGCCCCACATGCCGTGCTCGTCGGCGTGTGGGGCGTCGTTCACGCACCCCTTAAGCTCCTTGCCGAGGGCGTCCGTCTCGATGCCGGAGCCGATCAGCACGAGCTTGCTGCCCCGGGCGTCCCCGGCCGGCCAGGGCTCGGGGTAGAAGCGCAGGAACCGGCCGACGGCGTGTACGGCGTACCGGTTGCGGGTGTCGTACGGCCCGAAGTCGACATAGCCCTTGATCCGGTACAGCCCGTCGGGCCGGCTGTCCAGGAAGCGCATGAGCCGGCGCGGCTCCATCGGCTGCTCGGAGGCGAAGGACAGGCTGTCGTAGCCGGTGTGGAGATGACCTGCGTGCTCCTCGTCACCGGTGTGTTCGTGCAGGTCGTCGAAGGACAGCTGCCCGATCCGCTCCTCACTGGGCCGGCAGTCGAACAGGAACTCGGGGTCGATGCGCCCATAGGTGGCGGGCACGACGGCGGCACGGTCGGTGAGCGAGCGGACGAGGCCGAGGACGCGGTCGGCATCGGTGGCCCGGTCGAGCTTGTTGACCACGACCAGGTCGGCGAGGGCGAGATGCCGGTCGATCTCGGGGTGCTGCGCGCGCGTGCCGTCGAACTCGGCGGCGTCGACGACCTCGACCAGGCCGCCGTAGACCACCCTGGGGTGCTCGCTGGCCAGCACCATCCGCACGAGTTCCTGGGGCTCGGCGAGCCCGCTCGCCTCGATGACGATCACGTCGATGCCGGCCGCGGGCGCGGCGAGCCGGTCCAGGTAGACGTCGAGTTCACTCGCGTCGACGGCACAGCACAGGCAGCCGTTGCCGAGCGAGACGGTCGAGTCGCCGAGCGCGCCCGCGACGGCCATCGCGTCGATCTCGATGGCTCCGAAGTCGTTGACGATCGCCCCGATCCGGCTGCCCCCGCTGCGGTGCAGCAGATGGTTGAGGAGGGTGGTCTTGCCGGAGCCGAGGAAACCGGCGAGCACGACGACCGGGATCTGCTGCGGGCTACGGCTCTGCTCCGGGCTGCGGCTGCTGTCCTGGCTGTGCGTGCTGTCCTGGCTGTGCGCCAAGCTGTTCCCCAATGGGCGACCTCTCCTCTGTCTCCTGCGGACCGGCTGCCGGTCCAGGATAGGAGGGCGCCGGGGACGTGGGTCCTGTGCACCCTGAAGGAGCCTGAGCGCGCTGGGCGTCAGCCTGCGGCGGGGACCGCGACCGGCGGCTCCGGGCCCACATACCGCGCCACCGGGCGGATGATCTTCGGGTCGGCGGCCTGTTCCAGGATGTTGGCGCTCCAGCCCACGACGCGACCCGCCGCGAAGGTGGGGGTGAACATCTCCCGTGGCAGGCCGCACAGCTCCATGACGACGCCGGCGTAGAACTCGACGTTGGTGTGGAGTTCGCGGCCCGGCTTCAGCTCGGCGAGGATCGCCTCGACCCGGTGCTCGACCTCGACGGCGAACTCCACCCGCGCCCCGCCGAAGCCCAGGGCGATCTCGCGGAGCATCCGGGAGCGGGGGTCCTCGGTCCGGTAGACGGCGTGGCCGAAGCCCATGATCCGGTCTCCGGCGAGCACCCGCTCGCGGATCCAGGGGTCGATCCGGTCCGGGGTGCCGATGGCGTCCAGGGTGTCCAGGGCCCGGCTGGGCGCGCCTCCGTGCAGCGGTCCGGACAGGGCACCGACGGCACCGGTCAGGCAGGCCGCCACGTCGGCGCCGGTGGACGCGATGACACGGGCGGTGAAGGTTGATGCATTGAACCCGTGGTCAATGGTTGAGATGAGGTATTGCTCGACCGCACGGGCCCGTCGCGGCTCGGGGTCCGACCCCGTCAACATGTACAGGTAGTTGGCCGCGTACGAGAGGTCCGCCCGCGGTTCGACCGGTTCGAGGCCCTGGCCGAGGCGGTACAGCGCGGTGAGCAGCGTGGGTACGGCCGCGCACGCGACCAGCGTGTCGGCCCGGCGCCGGTCGGCGTCGAGGTCGTAGACAGGCCGGAAGCCGTGTGCCGCGCCCAGCAGGGACAGCGCGGTGCGCAGGCCCGCCAGCGGGCCGGAGAGGCGGCTCGCCGCCGCGATCGCGGGCAGCGCCGCCCCGACCTCGTCGGGCAGCCGGCGCAGTGCCGCGGTCTCGGCCGCGAAGGCGGCGCGGCCCTCGGCGTCCGGGAGCCGGCCGTGCACCAGGAGATGCCAGACGTCCTCGAAGCCGCGGCTCTGCGCGAGTTCGACGGCCGAGTACTGACGGTAGTGGTAGAAGCCCTCGCGTCCGCGGACGTCACCGATCTCGGTGTCGGTGACGACGACGCCGGCGAGGCCGCGCGGTACGTCGACAAGAGGGGTTGCAGCCCTGTTGATGGCCATGATTCTCCTCCCTAAAGTTGATTCGACTGTCCACGCTTGACGCTTTTTCTGTCAATGTTGATTCAATCAACGTACGACTATCAACCCGTGCAGAGGCGACTACGGTGACCCCCATGCGCGATCACGAAACCGCTCCCGGCCGCGTCGGCCGCCGGCTGACCACCAAGGAGACCGCCGAACTGCTCGGCGTGAAGCCCGAGACGGTGTACGCGTACGTGAGCCGCGGGCTGCTCAGCAGCAGACGCGAACCGGGCGGCCGCGCCAGCACCTTCGAGCCCGCGGAGGTCGAGGCCCTCGCCCGGCGCCACCGGCGGGAGAGCGCGGGCACCCCGGGCTCGGGCGGCGACCTCTCCGTCCGGACCCGGATCACGCTGATCGACCAGGACCGGTACTACTTCCGTGGCGTCGACGCCACGGAGCTGGCCGCACACCACACCTACGAAGAGGTCGCGGAGTGGGTCTGGACGGGCCGGCTCACCCCCGGGGTGGCCTTCTCCGCGCCCGAGGCGACCGTCAGGGTCGCCCGCCGCGCGGTGAACGCCCTGTCCGAGCACGCCTCCCCCATCGACCGGCTGCGGGTGGCGGCGATCGCGGCGGCTGCCGAGGACCCGCTGCGCTTCGACCTCTCCGAGGACGCCGTGCTGAACACCGCGCGGACCCTCATTCCCACGCTCGTCGCCGCGCTGCCGCCGGTGCTGCGCGACCACGCGGACGGCGCCCCGCTGGCCCACCGCCTGTGGAGCCGGCTCACCGGCCACGCCCCCGACGAGGCCTCGCTGCGCGTGCTGGACACCGCGCTCGCCCTGCTCATCGACCACGACCTGGCCGCCTCCACCCTCGCCGTACGGGTCGCCGCCTCCGCCCGGGCGCATGCCTACGCGGCCGTCTCGGCCGGGTTCGGCGTCCTGGAAGGCCCGCTGCACGGCGCCGCGAGCGGGCTCGCCCACCGGCTGCTGCTCGACGTGCTCGACCAGGGCACCGCCGTGCCGGTGATCGCCGACGAGCTGCGCGCCGGCCGCCGCGTCCCCGGTCTCGGCCACCGGCTGTACGCGGGCGAGGACCCGCGCGCGCGGGTGCTGTTCGGCCTTCTGGAGCAGCTCCCGCGCGCGGAGCCGGCCCTGCTCGCGGCCCGCGACATCGTCGCCACCACCGCCCGCCACCGGCCGCTGCACGCCAATGTCGACCTGGCCCTGGCCGTCTTCACCGCCTCCTCCGGCATGCCCGCCACGGCCGGCGAGACGATCTTCGCGGTCGCCCGCACGGCGGGCTGGATCGCGCATGCGCTGGAGGAGTACGGCGAGCGCCCGCTACGCATGCGCCCCGTCGGTCACTACGTCGGGCACCGCCCGCCGCAGCCCCTGCCGGAGTAGGCGTCCCCGCGCCCGCGGGAGCCGCCCGCGCAGGACACGGGCACGGCCGGAAGTCGCCGCGGGGAAAGTCAGGTTAGGCTCACCTGTGTGAGTAGGTGTGCGATCGTCTCCCGGAGCCTTGACGAGCCGGTGTCCGGTACAGCGGCCACGGCGACGACGTGGCTGCTGCTGGAACAGCCGGGCCCGTGGGGTGCCAAAGCGCTCACTTCGAGCCATCTGGACCCTGCGCTGGGCCGGGCGCTGGAGGCCGCGGCCGAGGGAACGGGCGTGCGTGTCGCCCTGATCCGGCACCCGGGGCGGCACGCCGACCCCGGCACTCCCCCGGTGCGGCAGGTGTTCGCCGCGCACACCGTCCCGGGTCGGGTGTGGGTGCAGAGCGCCACCACCCGTGATCCGGGCCGGCTGCTCGGCCTCGACTTCCGCGCGCTCGGGGCGGGCGACCACCGTTCCTTCGCAGCGGCGCTCGGCGGACGGCCGTACACCGGCGACCCGCTCGCGCTCGTGTGCACCAATGGCAAGCGCGACCGCTGCTGCGCCCTGCTGGGACGTCCGCTCGCCGCCGAACTGGCCGCCTCGGGTGTCCGCGGGGTCTGGGAGGTCACCCATCTGGGTGGACATCGCTTCGCGCCGACGGTGCTCGTCCTGCCGTACGGCTACGCCTACGGCCGCGCCGAGGCGCACACCGTCAAGGCGGCGCTGCACGGCGCCCGGGACGGGCGCGTGGTCCTCGAGGGGTGTCGCGGGTGCTCCGCCTGGGAGCGGCCCGGCCAGGCGGCCGAGCTGGCCGTCCGGTCGGCGGCGGACGAGTACCGGGCGGGCGTGCTGAGCGTCGTACGGACCGAGGGCACCGCCCCGCACTGGGAGGTCACCGTCGAGCACGCGGACGGGCGCCGGTGGCGGGTCACCGTGGCACAGGGCGCCGCGCTGCCGCCCCGTCCGGAGAGCTGCGGAGCGGCGGTGCTCGGCGCTCCCGCGCGGATGGACGTGATGGCGGTACGCGAACTGCGGCCGACCGCGCTGGCGAGCTGACAGGCCGGCTCTTCCCGGCATGGGGCAGGAGATCCACGCCACACCCTCTGGGTGCGTCGGGGCTTGCCACGTACCGTCGTTCCATGAGCCCCACTCCCCCCGTACGCCGGCTGCGTCTCGGTCTGCCCCGGCGGGTGTTCTCGCAGGTGCTGCTGATGCAGGTGGCGATCGCGGCGGGGGTGGCGGTGCTCGCGACCGGGCTGTTCCTCGCGCCGCTGAGCAAACAGCTCGACCACGAGGCGATGCGCCGCGCGCTGGCCATCGCGCAGACGACCGCCCAGGACCCGCAGATCGCCGCCGGCGTACTGACCACCCCGCCGAGCAGAAACGGTCCTGTGCAGCGGGAGGCCGAGCGGATCCGGCATGCCACGCACGCCGAGTACATCGTGGTGATGGACCACCACGGGGTGCGCTGGTCGCACCCGACCCCGGGGCAGATCGGCCACCACGTCTCCACGAGCCCGCATGACGCCCTGGCCGGCCAGGAGGTCATGGAGATCGACAAGGGCACCCTCGGCCGCTCGGCACGCGGCAAGGTGCCGCTGTACGACGCCCGGCACCGCATCGTCGGCGCCGTGTCGGTCGGCATCGCCTACGACAGCGTCCGAGCCCGGCTGATCAGCGCGATACCGGGGCTGTTCGCCTACGCCGGCGGTGCGCTGGCGGTGGGCGCGCTGGCCGCCTGGCTGATCTCCCGCAGGGTCCAACGGCAGACCCGGGACCTGGCCTTCTCCGACATCTCCGCGCTGCTCGCGGAGCGCGAGGCGATGCTGCACGGCATCCGGGAGGGCGTGGTCGCCCTGGACCGCGGCGGCCGTATCCGGCTGCTGAACGACGAGGCCGGACGGCTGCTGGGCATCGGTGACGAGGCGGTCGGGCGGACCCCCGACGAGGCGCTGGGCGCGGGCCGTACGACGGATGTGCTGGCCGGCCGGGTCACCGGCACCGACCTGGTCACCGTGCGCGGCCAGCGCGTGCTGATCGCCAACCGCATGCCCACCGGCGACGGCGGCGCCGTGGCCACCCTGCGTGACCGCACGGAGCTGGAACAGCTCGGGCGCGAACTCGACTCCACGCGCGGGCTGATCGACGCCCTGCGCGCCCAGGACCACGAGCACGCCAACCGGATGCACACCCTGCTCGGGCTGCTGGAACTCGAGATGTACGACGACGCCGTGGAGTTCGTCGGCGAGGTGGTCGGCGACCATCGGGTCACGGCGGAGCAGGTCACCGAGAAGATCCAGGACCCGCTGCTGGCCGCACTGCTGGTCGGCAAGGCCACCGTGGCCGCCGAGCGCGGTGTCGCCCTCTGGGTGACCGACCGGACCCGGTTGCCGGACCGGCTGATCGATCCGCGGGGCCTGGTCACCGTCGTGGGCAACCTCGTGGACAACGCCCTCGACGCGGTCGCGGGCACCCTGCACGCGCGCGTGGAGGTCGAACTGCGCGCACAGGGCCGGACGGTCGTCCTCCGGGTGCGCGACACGGGCCCCGGCATCCCGCCCGAACAGCGGGAACTCGTCTTCACGGAGGGCTGGTCGACCAAGCAGCCGCCGGCCCACGGCAAGCGAGGCATCGGGCTCTCCCTGGTGCACCGGCTCGCCGAGCGGCAGGGCGGCAGCGCGGTGGTGGGCACGGCGGACGGCGGCGGCGCGGAGTTCACCGTGGTCCTGCCCGAGGCACTGGCCGAACCGGAACTGGCACCCGCGGGGCTCGACGAACCCCTCAAGAGTGCCGCCGTCGCCGAGGAGGAGGCGTGATGATCGAGGTCCTGGTCGTGGACGACGACACCCGGGTCGCCCAGGTGAACGCCGCCTATGTGGAGAAGGTGCCCGGCTTCCATGTGGCCGGCGAGGCGCACAACGCGGCCGAGGCGCTGCACCAGGTGGAGACACTCCCACAGCTGGACCTGGTGCTCATGGACCACTATCTGCCCGACGAGACCGGTCTCGCGGTCGTCCAGGAGATGCGCCGGCGGGGCCACCAGACCGACGTGATCATGGTGACGGCGGCGCGGGACATGTCCACCGTGCAGGCGGCGATGCGGCACGGGGCGGTGCAGTACCTGGTGAAGCCGTTCGCCTTCGCCGGCCTGCGGGCCAAGCTGGAGGCGTACGCCGGGCTGCGGCGCACCCTCGACCGGGGCGGCGAGGCGGAACAGGCGCAGGTGGACCGGATCTTCGGGGCGCTGTCCGCGCCGGCGGAGCCCGACCTGCCCCCGGGGCACTCCCCCACGACGGCCGATCTGGTGCGCCAGGCGCTGATCCATGCCTCCGGGCCGCTGTCCGCGCAGGAGATCGCCGCGCGGACGGGGGTGAGCCGGCAGACCGCCCAGCGCTATCTCAAGCTCCTGGAGCGCACCGGACGGGCCCGGCTGACCCTCAAGTACGGCGACGCGGGCCGCCCGGAACACCGTTACGTGTGGGCGGCCCGCGTCTGAGCGCGGCTCAGGATCCGACTACTTGGCGGCCTTGACGAACTCGGTCGTGTACGTCTTGCTCAGGTCCACCTTGGCGTTCTGGATGTTGGTGTTGAACGCCTTGAGGACCTTCTCGACGGTCTCGGGGCCGTTCTGGGGCATCACGCCGTCGTCGGTGAACATCGGCAGGGTGCTCTTGATGGCCTGTGCGTAGAGCGTCTTGTTGCCCTGGGAGTAGTCGGCGGGCATCTTGGCGGCGATCTCGTCGGCGCTGTGGGTGGACATCCACTTGAGCGTCTTGACGAATGCATTGGCCAACTTCTGGACGGTGTCCTTGTGCCCGTTCACCCAGTCCGTCTGCATGTACAGACTTGACGACGGGTACGGTCCGCCGAGCGCCTCCTGCGACCCCTCGGGGGTGCGCATGTCGATGAGGACCTTGCCCGCCTTCTTGTCCAGGATGGTGGCGACGGTCGGGTCGGTGGTCATACCGCCGTCGATCGCCCCGTTCTGGAGGGCGGCGATGAAGGTCGGACCGGCGCCCACCGCGACCGGGGTGAACTCGCTGACCTTCACGCCGTTCTTCACGGCCAGGTACTTGGTGAGGAAGTCGGTCGAGGAGCCGAGCCCCGTCACGCCCAGCTTGCGGCCCTTGAAGTCCTTGGGGCCCTTCAGCTCGCCGGCCGCCTTGCCGGAGACCACCTCGACCTCGCCGGGCGCGTGGGAGAACTGCACCACGGACTCGACCGACTTGCCCTTCGTCTGGAGGTCGAGGGTGTGGTCGTAGAAGCCGACCGCCCCCTGGACCTGGCCGGAGACGAGCGCGGTCTCGGCCTGGACGCCGGCGGGCTCGCTGAGGAGCTGGACGTTCAGGCCCTCGGCCTTGAAGTAGCCGAGCTGCTGGGTGAGCATCGCCGGCAGGTAGATGACCTTGTCCAGGCCGCCGACCATGATCTTGACGGTCTCGCCCTTGCCGCCGCCGGTGTCGGCCGTGGTGCCGGCCGCGTCGTTGGCGCAGGCGGTGAGCGTGGTGAGGGCGAGCAGGCCGGCGGCCAGCGAGGCGTGTCTGGCGGTCTTGCGCATGCGGTTCACGTCCTTGTGAGAGGGCGGTGCGGGGAGGAGGTGGGGGCGGCGATGGGAGCCGGTCAGTCGCCGGAACGGGCGGGCTTCCAGCGGAAGATGCGGCGCTCGGCGAAGGTCAGCAGTCCCTCGGCGACGAGGGCGACGACCGCGAGGATGACCATGGCGGCGTAGACGCCGGCCGCGTTGAAGGTGTTCTGCGACTGCGAGACGAGCAGGCCGATGCCCTTGGTCGCGCCGATGTACTCGCCGACGATGGCGCCGATGAGCGCGAAGCCGAAGCTGACGTGGAGGCTGGTGAAGATCCAGGAGGTGGCCGACGGGATGACCACCTGAAGGGTCACCCGGCGGTCGCTGGCGCCCAGGATGCGGGCGTTGGCCACCAGGTTGCGGTCCACCTCGCGGGCGCCCTGGAAGGCGTTGAAGAACACCGGGAAGAAGACCAGCACCACGGCGGAGGCGACCTTGGAGGAGGGACCGAGCCCGAACCAGATCAGGAAGATGGGTGCAAGGACGATCCTGGGGATCGAGTTGAGCACCTTGATGTACGGACCAAGGACCTCGGCGAGCAATCTGATCCGCCCGAGCGCAATGCCGAGCAGTACACCCGCGATCACACCGATGACCCAGCCGAGCAGTGCCTCGTAGAGCGTGTACCAGACCTGCTCGCCCAGGGAGCCGAGGGCGGTGCCGTGCATCACCCAGGTCCAGATCTGGTCCCAGATCTTCGTGGGCATCGAGAAGTTGAACGGGTCGATGACCTTCGCCCGGGACAGCCCCTCCCACAGTCCGAGGCCGGCCACCAGGAGCAGCACGCGTACCACGGTGACGAGCGCCTTGCGGCGGCGGGCGGCCTGGGCGCGGGTCTGTGCCCGGTCGGGGACCTTGGCCGTTTCGACGACCGCGGGCTTGAGAACCTCAGGCGACACGGGCGGCACCCCTCTCACGGGTGATGCGGACCTCTTCGCCGAGCGACTCCCAGATCTCGCGGTAGATCTCGATGAACCGCGGCTCCAGCCGCACCGACTCAACCTTGCGCGGCCGGGGCAGGTCGATGGAGAAGACCTGCTTGACGGTCGCGGGCCCAGCGGTCATCACGACGACCTTGTCGGCCAGCGCGATGGACTCCTCCAGGTCGTGGGTGACGAAGACGACGGAGGCGCCCGTGCCCTCCCACAGCTCCAGCAGCTCGTCCGACATCAGCGCCCGGGTCTGCACGTCGAGCGCCGAGAAGGGCTCGTCCATCAGCAGGATCTCGGGGTCGTTGACGAAGGTGGCGGCGAGGGCGACGCGCTTGCGCTGACCGCCGGAGAGCTGGTGCGGATAGCGGTCCTCGAAGCCGGCGAGCCCGACCCGGGCCAGCCAGTCGCGTGCCTTCTCCTTCGCCTCCGCCTTGGGCACCCCGCGGAAGCGCAGGCCTGCCATGACGTTGGACAGGACCGTACGCCAGGGGAAGGTGGCGTCCTGCTGGAAGACGAAGCCGACCTTGTCGCCGACGCCGTCGACCGGCTCCCCGGCCACCAGCACCTCGCCTTCGCTGGGCTCCTCCAGACCGCTGACCAGGGTCAGCGTGGTGGACTTTCCGCAGCCGGTCGGGCCTACGACGGCCACGAACTCGCCGCGCTCGACGGTGAGGTCCAGACCGCGCACCGCCGTGTGCAGTCCCCCGGACGGGGTTCTGAAGGTCTTGCTAGCGCCCCGCAGCTCGATGGCGGGGCTGGTGTGTGCGCTCATGGCCCGGGACGGTAGGTGTGAGCGCGGCCACGACAGCAGTCTTGTGAGCACAAGCTGTTCTTTTGCTCGCAAGAACCTGTTGTGCTCATTTTGCTCGCGCTACAACTGCGGAGCACGAAACACGGGCTTAACGCTCGCCGGCCTTGAAGGAGAGGCCTGATGATTGACGTCCTGGTGGTGGACGACGACTTCCGCGTCGCTGAGATAAACGCAAAATACGTGGGGAAGGTTCCCGGCTTCCGGGTGGCCGCCCGCGCGCACAGCGCCGCCCAGGCGCTGGCCGCCGTCGAGCGCGGCGCCATCGACCTGGTCCTGCTCGACCACTACCTGCCGGACGGGACCGGCCTCGAACTCGTCCACCGCATGCGTGAGCAGGGCCACGGCACGGATGTCATCATGATCACGGCGGCCAGTGATGTGGCGACCGTCCAGCAGGCGATGCGCCTGGGCGCCCTGCACTACCTGGTCAAACCGTTCACCTTCGCGGCGCTGCGCACCCGCCTGGACTCCTACGCCGCACTGCGCCGCACGGTCGACCGCGTGGGCGGCCGGGGCCTGACCGGCCAGGAGCAGGTGGACCGCATCTTCGGCGCGCTGCGCACCGCCCCCGCCCCCTCCGCGCCCGGCCTGCCCAGCGGCCACTCGGAGCCCACGACAGACCTGATCTGCGGCATCCTGCACCGCGCCGGCCATCCGCTGTCGGCCCACGAGGTCGCCGCCCGCACCGGCCTGAGCCGCTCCACGGCCCAGCGCTACCTCCGCCACCTGGAACAGGCCGGCCGCCTCCGCCTCTCCCTGAAGTACGGCGACACCGGCCGCCCCGAGCACCGGTACGCCTGGGTGGCCCCGTAGACCCGGCGTGGGATCGCCTGGGGTGCTTGGTGAGCTACACGGCTCCGGCCCCGGTCAGCGACCGCACCTCCGTCTCGGCGTACTTGGCCTCGTCGGCGACCTCGTCCGAGGTGATCGTGCCCAGCCAGCCGGCGAGGAAGCCCAGCGGGATGGAGACGAGACCCGGGTTCTGCAACGGGAAGTACTGGAAGTCGACCCCCGGGAAGAGCGAGCCCGGACTGCCGGAGACCACCGGGGAGAGCAGCACCAGCCCGAGCGCCGGGACCAGTCCGCCGTATACGGCCCACACGGCGCCGCGAGTGGTGAAGCCGCGCCAGAACAGCGAGTACAGCAGCACCGGAAGGTTTGCGGACGCGGCGACCGCGAAGGCGAGACCGACCAGGAAGGCGACGTTGAGGTCGCGGGCGAGCAGACCGAGCGCGATGGCCACGACGCCGATCGCGACCGCCGCCAGCCGGGCCACCGTCACCTCGCTGCGCCGGGTGCCGCGTGAGCGCCGCAGCGACGCGTACAGGTCATGGGCGACCGAGGCCGAGGAGGCGAGCGTGATGCCGGCGACCACCGCGAGGATCGTGGCGAACGCGACCGCCGCGACGATCGCGAACAGCACTGTGCCACCGGTGGAGCCCGCTCCGCCGCCCAGGTCGCGGGCGAGCAGGGCCACCGCGGTGTTCCCGGCCGGGTTCGACGCGCGCACCGCGTTCGTCCCCACCACCGCCGCGGCCGCGAAGCCGAGGACGATCGTCATCAGGTAGAAGCCGCCGATCAGCCCGATGGACCACACCGCGGAGCGCCGGGCGGCCCGCGCGGTCGGCACGGTGTAGAAGCGGGACAGGATGTGCGGCAGCCCCGCCGTGCCCAGCACCAGCGCGAGTCCCAGGCTGATGAAGTCGAGGCGGGCGGTCCAGCTCCCGCCGTACTTCAGCCCCGGCGCCAGAAAGGCTCTGCCGTGGCCGCTGCGCTGCGCGGCGGCGACCAGCAGCCGGTCCACGTCGCCGTGGAAGCGCAGCAGGACCAGCACGGTCAGGGCGACCGTCCCGCACAGCAGCAGGACCGCCTTCACGATCTGGATCCAGGTGGTGGCCCGCATGCCCCCCAACGACACATAGACGACCATGAGCGCGCCGACCCCGATGACCGTCCATGCCTGGGCCGCCCCGCTGGTCCGCCCCAGCAGCAGCGCCACCAGGCTGCCCGCGCCGACCATCTGCGCCACCAGATACACAACGGACACGGTGACGGAGGCGGTTCCCGCGGCGATCCGCACCGGCCGCTCGCTCATCCGGGCGGCGATCACGTCGGCGAGCGTGAACCGTCCGCAGTTGCGCACCAGTTCGGCGACCAGGAACAGCACGACCAGCCACGCCACCAGGAAGCCCACCACGTACAGCATCCCGTCGTACCCGTACAGCGCGATCAGCCCGGTGACGCCGAGGAAGGAGGCCGCTGACATGTAGTCGCCCGCGATGGCAAAACCATTCTCCATCGGCGAGAACAAGCGGCCTCCGGCGTAGAACTCGTCCGCCGACCCCTGCCGCCGCCGGCTCACCCAGGTGGTGATGGCCAGGGTGACGGCCACGAAGCCGCTGAACATCAGCAGCGCCAAGGTCTGGTGATCACCGGTCATGAGGCGCCTCCCCGCGCTCCGCCCTGTGCTTCCCGGGTCAGTTCCTGGGTGTCCCAGCGCAGCTCCAGCGCGGCCCGGTCGCGGCGCAGCCGCGCATGCCGGGCGTAGGCCCAGGTGAGCAGGAATGTGGTGAGGAACTGCCCGAGTCCCGCGAGCAGCGCCACGTTCACCGCTCCCGCCACGGGCCGGGCCATGAGCCCGGGAGCGGTGGTCGCGGCGACCACGTAACCCACGTACCAGGTGAGGAAGGCCACGACTCCCGGCACCACGAACCGCCGGTATCTGCCGCGCACTTCCTGGAAGGCGGCGCTGCGCTGCACTTCGAGGTACACCTCGCGTGCGCGGGCCGCCGTCCCGCTCCCCTCCCCACGGGCCGACGGTACGGCCGCTGCCGGCATCCCGGTGCCGTCCAGCTCACCCCAGCCGGTGGCCAGCGCGTCGTACCAGGGGTCCTCGTACGTCATGTCGCGGGCGGGGACACCCTCGTTCTCCCGGTGCTCGGCCGATCTCCCCTGGCCGTCCCCGGCTCCGCGGGAACCACCGTTGCTTGGCTGCATGCCCAAGTGTGGACAGACCCGGAGGAGTTCCGACTATTCTTCCCCGGCTCTTCACCCCATCAGGTGATTCACCGGGTGGGCGGCCGCACCAGTCCCTTCGCATACGCGTAACGCACCGCCTGCGCCCGGTCCTTGAGACCCGTCTTGGTGAAGAGGTTGTTGATGTGTGTCTTCACGGTCGCGGTCGAGACATGGAGTCTGCGGGCGATCTCCTGGTTGGAGAGGCCCTCGGCGATCAGCGTCAGCACCTCGGTCTCCCGCGCGGTCAGTCCGTCGGGCGCGTCGGCGGCCGCCGGGGCGGGCTCGGGTCCGGGCTGTGACAGCCGCTCCAGCAACCGGGCTTGCACGCTCGGCGAGAGCCCCGCTTCCCCCGACAGCACGCTCTGCACGGCCCGCACGATCTCGTCGCCGCCCGCGTCCTTGGTCAGGTACCCCCGCGCTCCCGCGCGCAGCGCCGGGAACAACGACTCGTCGTCCGCATAGGTGGTGAGCACCACGACCTGGGTTCCCGGGTACTGGGCCCGGATTCTCCGGGTGGCCTCCACGCCGTCGCAACGCGGCATCCGCAGGTCCATCAGGACGACGTCCGGACCGAGTTCCCCGACCAGCCGCACCGCCTCCTCACCGTCTCCCGCGGCACCGACGACCTCGACCCCGGGCAGCAGCCCGAGCAGCATGACGATGCCCTCCCGGACCACCGTCTGGTCGTCCGCGACCACCACGCGGGCCGGCTTCCTCTCCCCCTCCTGCTCCGTCATACGGGCACCTTCAGCGTCACCACGAACCCCTCCTCGTCCGGCCCCGCGTCCAGCGAGCCGCCCAGCAGTTCCGCGCGCTCGCGCATCCCCAGCAGACCGTACCCACCACCGGCTGCGGTGAGTTCACCCGGCCGGCCGCCCGAGTCCCGGACGTTCAGCCTCACTTCGTGCTCGCCGTAGTCGAGGCGGACCTCCACCTTGGCGCCGTGGGCGTGCTTGCGGACGTTGGTCAGTGCTTCCTGCGCGACCCGGCGCACCGCCTGGGACGCCTCGGCCGTCAGTGCTCTGCGCTCACCCGTGACGGTGACCTCCGCGCCGTCGGTGCCGCTGACCAGCTCGCTCAGGAAGTCCTCGAGCGGAGTCAGTTCGCCGCGCAGCGCGGACAGCGCCTGCCGGGTCTCGGCGAGGCCGTCGCGGGCCATGCCCCGGGCCGCCACCACCCGCTCCAGGATCTGTTCTCGGTCCGCGCCCCGCTCGATCAGCAGCCGGGCCGCCTCCAGGTGCACGAGCTGCGCCGAGAGGCTGTGCGCCAGCACGTCGTGGATCTCCCGGGCGATCCGGGCCCGCTCCGCCAGCGCCGCCGACTCCGCCTCGGCCGCCCTGGCGGCCCGCTCCTGGGCGAGCAGCCGCTGTGCGTTGCCGCGGGCTTCGGCGTCCAGCCGGAGGACGTATCCGGCCAGTCCGAGACCGACCATGGTGGCGGCGGTGGTCAGCCACGCGTCGTTGTTCACAGTGGCGTATGCCTGGAAGGAGATCCAGGTCACCGGCAGCGCGGCGGCCATCGGGAGCCGCTCCAGCGACACGACACCGCAGCCGCACCAGATGACCAGCGCCGGGACCCGGAAGCCGGCGACCTGGGCGACGACCGCCAGCGCCACCAGGAGCAGAGCCAGGACCACCGACGGCACAAGCCGGTGCTCGAGGGTGGTGCGGAAGAACGCCACGGCGGCGGCAGCGGCCGCGATGACCACCGCGACGGCCGCCACGGTGCCCCAGCCGTGGACCTGACCGCTGGTGAAGGCGCTCCAGAGCAGCAGGCCCAGTGCGAGCCCGCGCGAACCCCAGCCGAGCACCCTCCGGGGCCTGCTGATGCCGGCGTGGCCGAGCGCCTCGCGCGATGGCCAGCGGGTCCAGACGTTCCCCGTCACACGCGCTCCTTCCCGGCCGACCGCACACCGTCACCGTACGCCGGGACAGGGCGGGCCACCGGGCCCAGGGACTGCGCCCGCCAGGCCAGGACCGCCCCGCGGACCAGCAGGGTGGCGGCGAAGCCGAGCATCAGGACCGAGCTGTCCTGGTGCAGACCGAGCGCGGTCCCGACGGCGAAGAGACCGATGCGCAGGGCGATGCCCACGCCCCACACGGCGGCGCTCGCCGTGGAGCTCTTGGCCCATACGACGCCGTCCGGCGCCGTCCAGACACGGCTGGTCCAGGCCCAGCCGGCGCCGATGGCCACGCCGAGGAGCAGCTCCACGACGAGCAGTGCGCCGGATTCGATCCGATGGTGGGGGTCGAGGATGCCGGAGTGGCTCAGCGAGAGCGCGGCGAGGACGAGGGGCACTATCCACCAGCGCCGGTCGGTGTCGATCGCGCGGGCACGGAACTGCCGCACGATCACCAGGGCGACCACGGCCACGATCACCAATGCGTTGGCGAGCCCGGACATCAGATCCTCCGTGAGCGAGAAGGGCGGTGCCGGAAGCGAGCGCCGCCGACCCTTCGAAGCTACGGAAATGCGCTGGTCGGCAGATCGGCGCACGGGTGGATCACGGGTGGATTCCCGCAGCGCCGTGTCTCCACCCCCGGGTGGAGACGCCCGGGCTGCGGGCGCCGGACCACCCCAGCGGACGCGGGGGAAAGCAGACGTCCGCGAGCCGGGGCGCAGCCGAATCCTCGATCAGCTGCGCCCGGTCGGCTCGCGGTCGTCGTCCCGGTCGGGCCCGTCGGGCGGAGCCCGGTCGGCTCCGCCCGCGACTACGCGTCGATGCGGGACCGGTCCAGCGTCGCCGCGGAGCTGGAGATGAACTCCTTGCGCGGCGCCACATCGTTGCCCATGAGCAGGTCGAAGACCTGTTCGGCGGCCTCCAGGTCGGAGAGGTTGATGCGGCGCAGGGTACGGTGACGCGGGTCCATCGTGGTCTCGGCCAGCTGGTCGGCGTCCATCTCGCCCAGACCCTTGTAGCGCTGGATGGAGTCCTTGTACCGGATGCCCTTGCTCTGGAACTCCATGAGCTTGTCGCGCAGCTCCCGGTCCGAGTACGTGTAGACGTACTTGTCCTGGCCCTTCTTCGGCTGGACGATCTCGATGCGGTGCAGCGGAGGCACCGCGGCGAAGACCCGGCCGGCCTCGACCATCGGCCGCATGTAGCGCTGGAACAGCGTGAGCAGCAGGCACCGGATGTGGGAGCCGTCCACATCGGCGTCGGTCATCATGATGATCTTGCCGTAGCGCGCCTGGTCGATGTCGAAGGTACGGCCGGAGCCTGCCCCTATGACCTGGATGATCGCGCCGCACTCGGCGTTCTTCAGCATGTCCGTCACCGACGAGCGCTGGACATTGAGGATCTTGCCGCGGATCGGCAGCAGGGCCTGGAACTCCGAGTTGCGGGCCAGCTTGGCGGTGCCCAGCGCGGAGTCGCCCTCGACGATGAACAGCTCGCTGCGGTCGACGTCGTCGCTGCGGCAGTCGGCGAGCTTGGCCGGCAGGGACGAGGACTCCAGGGCGGTCTTGCGTCGCTGGGCGTCCTTGTGCTGCCGGGCGGCGACACGGGTACGGGCGGCGGCGACCACCTTCTCCATGACGACCCGGGACTGGGCGGCGGCATCCCGCTTGGTGGCGGTCAGGAACGCCTTCAGCTCCCTGGACACCACGTTGTTCACGATGCGGCGGGCCGCGGAGGTGCCGAGGACCTCCTTGGTCTGCCCCTCGAACTGGGGCTCGGCCAGACGCACGGTGACGACCGCGGTCAGACCCTCCAGGGCGTCGTCCTTGACGATGTTGTCCTCGGCCACGCGCAGCAGCTTCTTCGCGCGCAGCACGTCGTTCAGCGTCTGGGTGAGGGCCTGCTCGAAACCGGCCACGTGGGTGCCGCCCTTGGGGGTGGCGATGATGTTCACGAAGGACCGGACGGTGGTGTCGTACCCCGTGCCCCAGCGCATCGCGACGTCGACACCCAGCTCGCGGGTGACCTCGGTGGGGGTCATCTGGCCGTGCTCGTCCAGGACCGGGACGGTCTCCTTGAAGGTGCCCTGGCCCGAGAAGCGGAGGACGTCGCAGATCGGCTTGTCGGCCGCGAGGTACTCACAGAACTCGCTGATGCCGCCGTCGAAGCGGAAGGATTCCTCGCCCTTGCTGCCCCCCTCGCCCAGGCCGAACTCGTCACGGACGACGATGGTCAGGCCGGGCACGAGGAACGCGGTCTGCCGGGCACGCTGGTGCAGGTTCTCCAGGGAGAGTTTGGCGTCCCTGAGGAAGATCTGCCGGTCGGCCCAGTACCGCACGCGCGTGCCGGTGCGGGTCTTGGGGATCTTCTTGGCCTTGCGCAGTCCGCTCTTGGCCTCGAACTTCGCATCGGCGCCGTCCGCCGCGAAGGCGCCCGGCACACCGCGCCGGAAGCTGATCGCGTGCGTGTGGCCACCGCGGTCCACCTCGACGTCGAGCCGGGCGGACAGGGCGTTGACCACGGAGGCGCCGACGCCGTGCAGACCGCCGGAGGCGGCGTAGGAACCGCCGCCGAACTTGCCGCCCGCGTGGAGCTTGGTCATGACGACCTCCACGCCGGACAGCCCGGTCTTCGGCTCCACGTCCACGGGGATACCGCGGCCGTTGTCCCGCACCTCCACGGACCCGTCGTCGTGGAGGATCACCTCGATGTGGTCGCAGTATCCGCCGAGGGCCTCGTCCACGGAGTTGTCGATGATCTCCCACAGGCAGTGCATCAGCCCGCGGCTGTCGGTCGATCCGATGTACATACCCGGGCGCTTGCGCACGGCCTCGAGGCCCTCGAGGACGAGCAGGTGCCGCGCGGTGTAGTTGGAACCGTCCCGGTCTGCTCCTGTCAGCAGCGCTGTGGACGGGACGGACGTCTCGGCGGTCACGCGGTTCGCTCCTCGCTGAATTTCAGGTGGGCCCCTTCTGGGTAAGGGGGTGGCTTCGGTTGCCGCTCAGAGGGTACCGAGGCCTGGTAGAGCCGGTGTAACGCCACCCTCGTCGAGAACTCAGACTAGTCCAGCCTCGCATGCATGTTCGATCCCTCGTTGGAGTGAAGTACATATCACGTTCCCTGGGAGGCATGAACCAATTAGGCTCCGGGCACGTCCTCATGAACAACCGGCAACCCGGCCGGGAGGACCGAGACCAAGACCGCGCGAAACCGTAAGCACACAAGAGACGCACTACGGCACATTCGCCGCCAACCGGCAGCAGACAGTCGACCCGGAAAGATTTTTTCGAGAAAGAGCCCCGAGCGGGAACGTTTTCGGGCTGGTTGGATGTTGACCCTGGTACGACAGCTCGTCGAGCTAGAGAAGAGGCGACGTGACTACTGTTCTGACCCCCGCGAGCCCGCTGACGGCCGCTGATCGATGCGACCGCTGCGGCGCCCAGGCGTACCTGCGCGTCGTCTTGCTCAGCGGCGGAGAGCTGCTCTTCTGCGCCCACCACGGTCGCAAGTTCGAGCCGGAACTCAAGAAGATCGCCGCTGAGATACAGGACGAGACGGAGCGGCTCACGGCTGTGCCGAACACCGCTTCCGAAGAAGAGCGCTGAATCTCGCATACACGACGAGCCAGCCCCGGCCCAGGCCGGTGAACGGGCGGCCGCTCCCAGAGGGGAGCGGCCGCCCGTGCTCGTGTCTCCGGATCGCCCTCAGCGGCCCTCAGGAGCGCGTGCGGGGCCGCTGCGGGCTTCCTGGGGCTGGGTCCAGCGCTCGTACGACCTCGGAGACGCGCGTGTAGACGCCGGGACTGCCCGGTTGCCCACAGCCACTCCCCCACGACACGAGCCCGATCAGCCGCCCCCCGGCCACCAGCGGGCCGCCGCTGTCGCCCTGACAGGCATCCGGGCCCCCGGCGGGCTCTCCGGCGCAGAGCATGGTGCCGGCGCGGTAGGTGCCCTGCGGGCCGCCCGGGTAGGCGCGCGCGCAGAGATCGTCGGCGAGCACGCGCACCCGTGCGGCGTGGAGATGGCTCGCGTAGGCGCCCGTACCGGTCGTGTCGCCCCAGCCGGAGACCAGTGCCTCCGTGCCCGGCGTGTAGGCGGGGTCGCCGGGTCCCGCCATGGCGACGACCGCGCTCTGCGGCAGCGGCTCGGCAAGCGTCAGCAGGGCGAAGTCGCCGGAGCTGGCCTCGGCGTCGTACCCCGGGTTGACCTGCACGTTTCGGACGGCGATCTCCTGGCCCTCGCTCGACAGCAGATCCGTGCGGCCCGCAATGACCTTGAGATCGCGCGCGCGGTGCGGCGGCTCCCCGAGGACGTCGTCGGCGAGGCAGTGGGCAGCGGTCAGCACCGTCGTAGGGGCGATCGGCACACCGCCGCAGAACTGACCCGCCCGCGTACCGCCGAACCGGTCACGACTGGACAGCGCCACGGTCCACGGGGCCTGGGAGACCTCTATCGGGAACCCCCCGACCACGACGCTGTTGGCGGCCACCGGGGCCGCGCCGACCAGGGGTATGACGGTCAGGGCGGCCGCCAGGGCCACCGGCCGGATCAGTGCGCGGGCAACGGAACGGCGCATGCATGCTCCTCACTCCGTGGTTCCGATGGAACACCCAGAGTCAGTCAGGGCGGCTCCGTGCGCAGCACGAAGGCCCGGCCCCCGCGGGGGGAACCGGGCCTTCGTCGTCGTACGGCCGCGACCTAGTCGAGGTAGTCGCGCAGCACCTGGGAACGCGAGGGGTGGCGCAGCTTCGACATGGTCTTGGACTCGATCTGGCGGATGCGCTCACGCGTCACGCCGTACACCTTGCCGATCTCGTCGAGGGTCTTCGGCTGACCGTCGGTGAGACCGAAACGCATGGAGACGACGCCGGCCTCGCGCTCGGACAGGGTGTCCAGAACCGAGTGCAGCTGCTCCTGGAGGAGCGTGAAGCTGACGGCGTCGGCGGGCACGACGGCCTCGGAGTCCTCGATGAGGTCACCGAACTCGCTGTCGCCGTCCTCACCGAGCGGGGTGTGCAGCGAGATGGGCTCGCGGCCGTACTTCTGGACCTCGATGACCTTCTCCGGGGTCATGTCGAGCTCCTTGGCCAGCTCCTCCGGGGTGGGCTCGCGGCCCAGGTCCTGGAGCATCTGGCGCTGCACGCGCGCGAGCTTGTTGATGACCTCGACCATGTGCACCGGGATACGGATGGTGCGGGCCTGGTCGGCCATGGCGCGGGTGATCGCCTGACGGATCCACCAGGTGGCGTACGTGGAGAACTTGTAGCCCTTGGTGTAGTCGAACTTCTCGACCGCGCGGATCAGACCGAGGTTGCCCTCCTGGATGAGGTCCAGGAAGAGCATGCCGCGGCCGGTGTAGCGCTTGGCCAGGGAGACCACCAGACGGAGGTTGGCCTCCAGGAGGTGGTTCTTGGCGCGGCGGCCGTCCTCGGCGATGATCTCCAGCTCGCGCTTCAGCTTCGGGGCGAGCTTGTCGGCGTTGGCCAGCTTGTCCTCGGCGAACAGACCCGCCTCGATGCGCTTGGCCAGCTCGACCTCCTGCTCGGCGTTGAGCAGGGGGACCTTGCCGATCTGCTTCAGGTAGTCCTTGACCGGGTCGGCGGTGGCGCCGGCGGCGGCGACCTGCTGGGCGGGCGCGTCGTCCTCGTCCTCGTCGGACAGCACGAAGCCCGCGCTCTCGGCGCCCTCGGGCTCGTCGCCGACCTTGGTGTCCTCGAGGACCTCTTCCTCGAGAAGCTCGACGTCGTCCTTCTTGGCGCTGGTCTTCTTGGCGGCCGTCTTCTTCGCGACGGCCTTCTTGGCGACCGTCTTCTTTGCGGTCGTCTTCTTTGCGGCGGCCTTCTTGGCGGGTGCGGCTTCCTCGGCGGAATCGGCTGCGGACGCGGAGACGGGCGCCGCGGGGGCGGCCGTGGTGGCGGTGGCCTTGCGGGTGGTCACCGTCTTCGCCGCGACCGTCTTGGTGGCGGTGCGCTTCGCCGGGCTCTTCGCTGCGACGCTCTTTCGGGTGCGCTTGGGCTCTGCTGCACTGACCATCAGCGTCACACCCTCTTCCTCAAGAATCTGGTTGAGGTGGCGCAGTACGTTCTTCCACTGAGTGGCCGGAATCTGGTCAGCTTCGAAGGCCCGACGGACATCGTCGCCGGCGATCTGCCCCTCAGCCTTTCCCCGCTCAATGAGCGCCATGACAGAGACGGACTCGGCGATCTCCGGCGGGAGCGTACGGGATGTGCTGGCCGACACGAACAACCTCTCGGAACGTTGGAAAACGGCTTCCGGCACCGTCCACTGCGGACGGGAGCCGACCACCGGCCTGGGGATGGGCCGACGGGGCGGGCGGGTACCGGGGAAGATGCACAGCGCCTGGCATGGCGTCCGTATTCCCTCCGCGGCTGTCACCTCTTAGGTCATCGCGCTGCCCCCACGAGCGTTACGCCCAATCTGCGTGGCCCGAGTCACACCCCGTAAGCGGTCAAAAGTGGTCGTACATGCACAGATGAGATCACGCAGGGTGTAGCCGCCGATCACACCCGCCGGCGCGGCGGCCCGTCATGGCGCCGGACCCCACCGGATTCCAGGATCCGGGGGGTCCGGCGACGGCCGACGCTCGGCCGGCGCCGCCATGAGACCCATCGAGGACACCGCACACCGGCGACCGCACCGCCCCGCGCGTCGCGGATCAGTGCTCGCGAGGGGCGGGAACCACGCGCTCCACCTCGGGGTGCACCGTGAGTAGCTGGCGCATGGCCGCCTCCGCCGCAGCGCCGTCCCCGGTGCCGAGCGCGTCGACGATCCGTGCGTGCTGCGCGAGGGACGCCTCGTTCGGCCGCTCACAGCCCGTGACGGGGCCACCCGAGACCTGGAGGGCGGCCGAGACGATGCCGGAGAGGTGCTCCAGCATGCGGTTGCCCGCGATCTGGATGAGCAGCCCGTGGAACTCGGTGTCGGCGCGCGAATACGTCAGCGCGTCCCCCTGCGCCATGGCGTGGCTCATGATCTCGACCATGTCGCAGAGCCGCTGCTGCACCTCCTCGCGGCCGTGCCCGGCGGCGAGGCGGGCGGCGAGCGGCTCGATGGTCCAGCGCAGCTCGCTCAGCTCGCGGCGCTGGTCGTCGCGCTGCGGCCCGAAGGCCCGCCACTCGATGATGTCCGGATCGAGGAGGTTCCAGTCACTGACCGGGCGTACTCGTGTGCCGACGTTCGGCCGGGCGCTGACCAGGCCCTTGGCCTCCAGTACACGGAGGGACTCGCGGACGACGGTGCGGGAGACCTCGAAGCGCTGGCCGATCTCCTCGGGCACCAGCGGGCGGTCCGCGCCCAGATCGCCGGAGACGATCATCTGTCCGAGCTGCTGGACGAGTTGGCCGTGCAGGCCGCGGCCACGGCTGCCCGCGGCCCGCCTGCCGACCCGGCCCAGCTCGGGGTCGCCTCCGTCCCAGGCGGGCACTCCGACGCGGTCGGCCACCGGGGCCTCCGCGTAGGGGTAACGGTCGAGTTCGCCCGGGCCGGCCAGGCCGGAATCTGCGGAACGGGCGGCGGTCATCATGGTGTGCGCAAGGGTACTCACGGATCCTTTGTCGGCGCTGCCTCCAACTCCCTTGAGGTCTTTGGTGAAAAGCACACGAAAGGGTGATCGCTCACCCCGTCGCAATTGACGCCTTATCGGAAAGAAATGGGCTTTCTGCGAGGGATTTGCGTACACGGTGAAACCAAACGAGGACGGACGGTCGTCATCGGAACCTGGTGCGCAGTGTCGTGAACAGATACGCGCACAGCAGCGCGGTCAGCGACAACGCCAGTGCGCCGCCCACGGGTTGCGCGAGGATCCGCACGGCGCCGAGGAGGTACCGGTCCCCGCCGAACGGCCACTGCAACAGGAGCACCTCGCGCATGCGCGCCGGGAAGCCGGCGGCCATCCGCACGGCCGGACCCCGCAACACCTGGTGCACCAACGGCACGACAACGACGGGCACGGCGAGGACCGTGGCCAGACCGGCCGTGGTGGACCGGAACACGCCGGCCGCCAGCACGCCGGCCCAGGCGCAGCCGATGACCAGGCAGAACCAGCCGGCGGTCAGTGACAGCCAGTCTCCGGGAACCTGCGTCAGCTCCCGTCCGTAGACGATGTAGAGCACTTCGGCGTCGCAGCCCAGGGTGAGAAAGGCCAGCAGGGCGGCGGTGACTCCGGAGACGAGGAGTTTCGCGGCCAGCAGCCCCAGCCGGCGGGGCACCGTGCCGCGGTCCGCCGCCAGCGCGGGGTGGCGGAACTCGTCCCCGAAGGCCAGCGCCCCGAGCAACCCGGCGCCGAGCGCCGCGGGCGCCAGCGGCAGCTCCCGCGGCCATGCCGCGAACAGCCGCTCCTGCGGGGTGTGCCCGAGCCTGGCCAGGAGTACGGCGGTGAGCGCGGACACCACCAGCACGGCACCGCAGGTGAGGAAGCCGGTGCCGATACCGGCGGCACGCCGGATCTCGTAGCGCAGGGGCCGGAGCGGACTGGGGGCGGGGCGGACGGAGATGGGGGGCGGAAGGGCGGAGAGCGCGTCGAGGGCGCGGACCCCGCCGGGCTGGGCTCCGCCACGGGTCGCGGACTGCCGGGGGCCGGATGCCCCGGCCTCGGGCAGAGGGGTACGGGTGGAGGGGATGCCCTTGCCGCCGGTCCGCGGCCTCGGACCCGCCGACGCGCGATCATGGCCGGGCTGCGATGGCGTGGCCGCGGGAGTGCGGTCACCACCGGACTGCGCCCCCGCCCCGGTGGCGGTCGGACCGGCCTGCGGCTCCGATTCCGCCCGGGCACGTCGACCGTCGGTCTGCGTCTCCGGGCCCGACGCGGCGCGGTTGCCAGTCTGCGCCTCCCGGCCCGACGCAGCACGGTTGCCGCCGGTCTGCGCTTCCACGCCAGAGGCGGCGCGGTTGGCTCCGGACTGCGGCTCCGGATCCAGGGCGGCGCACCCGACCTGCCCGAGCGGTTCGGGCACCGCGGCGGCACTCTCCCCGCCGGTCCGCGGCTCCGGACCCTCGACTGTCGGCCCGGCAGCGCCCGGCGACCGTGAGGGGAAGGAAGGGTGCCTGCCTCCGGCCTCCGGCGCCTGCTCCATGGCCCCCGGGCTGCCGTCGGCCTTCGGTGCCTGGTCCACCGCGGCGGTCCGGTTATCGCCCTGCGGCTCGGGGGCCGTGGGACGGATGAGGTGCGCGGTGGCGGTCACGGCAGCGGCCGGGACGGTACCAACCCCGGCGAGCACCTCCGCGGACACCGTCGGTACCCCGTCCGCGCCCAGCCTGCCCTCGCTGCTCGGTACGGCCGTGACACAGGCCGCGCCGTCCGGCTCGGCTTCCCTGCCGAGGGCTCCGGCGAGCCCTGCCCGCTCCTCGCCGTCGCTCGGTGCGCGCTCCCCCGGCCGAGTGGCGGACGCTGTTCGCCCCGCCTCGGCCGAGGAGAGACCGGCCACGGTCCGGTCCTGCTGGTGTGACGCGGCGACGGCGGCCGGGTCCGCCACCGAGAAGCCGAACACGATCTGTCCCCGCTCCGCCGGCGGGCGGACCGCCGGGGCCTGCTCCCGCTCCTCCACGGTTGCGGCGGGCGGCGCGTCCCCCTGCTCCGCGGGGCCGGACTCCGCCGCGCCCGCCCGTCCGACCGCCGCCGGAGCACCCGGCTCCGGCGCGCCCGGCACGGCCTGCTGCCGCTCGCCGGCCCGTCGCGTCCGGTCCTGCTCCTGCTTCGCGCCGCCCTCGGCGACCGCGACCGCCGCCACCCCTGCCCCCGCCCCTGGGCCCATGTCACCGACTTCATCGGCGAGTTGGTGGACGAGGATGCCGTGGCGGAATGCCATCTCACCGACGTCGGCGGTCGTACTGCCGTACACCGACAGGCGGTTGCCGCCCTCGTGCACGACCTCCACGGACCGGCGGGAGGTCCGAGCCTCCTTGGTGAGCAGCGCGGCGAGGCGGGTGGCGTGCGGGCTGCGCACGGCCACGCGCGGGCGCAGCCGGGTGCGGGCGAACTCCCTGGTGTCCTGGTCGGCGACGAGCCGGCCCCCGTCGAGCGTGACGACCCGGTCGGTCGTGCGCGCGGCCTCCTTGGGGTCGGCCGTGGTGAGCAGGACGGTGCCGCCCTGGTCGGCATGGGCCCGCAACATGCTGTGCAGCCACTGGGCCTCGCGGGCCGAGAGGCCGTCGGACGGCTCGTCCAGGACGAGTGTGTGCGGGTCGGGCAGCAGGGCGCCGGCCAGCCCGAGCCTGCGGTCCATACCGCGGGACAGGCTGCCGAGGCGTTCCTCGCGCAGGCTGACGAGACCGACCACTTCGAGGACCTCGTCGGCTCGCCGCGCGGGCACTCCGGACGCGGCGCACAGCATGCGCAGATGGCCGCGGACCGAGCGGGCCGGATGCCCGGGCACATCGCCGAGCAGCACGCCGACTTCCCGCGACGGGTGGGCGATCCGGTGCAGGGGCCGGCCTCTGAAGTAGGTGATGCCGCGGCCGGGTTGCAGTTCGAGCATCAGTCTGAGCACCGTCGACTTGCCGGAGCCGGAGGCTCCGAGGAGCGCGGTGACCTGTCCGGCGCGCGCTTCGAAGGAGACGTCGTCGACGACGGGCGGGTGCGCCTTGCGGGGGGCGCTGGTCAGTCCGAAGGCCTGGATCACCCGAAGCAAGATAGCGCGCTATGCCCGATTTTCCTGGTATGAGGCGATCTCTTGACGGGTGCCGTGCGACCGGGCCGCTTCATGTCCACCGTTCGACGCAACCGGCAGCCGGCAACCGACCCGGCACGCGCGGCCGGCCGCCGTCACCCTCAGACCTCGGGACGCAGCATCGGGGGGTTGAGCAGGGTCGCGCCGCCGGCGCGGAAGAGCTGGGCCGGCCGGCCGCCCTGCCGGGTGGTCGTACCCCCCGTGGGGACAAGGAACCCGGGCGTGCCGGTGACCTTGCGGTGGAAGTTGCGCGGATCGAGGGCCACGCCCCAGACCGCCTCGTAGACCCGGCGCAGCTCGCCGACCGTGAATTCGGGCGGGCAGAACGCGGTGGCCAGCGACGAGTACTCGATCTTGGAGCGGGCCCGCTCGACCCCGTCGGCGAGGATCTGGGCGTGGTCGAAGGCGAGCGGCGCGACGGGCTCTCCGTCCCGGCCGTAACCGCCCTGCTGGAGCAGTTCCTCGACCGGTGCCCAGCGTGCGTTGCTGGCGTCGCCTCCCGCGCGCGGTGCGGGCAGGTCGGGCGCGAGCGCGAGGTGCGCGACGCTGACCACACGCATCCGCGGGTCCCGCTTCGGGTCGCCGTAGGTGGCGAGCTGCTCCAGGTGGGCCCCGTTGTCCTGGGCCGGGGCGGCGGGGCCGTGAGCGCACAGCCCGGTCTCTTCCGCCAGTTCCCGCGCCGCCGCCTGGGAGAGGTCCTCGTCCGCCCGTACGAAGCCGCCGGGCAGGGCCCACCGCCCCTGGAACGGGGCCTCGCCCCTGCGTACCGCCAGCGCGCACAGGGCATGGCGGCGTACGGTCAGCACGACCAGGTCCACGGTCACGGCGAAGGGCGGAAAGGCTGACGGGTCGTAGGGCATGCCGTGATCATAGTCGTCTTCCTGACGATAAACACACCCTTCGGTGGTGGTTCCGCCGGGTTCCGGTATGAGGTGCAGGGTGGTCTCCTGTTCTCGGGTCGGCTCTCGTCGTACGAGGTGAGGGTCAGGTCGGCGGGTGATCACGCTCCTAGTTGGAGTCCGTCCGCCGCCTCCTCGACCATGGCGAGTCCCAGCCGGCTGATCCGTACGGCGAACGGCGCGCCCGCGACCCGGAGGCCCGCCAGATTGAGTTCGCCGAGCGGAGCGCTGCGCATCGGGCGCAGGGTGACGGTCCGGGCCGGGGTGTCGGGGCGGATACCGGCGTAGGCGGTGAGCATGAGGACCGCGGCGGCCGCTGCGGTGGCCGCCGGCCGGCAGGCGGCCGGGTGCGCGACGGGTGCGCTCCCGGCGGTGCGCTGTTCACCGGCGAACATCTCGGGCAGCCGGTGGTCGAAGTGTTCGGCGGCGTCCAGCAGTCCCTTGAGAAGTCCGCCGGCCTCCTTCTCGTAGCCGGCGGCGGCCAGTCCGGCGACCGCGACGGCGGTCTCCTGCACCCGCACGGCCCCGGTCCGGTGGCCGAAGGGATTGTGTCCCGGTTCCTTGGCGCCGAGCCCCCGCAGCCCCCAGCCCGCGTCCAGGGCGGGGCTGCCGAGCAACCGGGCGAGGTGTTCGGTCTGCGCCTTGTCGAGCAGGCCGGGGGCGAGCCGGCCCGAACCGAGCAGGCCGGTGTCAAGGAGGTGTACGGCGGCGGAGCCCAGGTGGGGAGCGGGGCGGCCGTCCGGGGCCAGGGCGGCGGCCGGGCGGCCGCCGCCGTGGTCGTCGACCCAGAACCCGGCCCGGAACACTGTGCGCAGGGCCTCGGCCCACTCCCGTAACTCCGCGGCGCCGGGTCTGTCGTACGCGTCGAGGAGATCGGCGCCGAGTAGGGCCGCGCGATGGGCGTGTGCCTGGGTCTCGCAGCGGATCGGGCCCGCGGGCTGCGGGTCGGGCAGGTAGGGGCCGTCGCCCGCGGCGGTGCGCAGCCAGGTCAGACAGCGTTCGGCCGCGGGCAGCAGTTCTCTCGTCTCCTGTTCGGGAAGCCCCCAGCGGCGGGCCTCGGCGAGCAGGGCGGGGAAGAGGAGCGTGGCCTCCGTGCCTGTGCAGCTCGGCGGCAGGAACGGCCCCGCGTCCCGCCGGGGCCCGGGGATCAGCCCGGCCTGGGGGCCCGGCCCGGTGAGCTGGGTGCGGGCCAGGGCGCGCAGAGTGCCGGCGGCGAGCCGGGTGCCGAGGGGCAGGGCCATGCGGGCTGCGGCGAGGGCCTCGGCGGGTGCCATGCCGCAGCGCCAGGGGGCGCCCGCGGCGAGATGGGTGTCGGCGGGGTGTGCGGGGTCCCGCAGGAGCAGGGCTCTGAGGTCGGCGATCGCCGTGTGCAGCAACGAGCCCGCCCGAGGGTCGTCGCCCGCCGCGCGGGCCTCGGCGAGCGGGCTGGTCGCGGCCTGCCCCGCGGCCCGCAGCGGGCCCGCGCCGTCGGGTCGCACCCGGAGTTCCACGGTGGCCGTGGCACCCGGGGGCAGGTCCAGTTCCCAGCGCAGCAGGCCGGCCGAGGCCAGGGCGTCGGCGGGCGGCGGGGCGCTGGTGACGCACGCGGCGACACCCCCCGAGGCCCAGCGCAGGCCCGAGTCGTGGACGCTGGCGGGGAGCTCGGGGCCTGCCCTGCCGGAGGCGATGACCCCGAGGTCGGCGAGGTCCGTGCCGAGGGCGACCTCGACGGGCAGCCGCAGCGGGCGCAGGGCGGCGTTGCGCAGCGTGATCCGTTCGGTGCCGTCCGCGTGGCGCGTCCGCTCCACCACGACGTCCGGGTCGGGACCGGCTGCCGGGGAGACCCGGAGCGTTCCCAGGAAACGGGCGCTGTCGGCACCGGCCATCCTGGCCTGCACCGCGAGCGGCTCGCGGCCGGCCACGCGGACCTGGCACCGGGAGAGCAGCCGCCTTCCGCCTCGGTAGAACCCGTCCAGACCCCGGCCGTCCAACTGGCCCGACTCACCGGAGACGGCGAGGCCGGGCAGGGCGACGCAGATCAGCGCGGTGTGTGTGGGCGGCAGCGCGGGCACCGCGCGGGTGCCCGGTGCGGGGTGGGCCGACGGGGCTTGGGCGGGCCTGCGGAGTCCGCCGGGGGGTGTGGGCCCGGGCCCGGTGTGTGCTGCCCGGCTGTCGAAGCGGGGTCCCGGCCACGGTTGCGGGGGCGGCCGGAGCGGGGCGCCGCTGCTCTGCGGAGCGGTGGTCTCCGGCGCGGTGCCGGCACCGTCCGCGGGAAATGGCGCCCGCCTGCCTGGAGGCGGGCGTCCGTCGTCGGCGGAGGGCCGCGTCGGCTGCTGGTGCATGAGTTGGCTTCTTCTGCGCTCGGTCCGCTGCGGACGTGCCGGGCGGCCGGTGGGACGCCCCGGGGGACAAGGGTCGTACGGCGGCAGAGGCCGTCCAGGCGTTCCGCCACTCAGGTGAACGGCAGCGGACTCGTCCGGGTCACGGCTCGGGCGAAGGAAGCCGGACGAATGGCGGGGTGCGGGGAGCACACAGGCAGCGCGGCACGAGGGGAGCACGGAGGCGCTGAGCCGGTGCGCGCGGGCGACCGATGGGGCGCCCGGGAGCCGGGGGTTGCACGCGACCAGCAGCACGTCCAAGAGGCCGCGGGGGGCGACCAGCAGAGCACCCAAGAAGCGGCGGCTGCGGGAGGTCTGTGGCGAGGTGACGCCCCGACGGCACGGCAGCACCGTCGGCAGGGTCTCCGGCATATGGGGGTTGTGCCCGGCCGACAGGATCCTCGGGACGCGCAGGCTTCGGACGGCCGACAGGAGCCCAGAGGCGCGGGCTCCGCCGGCGGCCGACAGGAGCCCAGAGGCTGGGGCTGCGCCGACGGCCTGCCCGTGCGGGCCGGCCTTCCTCTGCGTGCTCCGGATTCCGTCCTTGCCCCACCGGACCCTCATCCGTCTCCCTCCGGCGTGCGGCGGCCGTCGCCGTCCGCCGAGGGGGCGATGTCGGTCGTGCCCTCGCTCCTGCCCACCGCACGCGTGTGTGTACCGCCGAGACGCCGGGTGCCGGGGCGCGAGGGTGCGGTCGGAGACGGCCGGGGGTGGGTGCCGGCCGGGCGGCGGCCGTCCGCCTCCCGGGACCGGTGGAGGCCGTCACCGCTGCCGGTGGCTCGAGCGCGGCGCCGTCGGACGGTGCCCGGTGCGCCGGCCTGCCCCTTCCGGTCGGCCCCGCCTCGTCCGCCCTGGGCGGCGGCCGGAGCGATCGGTCCCGTCAGATCTGCCGGGCCCTTGGCCAGGTCCGGCTCGGCACCCGTGCCGGCCGCCCGGATGGCCGCCCCGGACGCGGTGTCCTCGGGCGCCGGCGGCTCCAGGCGGGCCCGGTCCATGGACGGCTCGGGCTCCGCGCCGTCGGCCGGTGTGCGCTCCTGGCGTTCGGCGCGCAGGCAGCGGCGGACGGACTCGGGGTCGAGGCCTTCGTTGCAGGCCTGGTGCAGCAGGCGGGCGAAGAGATAGTCGGGGTCCGCGCCCAGTGCCATGGCCAGGGCTTCGCGTGCCTCCAGTTCGTCGCCCGTCGACCAGGCGACCCAGCCGGCGAGGGTCAGCGGCGCGGCGGCGTGCTCGCCGTACGGGCCGACACAGCGGCGGGCGAGGGCGCGCCAGAGCCGCAGGGCCGGGGCCGCCTCCTCGCCCTCCATCCACGCGGCCGCCTTGTCGCGGGTGGTGCGGTCCTGGAGGCCGAGGATCAGCGTCGCCGCCTCGTCGTCCGAGAGCAGGTCGTCGTCGCGCAGGTCCGCCGGGTGGATACCGGACACGGGTGTGGCCGAGGCGTAGCGGTGGATGATCCGTTCGGCCAGGGCGAGGGTCTGCGCGGCGACGGCCGGGCGGGTCGCTTCGTCGAGGATGCGGGGGACGAGGGTCAGGCCGGCCGCGTCCAGGGCGATCTCCTGCTCCAGGGCGGCGCTGCTCTGCCAGGGTTGCAGCCGGGCATGCAACTCCTTGAGGGTGCCGCGCACTTGGATGCCGGCGTAGGTGGCGGCCGCCGCGAGGACGGAGGTGCCGGGGAGGCCCATCGGCGAGCCGTCCTCGGGGCAGCAGCCCGGGATCGGGCAGCAGTACGACCAGAAGCGGCCGTCGGAGATGCAGAGCGCCTCGGCGACGGGCACGTCGAGGTCTCCGCACGCGGTGCGCATGAGGTCGGCCAGCTTCCCGAGTCGTCGCTTGACGTCCCGGCCCGACTCGCCGGGGCCCGGTTCCTGGCAGACGTAGGCCACCATCTGCTCGGGCCTGGCGCCTCGCCGCTCGCTGCCGGTGACCAGGCCGTGGGCGAGCTGCCGGGCCGCCGCCGGCCAGTCGGCCTCGTCGGCGGGGATGCCGAGCCTGGCCCGGCCGCCGAGCGTGCCGCGGCCGCCGCGGTCGTGCAGGGCGACCAGCACCATGCTGTCCTCCGGGCGGTAGCCGAGGAGATAGGGGAGGGCGTCGGCCAGTTCGGCCGGGGTGCGCAGGGTGACCTGTGTCTCGTGCGTGGAGGGTCCGGCCAGCGGCTCGGAGCCCGGGATGTCGCTGTTTCCGAGGGGTCCGGTGGTTTCGCCGTGATTCGTCATGCGCCGACAATCTCGCGGATCTTGAGATTCCGCTTGGGCCTGTGGATAAGTCGAATCAGGGACACGACAAGCGCCGGGCGGTTGTCCACAGCCGTGACCGGGCCTGGTGGCTGATTGTCGGTGGCATCGGGTTGCATGGAGCCATGGACGACCTGGAACTGCGCGCCGAAGCCGATGCCATCCTCGCCGAACTCGTCGGGGACCCGGGAGGCTCGGCGCGGCTGCGGGAAGATCAGTGGCAGGCGGTGGCGGCCCTGGTGAAGGAGCACCGGCGGGCCCTGGTGGTGCAGCGCACCGGCTGGGGCAAGTCCGCGGTGTACTTCGTCGCCACCGCCCTGCTGCGCCGGCGCGGCAGCGGCCCGACCGTGATCGTCTCGCCCCTGCTGGCCCTGATGCGCAACCAGGTCGACTCGGCCGCCCGCGCCGGGATCCGGGCACGCACCATCAACTCGGCCAACCCGGAGGAGTGGGACTCCATCCACGCGGAGGTCGAGCGCGGTGACGTGGACGTTCTGCTGGTGAGCCCGGAGCGCCTGAACAACCCCGAGTTCCGCGACCAGGTCCTGCCCAAGCTGTCCGCGGCGACCGGGCTGCTGGTGGTGGACGAGGCCCACTGCATCTCCGACTGGGGCCACGACTTCCGGCCCGACTACCGGCGGCTGCGGACGATGCTGAATGAACTCCCGCCGGGCGTCCCCGTGCTGGCCACGACCGCCACGGCCAACGCACGCGTCACCGCGGACGTCGCCGACCAGCTCGGCACGGGCGGTACGTCGGGCGCCCTGGTGCTGCGCGGACCGCTGGACCGGGAGAGTCTGAGTCTCGGTGTGCTGCGGCTGCCGGACGCGGCACACCGGATGGCGTGGCTGGCCGACCACCTGGACGAGCTGCCGGGCTCCGGCATCATCTACACCCTGACCGTCGCGGCCGCCGAGGAGGTCACGGCCTTCCTGCGGCAGCGCGGGCACACGGTCGCCTCGTACACCGGCAGGACGGAGAACGCCGAACGGCAGCAGGCCGAGGAGGACCTGCTCGCCAACCGGGTCAAGGCGCTCGTCGCCACCTCCGCACTCGGCATGGGCTTCGACAAGCCCGACCTCGGTTTCGTGGTGCACCTGGGCTCGCCCGCCTCCCCCATCGCCTACTACCAGCAGATCGGCCGGGCCGGCCGCGGTGTCGAGCACGCCGAGGTGCTGTTGCTGCCGGGCAAGGAGGACGAGGCGATCTGGGAGTACTTCGCGTCGCTCGCCTTTCCCCCCGAGGACCTGGTCCGGCGCACCCTGGACGTCCTCGCCCGGGCGGACGGAACCATGTCGCTGCCTGCTCTGGAACCCCTGGTCGAGCTGCGTCGTTCCCGTCTGGAGACGATGCTGAAGGTGCTCGACGTGGACGGAGCGGTGCGCCGCGTCAAGGGCGGCTGGACCGCGACCGGACAGCCCTGGTCGTACGACGCGGAGCGTTACGCCTGGGTGGCCCGGCAGCGCGCGGCCGAGCAGCAGGCGATGCGCGAGTACGCCACCACGACCGGGTGCCGGATGGAGTTCCTTCAGCGTCAGCTGGACGACGAGGGCGCCAAGCCCTGCGGTCGCTGCGACAACTGCGCCGGGCCGCGCTTCACCGTCGACACGTCCGCCGTGGCCCTGGACGCCGCGCGCAGCGACCTGGGCCGCGCCGGGGTGGAGGTGGAGCCCCGCCGGATGTGGCCGACCGGGCTGCCGGCCATCGGCATCGACCTCAAGGGCCGTATCCCGGCCGGCGAACAGGCCGCGCCGGGCCGGGCTCTCGGCCGCCTCTCGGACATCGGCTGGGGCAATCGGCTGCGTCCTCTGTTCGCGCCTCAGGCGGCGGACACTCCCGTACCGGACGACGTGGCACGAGCCGTGGTCGGCGTCCTCGCGGACTGGGCCAAGGGCCCCGGCGGCTGGGCGTCCGGGGCCCCGGACGCCCAGGAACGGCCGGTGGGTGTGGTCACCGTCGACTCGCGCAGCCGTCCTCTGCTGATCCGTTCCCTCGGGGCCCGGATCGCCGAGATCGGGCGGCTGCCGCTGCTCGGCTCCGTGGAGTACGCCGAGGACGCGCCGCGGGTGCCACGCAGCAACAGCGCACAGCGGTTGAAGGCCCTCGACGGGGCGCTTACGGTGCCGCCCGGCCTGGCGTCGGCCCTGGCCTCGGCGCAGGGTCCGGTGCTGCTGGTCGACGACTTCACAGAGACGGGCTGGACCCTCACGGTCGCGGCGCGCCAGCTGCGCAGATCCGGTGCGCGCGCGGTGTTGCCGCTGGTCCTCGCGGTCCAGGGCTGACCCCGCGACAGTCGGCGGCGGCCTGAGGTGCTGTGCCGAGGCGCCTCAGGCGTCGTCAGCCGGCTCTGTGGGTAGGGATATAAGCCCCGCACCATCAGATAACAGACGGTGGCCCCAATTGCTCGTTGCCGCATCCACGTTCGACAGGAAGAATTGAGATCCGCTCCCTGCACGGTTCGTCCGTGGTCCGGTTGGGCTTCGCTGCGGCGCGGGCTCCCCCGAATCCGACCTCGCCCCCAGTGTGGGCGCGTAGCCGAAGGGAGGAACGTGACCTTCGGATTCGCCTCGTCCTCGGCGGCCTCGTTGACGACGTCAGCGTCCGCCGCCTCCGCCAGTCGCCTGCTCGAGCCGGCCGAGTGGGCCGCCGCCGGAATCCCCCTGCTGCGCAACCCCCGTGAGGTCGTCAGCGGGTTGCACGCCCGCCATCACCCGCAGCCGTCCACGGCGATCGTGGCCGTGCTGGATCCGGATGAACGGCTGTGTGCCAGCGCTTCGTTCACGCGCCGTACCGCGCCGGCCGACGGGTGGATGTTCCGCAACGCGCTGCTCGCCCAGCTGCGCCGGATCATCCCGCACGACCTGCGCCGCCGGGCGCCGGTGCGCACCGCCGTCCTGCTCTACTGCCGTGAGGGCGAAGGACATTGGACGGAGGAGGACGGGGCCTGGATGTGGGGGCTGCGCGACGCCTGCACGCTGCACGGGCTGCGCTGCGGTGCCTACATCACGCTGACCCAGGACGGATGGCAGGTGCTCGGTGAGGGGCGCGGTGGCCGCCGTCCCCACGCCCACTCCGCGCCGGAGCCCTTCGCCACGTCGGAGGCTCCGCCGTCCGCACCGCGCACCGGCGGCCCGATGTCCGAGGTGCTGCGCCGCGCGGCGGCCCGCTGAGGGACACCGCACCGGGCTCCGGGCGGCCGTACGGGACCAGGAGGTCCTGCGGAAGGGCGGGGTGGCCGGGTCGTGAGCCCGCCGCCGTGCACAGCCACCCGGTACGGGCGTCCGGCCCGGCCGGCATCGGCACACCGTGCCCCGCGGCTTCGCCGCTCGCAGCCGGGCGGGGTGAACCGACCGACACACAGGGGCCGGACGTGCCGCCCCGGGCCGCGCGGACCGGCACAGCACGTGTCAGTGCCGTACCCGGGCTCCGCACGACCACCCGGGCGTATCGCCGGGATCCGCGGGCGGACCCGCCGGAGCGGAGCAGCCGCCCGGCGTCCGGGCACGCGGCAAGCCGCACCGTGCGTATACCGCCGGGGCGGCCCCTGCGGCACCCCGGCACCCCGGGGTGCCGGGAGCGGCTCAGACGCCGGCGCCCAGCACCGAGTTGATCTGCTGCGGGTCACCGCAGACGATCAGCAGCGCACCGGCCCGGGCGTGGGCCAGCGGAAGCGCGGTGGCAGCTGCGGAGGCGGGGCCTCCGTTGACCGCCACGACGACCACGGGGCGGGAGGCGGCACGGGCGGCGTGGGCGCCGTCCGCGTAGAAGACGTCGTCACCGGCGTCGTGCTGCGCCCAGTAGGACGCCTCGCCGAAGGACAGCTCGTGCTCGGCCCACGGGTGCTGGGCACCGGTGGTGAGCACGAGGACGTCGCCAGGCGCGCGACCCGAGTCCAGCAGCAGGTCCACCGCCTCGTCGGCGGCGTCGAGCGCACCCTCGGCCGAGGCCGGGATCAGCTGGATCTGCGGGGCCGCAGCGGCGGCGGGAGCGGCCGGACCGGACGGGCCCGGATTGGCCGGAGCCACGTCACGCGGAGTGCGCTGCACCGGCGGCGTCGGCCGCAGGGGGCCGGGACGACCGGGGCGGGCCGGAGCCGCGGGGCGGGGGCCGGGTACGGGGCGGGGGGTCGGCGCGGTGCGGCCACTGGCCGGCGTGGCGCGGGGACCCTGGGCACTCTCGTGAATCTGAGGCTCCTCGGGAATGAGAGGCATGAGCTGATATTTATCAAACGTTGGTGCGGCGCGGATGGCCGGGTGGCACATCAGTGCGAGCGGAACCGGTCAGAAATCGAAGCCGAGCTGACCTGCGATTTCCGGAACGCTTCCGTCCGCCCAGTTGCGGGCCTTCTTGAGGTGCCGCCACTGAGGCAACGCATCAAGATACGCCCACGACAAGCGGTGGTGCGGGGTGGGCCCCCGCTCCTCCAGTGCGGCCTTGTGCACGGGCGACGGATACCCGGCGTTGTCCGCAAATCCGAAGTCTGCATGGTCGATACCCAGTTCGGCCATCATTTTGTCGCGCTGAACCTTGGCGATCACCGACGCCGCCGCGACGGCCACGCAGGACCGATCGCCCTTGATCACCGTACGCACCCGCCAGGGGGCACCGAGATAGTCGTGCTTCCCGTCGAGGATGACGGCCTCGGGGCGGACCGGCAGGGCGTCCAGGGCACGGACCGCCGCGAGCCGCAGGGCAGCTGTCATCCCCAGGTCGTCGATCTCCTCCGGGGAAGCATGCCCCAGCGCATAGGCCGTCACCCAGGTCCGGAGGATCTCGGCGAGCTCCGTGCGCCGCTTGAGCGTCAGCAGCTTGGAGTCGGTCAGGCCCTCGGGCGGCCGGCGAAGTCCGGTGATCGCCGCGCAGACGGTGACAGGCCCGGCCCAGGCGCCGCGCCCCACCTCGTCGACACCGGCAATGACCTTGGCTCCGGTCGTGGCGCGAAGAGAGCGCTCGACGGTGTGAGTAGGAGGTTCGTACGGCATGGCGCCCTTAGCGTACGCCGCCGGGATCGGCCCGCGACACCCCGGTCTCCCCACCGGTTCCGAGAGGGCCGGAGCGGACTCCGGGAACGCTCGGAACGGCAGCGGAAGGGGCGTCGGCCCACCGGTCACACCCCTGCGGTCGCGCGTCAGCGCATTCGCTGGTGCACACATTTAGACGGCGTGCCGTCACGGCCGTAGCGGCGACAGGAAACCGTCTGCCGCGCGCCTCGGAGGGGCCAAATACGCTTACCGCACAGGGATTTAGTCAGGGCACCCTGGACGCGCCCCCCCACCGCCCCTAGCGCAGTCCACTCCCATTCATCGCATTCGTGAACCCGCATGTCCGGAGTTCACCCGTCGGAGCCCGTCGGTACCCAGTCCGGAAGTGCCTCGGTCCGCTCCGTCCATTCGGCCGGCGGCGCTCCGGCCTTGGTCGCACCGAGGATGCCGCCCATGATCGCGCAGGTGGTGTCCACGTCCCCGCCCACCTGAGCGGTCGTCCAGAACGCCGTCTCGAAGTCGCCGAGGTGCCGCGCCGCGGCCCAGAGGGCGAAGGGAACGGTGTCGTGCGCGCTGGTACGCCGTCCACAGCCGAGCACGGCCGCGACGGTGGCCGCGTCGCCGTAGTCCAGCATGTCCCGGGCGCGGCGCAGCCCCTGGCCGACCGCGCTCTTGGGCACCAGGGCGACGACTCCGTCGAGGAGCACCTCCGGGGTGGGCGGGCCGTCCGGCGAACCGGCCAGCGCGGCGGCCGCGGCCACCGCCATGGCCCCGACCACGGCCTCACGGTGCTGGTGCGTGGGATACGCGGAGATCTCCGCCTGGTGGACGGCCTGCTCGGGGTCGTCCGCGTACCAGGCGCCCAGGGGGGCGATCCGCATGGCCGCCCCGTTGCCCCAGGAGCCGTGGCCGTGGAAGAGCCCGGCGGCCAGCTCCCGCCAGTCCTCGCCCTCGCGGACCAGCCGGAGCAGCCGGTTGACCGCAGGGCCGTAGCCCCGGTCGAAGTCATGGTGCTCGGCGAACGAGCGGGCCAGCGCGTCCTGGTCGATGCGGTGGTGAGCGGCGAGGACGGCCACCACCGAGCAGGCCATCTCGGTGTCGTCCGTCCACTGCCAGGGACCCGCGGGCAGCTCGTGCCGCTTCAGCAGGGAGTGGTTCGCCGGAACGAAGAACTGGGAGCCCAGGGCGTCCCCCACGGCCAGGCCGCGCAGGCTCGCCAGGGCGCGCTCCAGGCGCCCGAGGGTAGAGAGGTCAGCGGTCATCGCTCTGCCACTTTATCCGCCAATCCAGTAGGGCACCGGCTCGCGCCAGCGTTGAAACGGCCGATCAAGGGTGTACCTGCCGTCGTCTCCCAGAACGAGCATGCGCATCTCGGCGTTCCCGGGGTTCGACAGCGACTCGAATTCGGAGACGGTCCAGTGGAACCAGCGCATGCAGAACAGCCGCATCGCGAGCCCGTGCGTCACCAGGAGCACGTTCGGCGGATGGTCGGGGGCCTCGAAGCTGCGGAACAGGCTCTCCAGGAAGCCGCCGACCCGGTCGTACACGTCGGCACCGGACTCTCCCTGCGGGAAGCGGAAGAAGAAGTGGCCGTACGCGTCGCGGTAGGCCTTCTGCAAGCGCACGTCGTCGCGGTCCTGCCAGTTGCCCCAGTCCTGCTCGCGCAGTCTGGGCTCCTCGCGGACGCGTATCAGCTGCGGGTCGAGGTGGAAGGCGCGGAGCGTCTCGTGGGTACGGCGGTACGGGGAGACGTACACGCTGACGCGTTCCCGGCCGAAGAGTTCGCGGAGCGTCTTGCCGGTCTCCTCGGCCTGCCTCCAGCCGCGCTCGGTCAGGGCGAGCGCGTGGTCGGGCTCCCGCTCGTACACGGAGTCGTCGATGTTGCCCGTTGACTCGCCGTGCCGGACAAGGACGATGCGCCGTGGTCGTGCCATGCCAAAACCCTAGATCGAACGGCGCATGGTCGAGCACTCGTACGGGGTCCATACGGCGTAGGTCACACCGACGCAGCGTTGGATTTTCCAACCTCCGGGGTGGCTGCTCAGACCGTCCAGGTCGGCTCCAGGTCCACGATGTCACCCGAGAGGGCGGCGATGTCCGCCTCGGTCTGGGCCCGCAGGGCGAGGCGCTCCACGCGTTCGGTGCGGTACTTGCCGTGCTCGGCGGCCGACCGCCACATCGACAGGATCAGGAACTCATGCTCGGGCGCCTCGGCGAACATGCCGCGGATCATGCCGGGGGAACCGGCCATCGCCGGGTTCCAGACCTTCTCCTGCATGAGGGTGAAGTGCTCGACGCGCTCCTCGTGCACCCGGCACAGGGCCACCCGGATCAGGTCGGTGTCGGTGAAGCGCGGCTCGAAGCCCGTCTTCACGTCGAAGCGGTACTCGAAGAGTTTGGTCTGGGCGTCCTTGAACGTGCCGGACTGGGCGGCCGCGAGCCGGTCGTGCGAGCGGGCCATGAAGGAGTCGTAGAAGGCACGGCTCTCCCAGAAGGCGAAGATGTGCGCGACCCCCGGCCGCTGCCGGCTCCACCCTCCGCCCTGTCCCCTGAAACCCGGCTCCCCCGGAAGCCCCGCCCATTTCCGCTGCCCCCGCTCGAAGCCGCGGCGGTCCACCACGGTGCAGCGAATCCACTTGACCAGCACCGCGCCATCGTAAGGCCACCGGGCGTGGCGTCGGTCACGCTCCGGCGGAGATCGCCCGCGCGTGCGCCCCCGCGCGCGTGGCACGATGGACAAGCAGCCCTGGCTTCACGGGAGTTGGGGGACGAGGGAGCCCGCAGGGGGAAGGGGAGGCCTGGTGACCGGCTTCAGCAAGGGAATCCGCAAGGTCGAGGTCGGGGTGAAGTGGGATCCCAGTCCCGCGGGTCAGCCGCCCACCGATCTGGACATCATCGCCGCGACGTTCGTCTCGGGCGACGCCTACGGGCCACCGGCCTATCTGGTGCACTTCGACAGCCGCTCACCGGACGGCACCATATTCCTGGACCGGGACAGCACGGACGGCAGGGGCTTCGGCTGGGACGAGGTCATGACCCTCGAACTCGACCGCCTGGACGGCCGGTACGCGCGCGCGGTGGTCGGTGTCGTCATCCAGCAGCGCTACGGACGCCGGACGTTCGCCGAGGTCCTTAACCCCGCTTTGCGTGTCCGGGAGGGCTACACGGTACTGGCGGCGGACGACTTCGGGTCGGTTGCCGACGCGACGGCGGCCACGATCGCCGAGTTCGTACGGGACGAGTCCGGTGACTGGGCCTTCCGTCCCGGGGTGCACGGCTTCTACGAGGACCCGGCTGCCTTCACCCGGGTGATGGGCCGGGCGCACCAGCCCTGACGCCGAGGCCGCGCACGGGTAAGGGGCGCCGGCCATGGCCGGCGCCCCTTACTTCAGGAACGGCGTGTCATCAGCTGCAACCGCTGGTCGAGCCGCAGCCCTCGCAGATGTAGCAGGAACCGGCCCGCTGCATCTTCGTACCGCAGGAGAAGCAGAGCGGGGCGTCGGCCTGGATGCCCAGCTGCATCTCCACCAGTTCGGCGCTGGTGTGCGCCTGCTTTGGGGCGGGCTGGGCCGCCTCGGTCTCGGCCTTCGGCGTGGCGACCGCCTTCAGCTCCTGGGTCCGCGGCGCCGACTGGGCCAGGCCCTCGACGTCGACCTCGTCGTCGGCCGGCTCGTAGGAACCGGTCTCCAGGTGACGCTGACGCTCCTCGGCGGAGTGGATGCCGAGCGCGGAGCGGGTCTCGAAGGGCAGGAAGTCCAGCGCCAGGCGGCGGAAGATGTAGTCGACGATCGACTGCGCCATCCGCACGTCCGGGTCGTCCGTCATGCCGGCCGGCTCGAAGCGCATGTTGGTGAACTTCGAGACGTACGTCTCCAGCGGCACGCCGTACTGGAGGCCGACGGAGACGGCGATGGAGAAGGCGTCCATCATGCCCGCGAGGGTGGAACCCTGCTTGGACATCTTCAGGAAGACCTCGCCGAGACCGTCGTCCGGGTACGAATTGGCGGTCATGTAGCCCTCGGCACCGCCGACCGTGAAGGACGTGGTGATCCCCGGGCGGCCCTTCGGGAGGCGCTTGCGCACCGGGCGGTACTCGACGACCTTCTCGACCTTGGGCTCGACGGCCGCGGGCTGCTCGGCCTTCTTCTCCTCGGTCTCCTTCTTCTTGGCCGAGAGCGGCTGGCCGACCTTGCAGTTGTCGCGGTAGATCGCGAGCGCCTTGACGCCGAGCTTCCAGGCCTCGAAGTAGATCTCCTCGACCTCCTCGACGGTCGCCGTCTCCGGCATGTTGACCGTCTTGGAGATGGCGCCGGAGATCCACGGCTGGATCGCGGCCATCATGCGGACGTGGCCCATCGGGGAGATGGCGCGCTCGCCCATGGCGCAGTCGAACACCTCGTAGTGCTCGTGCTTGAGGCCGGGGGCGTCGATCACATTGCCGTTCTCGGCGATGTGGGCGACGATCGCCTCGATCTGCTCCTCCTGGTAGCCCAGGCGGCGCAGGGCCTGCGGCACGGTGCCGTTGACGATCTGCATCGAGCCGCCGCCGACCAGCTTCTTGAACTTCACCAGAGCCAGGTCGGGCTCGACACCGGTGGTGTCGCAGGACATCGCGAGACCGATGGTGCCGGTCGGGGCGAGGACGGACGCCTGGGAGTTACGGAAACCGTTCTTCTCACCGAGACGGACGACGTCCTGCCAGGCCTCCGTGGCGGCGGCCCACACCGGGGTGTCCAGGTCGTCCATGCGGACGGCCGTGCCGTTGGCGTCGGCGTGCTGCTGCATGACGCGCTTGTGGGCGTCGGCGTTGCGGGCGTAGCCGTCGTACGGGCCGACGACCGCGGCCAGCTCCGCGGAACGGCGGTAGGCCGTGCCCGTCATCAGGGAGGTGATGGCGCCGGCCAGGGCGCGGCCGCCGTCGGAGTCGTACGCGTGGCCGGTGGCCATCAGCAGGGCGCCGAGGTTGGCGTAGCCGATGCCGAGCTGACGGAACGCGCGCGTGTTCTCGCCGATCTTCTGGGTCGGGAAGTCCGCGAAGCAGATCGAGATGTCCATCGCGGTGATGACCAGCTCGACGACCTTCTGGAAGCGCTCGGTCTCGAAGGACTGGTGGCCCTTGCCGTCGTCCTTCAGGAACTTCATCAGGTTCAGCGAGGCCAGGTTGCAGGACGTGTTGTCCAGGTGCATGTACTCGCTGCACGGGTTCGACGCGGTGATCCGGCCGGACTCGGGGCAGGTGTGCCAGTTGTTGATGGTGTCGTCGTACTGGATGCCGGGGTCGGCGCAGGCCCAGGCGGCCTCGGCGATCTTGCGGAAGAGCGCCTTGGCGTCGACCTCCTCGATGACCTCGCCGGTCATGCGGGCGCGCAGGCCGAAGCCGGTGCCGTTCTCGACCGCCTTCATGAACTCGTCGTTCACACGGACCGAGTTGTTGGCGTTCTGGTACTGGACGGACGTGATGTCGTCGCCGCCCAGGTCCATGTCGAAGCCCGCGTCGCGCAGGACGCGGATCTTCTCCTCCTCCTTGACCTTGGTCTCGATGAAGTCCTCGATGTCGGGGTGGTCGACGTCGAGCACGACCATCTTGGCGGCACGGCGGGTGGCGCCACCGGACTTGATGGTGCCGGCGGAGGCGTCGGCGCCGCGCATGAAGGAGACGGGACCGGAGGCGTTGCCGCCGGAGGAGAGCAGCTCCTTGGAGGAGCGGATGCGGGAGAGGTTCAGGCCGGCGCCGGAGCCGCCCTTGAAGATCATGCCCTCTTCCTTGTACCAGTCGAGGATCGACTCCATGGAGTCGTCGACGGACAGGATGAAGCAGGCGGAGACCTGCTGGGGCTGCGGGGTGCCGACGTTGAACCAGACCGGGCTGTTGAAGCTGAAGATCTGGTGCAGGAGGGCGTACGCCAGCTCGTGCTCGAAGATCTCGGCGTCGGCGGGCGAGGCGAAGTACTTGTAGTCCTCACCGGCCTTGCGGTACGTCTTCACGATGCGGTCGATCAGCTGCTTGAGGCTGACCTCGCGCTGCGGAGTGCCGACGGCACCGCGGAAGTACTTGCTGGTGACGATGTTGACCGCGTTCACCGACCAGAAGTCGGGGAACTCGACGCCACGCTGCTCGAAGTTGACCGAGCCGTCGCGCCAGTTGGTCATGACGACGTCACGGCGCTCCCACGAGACCTCGTCGTACGGGTGTACGCCGGGGGTGGTGTGGATGCGCTCGATGTGCAGTCCCTTGCTACCCGCCTTGGTGCCCTTGGCTCGGGAACCTCGCGCCGGACCGCTCGCCGTCTCTGTCATGCCGCCTCCCTGTACGGGCAAAAACGCCCTGAAGTGCCCCGTTTGTTCCCGTGGCACGGTGTTCTGTCTGTGTTGCGGGCACCCTCAGCTGCCACCCGCAACAGGTCTTCGGTCGCCGCCTCGCGGCCGGAACCCGGGTCTCCCCCGGCTTCCGGCCTGCCGGTCAGTCGGCGGCGTGCGCGGGCACGGGAACCGAAGTGGTCCCCGCGGGCCCGCGATCGTCTTCCTGGCTCCCCGTGTCCGCGTCTTCCTCGTCCGCGGCGGGTCCTCGCGTCGCCTCCCTCAGCTCCGCGATGGCGGCCTCGAAGTCATCGAGCGAGTCGAACGCCCGGTAGACCGAGGCGAACCGCAGATAGGCGACGAGGTCCAGCTCCTGCAACGGGCCGAGTATGGCCAGCCCCACATCGTGGGTGGTCAGCTCGGCGCTCCCGGTGGCCCGCACCGCCTCCTCGACCCGCTGGCCGAGCTGGGCGAGCGCGTCCTCGGTGACAGGCCGTCCCTGGCATGCCTTGCGCACACCATTGATGATCTTGGTGCGACTGAAAGGCTCGGTGACTCCGGACCGCTTGACCACCATGAGCGAGCACGTCTCCACGGTCGTGAAACGACGGGAGCAGTCGGGGCACTGGCGGCGCCTGCGGATCGACGTGCCGTCGTCGGTCGTACGGCTGTCGACCACGCGGCTGTCGGGGTGCCTGCAGAAGGGGCAGTGCATGTTCTCCAACCCTCCTCACAGCAGACTCAAGAGCCCCACTGGACCCAAAGGCCCCGCGAAGCAGCCCTAAGCATAGGCGATCGCGGGCCCGACTCAGACCGGGGGGACCACAATTTGTGGGCCGCGGTAGCCATCCAACCACTAGATGTGGGGATCAACTCATTCAGCGAGGCCGGCGCGCGTGTCGCGGTGAGGCGGCCGGTCGCGGCTGCCGGCGGCGGCGCGCCGGACACGCGGTCGCAGAGCCGTGCCGCTGTGGCGCTTGCGGAGATAGCGTGGGCGCCGCACGGAGGAGCCGTAGGACTCCGGCACAGAAGAGGGCCCGGATCCGGGCGGACCGGAGTCCGGATGGCAGACTGGGCAAGCGGCCCACGAGGCCACCCACCCCGGCGGTGAAGAGTACAACAATGCACGCTTTTGTCCGCCAGGCATCGCGTTGGCCATTACACCCAGACACATGATCACGTCAGGTGAAACGCACTTTTTCACTCGAACGTGTGTTTGGCGCAACCTTTCGAAAGCATCTACCGTTGTGCAGCAGGGAGACCATCGAGAGGGGCCGACGTGACCACGACCGCAGACAGTGCCACCATCACCGCCCAGGACCGCTCCCAGGGCCGAGTCGAGCCGGTACACGCGATGAACGAAGCCATGAATCCCGAGGTGCACAAGCGCTCTCTGCCGGGCCGACCTCCAGGGATCCGGGCGGACAGCTCGGGGCTCACCGACCGGCAGCGCCGGGTGATCGAGGTCATCAGGGACTCCGTGCAGCGTCGGGGCTACCCGCCGTCGATGCGTGAGATCGGCCAGGCCGTGGGGCTCTCCAGCACCTCCTCGGTCGCGCACCAGCTGATGGCGCTCGAGCGAAAGGGCTTCCTGCGCCGCGACCCGCACCGCCCGCGCGCGTACGAGGTGCGCGGTTCGGACCAGGCCGTCACCGTGCAGCCCACGGACACCGCCGGCAAGCCCGCCGCGTCGTACGTCCCGCTGGTCGGCCGTATCGCGGCCGGTGGCCCGATCCTCGCGGAGGAGTCCGTCGAGGACGTCTTCCCTCTCCCCCGCCAGCTCGTCGGTGACGGCGAACTGTTCGTCCTCAAGGTCGTCGGCGACTCCATGATCGAAGCCGCCATCTGCGACGGCGACTGGGTCACGGTCCGCCGTCAGCCGGTCGCGGAGAACGGCGACATCGTGGCCGCCATGCTCGACGGCGAGGCCACCGTGAAGCGCTTCAAGCGCGAGGACGGCCATGTCTGGCTCCTCCCGCACAACTCGGCCTACGAGCCGATCCCCGGTGACGACGCGACCATCCTCGGCAAGGTCGTCGCCGTGCTGCGCCGCGTGTGACAGCCGCGGCGGGCGGGCCGGCCGGCTCGCTCCCTGACCGGGCCCCGGGACCCCTGCGCCGGTTCCGGGGTCCTGCGTTTCACCCCACCCGACGGGCCGGTCCCGCACCTCTCCGGGGGTGGTCCGACCATCACCGGTCGGACCACCCCCGGACTCACTTCTCCGCCGCCTTCGCCGCCGCGTCGATGGCAGCCAGCGACTTGCGGACCTGGTTACGGTCCGTGGTGTACCAGAAGTCGGGCAGCGACGCCTTGAGATAGCCGCCGTACCGCGCGGTCGCCAGCCGCTGGTCCAGTACGGCGACCACGCCCCGGTCGCCCGACGCGCGTACGAGACGGCCGGCGCCCTGGGCCATCAGCAGGGCCGCATGGGTCGCGGCCACCGCTATGAAGCCGTTGCCGCCCGCGTCCTCGACCGCCTTCTGCCGGGCGCTCATCAGTGGATCGTCGGGCCGCGGGAACGGGATCTTGTCCATGACCACCAGCTGACAGCTGGGGCCCGGCACGTCCACGCCCTGCCAGAGGGACAGCGTGCCGAAGAGACAGGTCTTCGGATCCGCGGAGAAGTTCTTGATCAGTTCGCCGAGCGTCTCCTCGCCCTGGAGCAGGATCGGGAACTCCGGGATCCGCGAGCGTAGTTCCTCGGCGGCGAGCTGGGCGGCCCGCATCGACGAGAAGAGCCCGAGAGTGCGTCCGCCGGCCGCCTGGATCAACTCGGTCAGCTCGTCCAGCATGTCCGTGCGCTCGCCGTCACGGGCGGGGCGCGCCAGGTGCTTGGCGACGTACAGGATGCCCTGCTTGCGGTAGTCGAAGGGCGAGCCGACGTCGATGCCCTTCCACTTGGGCAGATCATCGCCCTCCGCCCCCTCGGGACCGAGGCCGAGCGAGGCCCCGACGCCGTTGAAGTCGCCGCCCAGCTTGAGCGTCGCCGAGGCGAGGATCACGGCACGGTCCGCGAACAGCTTCTCCCTGAGCAGGCCCGAGACCGACATGGGGGCGACGCGCAGGGAGGCGCCGAAGCGGTCGTGCCGCTCGTACCAGACGACGTCCCACTCCGAGCCGTTCAGCACACGCTCGGCCACGTCGTGCACCGTCTCCACGGAGGCCAGCGCCTGCTTGCGGACGGCGTCCTCGTCCTGGACGGACTTGTCGCGCGTGGCGCCCATCGCGGAGATCACCGTACGGGCGGCGTCCCGCAGCGCCATCAGGGCGTAGCCGAGGTCCTCCGTGATCTCCTCCAGACGGCCGGGCAAGGCCAGCTCCATGAGCCGCTCGAAGCCCTCGGCGGCGGTCTGGAGCTGGTCGGCGGCCTTCTCGTTGACGAGCTTGGCCGCGCGGCGCACGGCCCGGTTGACCTGGCCGGGGGTCAGCTCACCGGTGGCGACGCCGGTCACCCGCGAGACGAGTTCGTGCGCCTCGTCCACGATCAGCACCTCGTGCTGGGGCAGCACCGGCGCGCCCTCGATGGCGTCGATGGCCAGCAGTGCGTGGTTCGTCACCACGACCTCGGCGAGCTTGGCACGCTCCCGGGCCATCTCCGCGAAGCACTCGGCGCCGTACGCGCACTTCGTCGCGCCCAGGCACTCCCGCGACGACACCGACACCTGCGCCCAGGCGCGGTCCGAGACACCGGGGGTGAGGTCGTCCCGGTCGCCGCTCTCCGTCTCGTCCGCCCAGTCCCGCAGCCGCAGCAGGTCCTGGCCCAGCTTGCTGGTGGGGGCTGCGGCCTCGAACTGGTCGAAGAGGCCGTCCTCCTCGTCCTGCGGCACGCCCTCGTGGAGCCGGTGCAGGCAGAGGTAGTTGGAGCGGCCCTTGAGCATCGCGAACTCGGGACGGCGGCGCAGCAGCGGATGCAGGGCGTCGACGGTGCGCGGCAGGTCACGCTCCACGAGCTGACGCTGCAAGGCGAGGGTGGCCGTCGCGACCACCACCCGTTCTCCCTGCGCGAGCGCGGGCACGAGATAGCCCAGCGACTTTCCGGTGCCGGTGCCGGCCTGCACCAGCAGATGAGATCCGTCATCGATCGCCTCGGCGACCGATTCGGCCATGGTCACCTGGCCGGGGCGCTCCGTGCCGCCGACGGCTGTGACAGCGGCATGCAGGAGTTCGGAGAGTGGGGGCTTCGTCATAGCCCGACCACCCTACGGCCCGGCACTGACAAACGGGGGATCCCCGAGGGGACGGGGGACGCGATCACTGACCGGCTCCTGGGGGGACGGTGGGGAGGAGGGGTGGGGCGAGGGATGGGTGGCGAGGGTGAGGCGGGGGTCGGCTCGGGCCGGAAATTCTTCGGAGATGTTCGGGATCCCGGGAACCCGCCGGGATCGCCGTTCGTACTACGTGTGACGGATCAATCACTGACCGCTACGACGGTACGGCGAGGGGGCCGGTCCCGGTCACGCATCACGAGCGCGGCCCGCTTCCCGGGCAGGTCGAGCTCGGCGGCGATACGGAATCCCGCGCTCACGAACGCGGAGACGGAGGGGGTGTTGCGAAGATCGGGTTCCGCCACGACCCGTGCGCATGCGGGGCGCCGGTCGAGGACGAGGTCGGCCACTGCTCGGATCAGGGCTGTCCCCAGTCCCCGGCCCCGGTCGGCCACTTCGCCCAGGAGCAGGTGGATGCCGGTGTCCTGGGGAAGAGCCGGATAGTGGCGGGCCAGGGGGTCGAGATCGGCCCGGTAGATCTCCCAGTAGCTCATGGGGGTGCCGTCCAGGAGCCCCAGGCACGGCACGCTGCGTCCGTCGCCGTCGAGTTGCGCACGCAGGTGGACTGCCGTGCGGTGCGGGGCACCGGCCAGCTCCCAGAACTGCGCCACCGCGGGGTCGTTCATCCAGCGGTGGATGAGCGGCAGGTCGAGGTCGACGCGTACGGGGGCCAGCCGGAAGGAGCCTGCGGGAGTGGGCGTCGGCCCCCATGCGGAGAGGTGGTCGAGGAGTCCGGCTGCCTCGTCGGCGGCAGGGGCGACGGGCTCGGCGGGAGGGAGGGAGGCGGCACCGGGGCTCGCGTCGGTGGGGCTCGCTTCGGGGGGCGGCATGGGGACTCCTCTCGGCGGCGGCGTCGGCGGCGTCGGCGGTTCAGGAATGGAGGGGGTTGGCGATGGTGACGTAGACGGACTGGGTGTCGACCGGACCGACGAGTTCGTCCAGACCGTGCAGCCGGGTCAGCAGGTTGGCCTTGCAGCGCAGGACCGGTGATTCGAGCAGGACGGCGGGCAGGGAGGTGCGCAGCGGATCGGGCCCCGAGACGAGGTCGGTGAGGAAGCGGCGGAAGGCGGCGAGGAGCAGGCGCTCGTCGGCGAGGCGCTGGGAGCCGAAGGCGCCGATCAGACCCAGCACGTTGTTGATGCCGAGGTAGTAGGCGAAGCGCTCGTCGGTGACCTCGTCGGAGACGAAGGTGTCGCTGTGGTCGCCGATACCGGGCAGCCGGGTGGCGAGTTCGGCGCGGCGGGACTCGCGGAAGTAGTAGCCCTGGTTGTCGCGGTAGCGGCCGCCGGTGGGCCAGCCGTCGGCGTCCAGCAGCACCAGGGTGTTCTGCTGATGGGCTTCGAGCGCGACGCCGGCCTCGCCGTCCAGCCAGAGCACGGGGCGGACCACGTGCTCCAGATAGCGCAGGAACCACTCCGCGGCGACGGCTCCGACGGGCCGGCCGGTGCGCGCGGCGAGCCGCGTCGTGGCCCGGGCGAGCCTGGACCGCATGTGCCAGGGGGCCTGCTGCGGTGGCGCGGTGTCGGCTGCACCGGCGAGAGGACGGGGGGAGACGAGTCCGGCGAGGCATCCGGCGTCGTCGCTCGGGCGGAAGGGGTTGTGCCTGATCATCACGGAGAGACCGGGCACGGGAAGACCGTCCTGCCCGTCGACGTCGAGCCAGGCCGGGTCGCGGACGATGTCGAAGCCCGGGTGTGCGGCCTGCCACTCCTGGAACAGACCGGCGCGCAGCAGTCGGTGCACCTCGACTCCGCGGTGGAGTTCCTTGCGCAGGTTCTCCCGGCGGGAGTTGGTGATGCGCAGCCCCAGCGACAGCTTGAGCATCGCGGAGGCGTCGGACCGGTGGACCGTGCGCACGGAGGAGGTGGGGTGCCAGGCGGGGCCGTGCGGGCCCAGGTCCCGCAGGAGCCCGGAGTCGAGCAGGGCCGCGACGGCTTCCCGGTGCCGTACCTCGCGCGCCTGCCAGGGGTGCAGCGGCAGGGCGGCGTACCCGTCCGGGAGAGGCAGCTCGGTTCCGGCGAGACGGCGGGTGAGGTGGTCGGCGGGTACGGGACGACCGCGCTCGGTCCAGGCGGAGTCGGCGGCGAGCAGGGAGGGGGCGACAGCCAGCCAGTGCAGGGGGAAGGAGCCACGCAACTCCGGTGAGTAGAGCCGCTCTTCCGATGCGGTCAGACCGTCCCGGCTCTTGGGGGTCGGATGCAGGGGGTGGCCGAGGAGGAGGGCCTGTTCGGCGCTGAGGAAGAGGCCGGGGGTGTCGGTGGGGTGTGCACGCCGGTCACGGATGAAGGTGGCCGTGCGGCGGAGGGAGTCGGCCACTCTGGCCACGAGATCGCCGTGGTCACCGACTTCGCCGTGGCGGGAGGCGGCGGGATGGGCGGCGCCGGGCGGGTCGGCGGGGGTGGTCTCCCTGGCGAGGAGTGCGGCGAGGGTGACGGCGTCGACGGGCGGGGCGGTCTCCGGGGCGTCGGCGAAACGGGGGGCGCCGAAGCGGTGCCAGCCCGTCGGGGACCAGTGGCGGACGGGGACGAGCAGGGAGGTGGCACTGGCGGGCAGCGGGATGTGGAGGGCGTGGGTCGCGGGTGCAGGGAGGTCGGTCTCGCGTACCCAGCAGCGCAGAAGGTTCTCCACGGCGGCGGCCTGGGCCGCGATGAGGGGATCGGGGTGGTCGAGCGGGTCGGCGGCGGGGTCTGCGAGCCGTGGGGGCTCGGGCGGGTGCCGCGGATGGGGCGGGACCGGTTCGGCGGCGGTGGCTGCGCGCCGCGCGGGCTCGGGAAGGTGCCGCGGGTGCGGCGGGACCGGCTCGGCGGCCGGGGATGACGGACGGGCGGGCTCGGGCTGTGGGGGTTGGAGGGGTTCTGCGAGGGGAGCCGGGGCGGTGCTGGTGTCGGGGCGGCCGCCGGGAGTGGGGGTGGGGGTGTTCATGACGGCTCCTGGGGCTGTGGGCGACCGCTCGCTCGCCGGTCCCCGATGACCGGTGACCGGGGTGAGCGGTCGTGCGGGCGGTGGACGGCGGGGAGTGGCCTGAGTGGCCGGTAGGGAGGGGAGTTGGGATGTACGGGGGATACGGGCGGGTGGGACGGGTGACGGGTTCAACCGGTGCGCTGGGCCGGGCCCTGGTGGCGTGGGTGATCGGGGCCGTGGCGCTCATGGTCGCGCGCTGCCGCTGCCACCGCGTCGGTCAGGCGGTCCAGGACGGCTTCCGCCTGCTCGTCACTGATCGTCAAGGGGGGAAGCAGCCGGACCACGGCGGCGTGACGGCCGCCCAGCTCGACGATGAGCCCCCGCCGGAGGCACTCACGCTGGACCGCCGTGGCGAGTTCGGGGGCGGCGGGTCGCGGAGTGCGGACGGCGGTGGGCTCCGGGTGGGCCGGTGTGGAGGGCATCGGGAGGCTGTCATCGGCCGGGGGTGCTTCGGCGAGGCCGGCGCCTTCCCGCTCCGGGTCCACCATTTCGACCCCCATCATCAGTCCGCGCCCGCGTACCTCTCCGACGCATGGGAAGGCACCGAGGTCGCGCCGGAGTCGGGTGAGCATGCGGGAGCCGAGGTCGGCGGCTCGTGCGGCGAGGCCGTTCGCACGGACATGGGCGAGGGTGGCGGTACCGGCGGCCATGGCGAGCTGGTTGCCGCGGAAGGTGCCCGCGTGGGCGCCGGGTTGCCAGACGTCGAGGTCGTCGCGGTAGACGATCACGGCCAGCGGGAGGCTGCCGCCGATGGCCTTGGACAGGACCATGACGTCGGGCGTGATGCCGCTGTGGTCGACGGCCCAGAAGGCACCGGTCCTGCCGACGCCGGTCTGCACCTCGTCGACGATCAGCGGGACCGACCGGTCCACCGTCAACCGGCGCATCCGGCGCATCCAGTCGTCCGGCGCGGGGATCACCCCGCCTTCGCCCTGGACGGGTTCCAGGATCATGCCGGCGGGCAGCGGGACGCCCGACTTGGGATCGTCCAGCAGCGACTCCGTCCAGCGGACGCCGAGCTCGGCACCGCGCGGACCGCCGATGCCGAACGGACAGCGGTAGTCCTGCGGATAGGGCAGTCGGGTGACCTGGACGTCGCGGGCACCACCGGAGGCGGCCAGGGCACCGGCGGTCATTCCGTGGTAGGCGCCGGTGAAGGCGAGGAGGCCGGTGCGGCCGGTGGCGGCGCGGACCAGTTTCAGAGCGGCCTCGACGGCGTCGGTGCCGGCCGGTCCGCAGAACTGGACGCGGGCCCGGGCGGCGAGGGCAGGCGGCAGTGTGCGGAACAGCTCGGTGACGAAGGCGTCCTTGACGGGGGTCGCGAGGTCGAGGACGGAGAGCGGGGCACCGGAGTCGAGGACACCGCGGACGGCTTCGAGCACGACGGGGTGGTTGTGGCCGAGGGCGAGCGCGCCGGCGCCGGAGAGGCAGTCCAGGTAGCGGCGGCCGTCGGCGCCCTCGATGGTGAGTCCCCGGGCCCGGACCGGGACGATGGGCAGCGCCCGGGCATAGGTGCGCGCCGAGGACTCGCGCGCCGACTGCCGTCTGAGGATCCCCTCGTGCACGGCGCGCCGTTCCCTGTCTGTGCCTTCAGCCATCGGCTCCGTCACGGCCACGGTGGGCTGTCCTCCCCGCTGTTCGGAGGCGAGTTGATGAGCGGGGAGCGGCTTCGCCGGCACGCCCCCACCGCCTACAACCGCGGACCGTGCGGCGGGTTACGGGTCATGCCGGGTTCGTTGCCGTGCCGAAAGCGCCGCTGGAATCACCGTGGGAACCGCCGCTGGGATGGCCGTTGGGGTCGCCGCCCGGCGCGACGGCGGAATGCGGCGCCGCGGCCGTCAGCGCTGCTCGGCCAAACCCCGCTCGGCCATGCCCCGCTCGGCCATCCCCCGCTCATCGACCTCCAGTTCCACGGCACCCGCTCCGACCGTCTCCCGTTCCGCGGCCCCCGCTCCAGCCGTCTCCTGCTCCTGCCGGCCGCGGCATTCCTCGAGGAAGGCGAGGACGGACCGGTGGTGGCGGTGGGCCGCGTGTCCGAGGCTGATGTTGTGGCCGGCGCCCGCCTCATGCCGGACGCGCACCAGTGGAGCGGTGAGGGGTGCGGTCAGTTCGCGCACGGCGTCGGGGTCGCAGGCCCAGAAGCGCTCGTGCTCGGCGAAGGTGAAGCGCACCGGCACCCGGATGGCGGCGGCCAGCCCGGCATAGGCGCGGGGCCAGTCCCGGACGGACTCGGCCTCCCGGGGCGGGAACGGGCCGACGACCTTCCGCGCCACCAGGAAGGTGCCCGAGGGATACAGCGACAGCGGGCCCCAGTGCAGCCGGGAGTCGGGGATCCGTCCCGGGGAGGACAGCCGGTCCGGGGGCAGGGCCCAGCGGCCGCCGACACCCGACACATCGACCCCGATCAGCCGGTCGTCCGGCACTGCCGAGGCGGCCATGGTCAGGGCCAGCGTTCCCCCGAAGGAGTGGCCGACGAGAAAGCATCCGGCGCCCGACGGATGCTCGGCGGCATAGCCGCGCAGCGCTTCCCGGACGCAGGACGCCTGGTCGGCCAGGTCCATGCCCTCCGGCAGCAGGCCGGCCGAGGCGCCGTAGCCGGGGCGGTCGAGGGCGAGGGCGGCATATCCGGCCGCGGTCGCGAGCGACAGCAGGGAGGCGGACGGGTCCACATGCCCGTGGAAGTAGCCGGCTCCCATGCCTCCGCCGTGGAGGGCGACGAGCAGGGCACGCGGTTCTGTGCCGGTGGGCAGGGCGAGCAGCCCCGACAGCCGTACCGCGCCCGCGGTCAGCTCGATCTTCTCGACGGGGGGCGACGGAGGCGGGACGGATGCCGCCGGCGCCGGAGCGGTGTGTGACATCGGTGTCGTCTCCCTCTGTGTCGCCGGACGGTCCACAGGATGTCAGCCGTTCGGCCGAGTGGACGAGGGGCCCGGTGAGCGAGGGACGTCCTCGCCTCCGTGCCCTCCGGCGCGCCGTCGTTTCCCAGGGTGCCCCTCCCAAGGCACCCCGTGCGGGGTGGAAGGAGAGAGTTTCACGGTTCGTCAGCGTGTGCACCCCGGCGCGGCCATCCGGCGGATCCCCGGGGGGAGGGTCCGGCAACTCTCCCACGGGTCTCGGGATATGAGCCGGCTCCCTGGATACCGACCAGGTCAGACGGCTTGTAGCCGAACCGTTGCCGTTCCATCGGATGTCCCCCACAGGGAACGCATAAGGTGTGGTGCCGTTCCCAGAACGTCGTGGGACCGGTGGGTGAACTCTCCCTGGGTTCACCGCTGGTGCCCTCGATGAGCGCCGAGTCACTTCACCACACGGGGAGTCAAGAACATGCGATCCATACGGCCGTCGTCCACCGCTGGGCGAGGGAGGGGCCCGCGTCGCGCCTCCACGTCGCTGGCGGCGGTCGCCCTCGCCTCGGCGCTGGCGCTGACCGCCACCGGCTGCAACGGCGACGACCAAGCCGACGGCTCGCCGACCGCTTCCGCGACGGCGGCCGGCTCGGGCGACGGCAAGATCAAGATTCCGGACGACTTGAAGCAGAAGCTCAAGGAGCACGGGATCGACATCGACAAGTGGAAGAACGGCGCCTGGAAGAACTGGAACAGGCAGGACTGGCTGCGCGAGGCCAACGACTTCATCAACCCGATCATCAAGGGTCTGTGGGACCCGAACCGGATGCGCCACGCCAACGACCCGGACAAGGGTGTCGACAACAACGACATCTCCGGTGACCAGGGCGTGACGGACCCGACGCCGCAGCCGGTGAAGGCGCAGGCGGTCGCAGCGCCGTACCACACCAACGCGGCCCCGTTCGGCAAGCTGTTCTTCGACTCGCCCGAGGGCACCATGGTCTGCTCGGGCACGGTCGTGGAGGACCCGGCGCACCCGGGCAAGTCCAACCTCGTGTGGACGGCGGGCCACTGTGTGCACGCGGGCAAGAAGGGCGGCTGGTACCGCAACCTCGCCTTCGTGCCGTCGTACAACAACGCGGCCATGTCGACCGCCCAGCTGAACAAGGCCTCCCGCTCGCAGATCGCCCCGTACGGGGTCTGGTGGGCGGACGCGGCGCAGACCTCCCAGCAGTGGATCGACCAGGGCGGGGAGACCGGCGGCAACGGTGCCTCCTACGACTTCTCGGTCATCCATGTGACGCCGGAGCAGGGCAACAAGGGCAAGTCGCTGGAGGAGACGGTCGGCGGTGCGCTGCCGGTGAACTTCGACGCGCCGGCCGTGCCGAAGGTGCAGAGCATCAGCGCGGACGGTTACCCGGCGGCGCCTCCGTACGACGGTCAGCTGCTGTACCAGTGCAAGGACAAGCCCGGGCGGCTGTCGATCAACCAGTCCGACCCGACGATGTACCGCATCGGCTGCACGATGACCGGTGGTTCCTCCGGCGGTGGCTGGGTGGAGACGGGCTCGGACGGCAAGCCGGCGCTGGTGTCCAACACCTCCATCGGCCCGGTCAGCTCGGGCTGGCTCGCCGGTCCCCGGCTGGGTCCTGTGGCCAAGGGCGTGTACCAGGCGGTGAGCAAGAAGTTCGCCGGGCAGTGACGGTCTGAGACCGGTAGCCGGAAGGCCCGCCGCCCCCAGGGGGGTGGCGGGCCTTCGTCGTGCCGTGGGTCAGGCTGCGGAGACCGCCGTGTAGGGGGCGAGGTCCGCCGCCAGCTCCTCGTGCACCCGGACCTTGAGCAGGGTGCCCTCCGCGGTGTGCTCCTCGGAGATCACCTCGCCCTCGGTGTGGGCGCGGGCGACCAGCTTGCCGTGGGTGTACGGCACGAGAGCCTCGACCTCGACCGAGGGCCGGGGCAGCTCGTCGTCGATCAGGGCGAGCAGCGTGTCGATGCCCTGGCCGGTGCGGGCGGAGACCGCGAGGGAGCGCTTCTCGATCCTGAGCAGCCGCTGAAGGACCAACGGATCGGCCGCGTCCGCCTTGTTGATCACGACGATCTCGGGCACGTCGGTGGCCCCGACGTCCCGGATCACCTCGCGCACGGCGGCGAGCTGCTCCTCCGGGTTCGGGTGCGAGCCGTCCACCACGTGCAGGATCAGGTCGGAGTCGCCGACCTCCTCCATGGTGGAGCGGAACGCCTCGACCAGGTGGTGCGGCAGATGCCGGACGAAGCCGACGGTGTCCGCCAGCGTGTACAGGCGGCCGCTCGGGGTCTCCGCGCGGCGGACGGTCGGGTCCAGGGTCGCGAACAGGGCGTTCTCGACCAGGACGCCGGCGCCGGTGAGGCGGTTGAGCAGGGAGGACTTGCCGGCGTTGGTGTAGCCCGCGATGGCGACGGACGGCACCTTGTTGCGCCGGCGCTCCTGGCGCTTGACCTCGCGGCCGGTCTTCATGTCCGCGATCTCCCGGCGCATCTTCGCCATCTTCTCGCGGATCCGGCGCCGGTCCGTCTCGATCTTGGTCTCACCGGGGCCACGCGTGGCGAGGCCGCCGCGGCCACCACCCATCTGCCGGGACAGCGACTGACCCCAGCCGCGCAGCCGCGGCAGCATGTACTGCATCTGCGCGAGCGCGACCTGCGCCTTGCCCTCGCGGGACTTGGCGTGCTGGGCGAAGATGTCGAGGATCAGCGCCGTACGGTCGATGACCTTGACCTTGACGACGTCCTCCAGCTGGATCAGCTGGCCGGGGCTCAGCTCACCGTCGCAGATGACGGTGTCCGCGCCCGTCTCGAGGACGACGTCGCGCAGCTCGGCGGCCTTGCCGGAGCCGATGTAGGTGGCCGCGTCGGGCTTGTCGCGGCGCTGGATGACGCCGTCGAGCACGAGCGCGCCCGCGGTCTCGGCGAGGGCCGCCAGCTCCGCGAGGGAGTTGTCGGCGTCCTGCGCGGTGCCGGTGGTCCACACCCCGACGAGCACGACCCGCTCCAGGCGGAGCTGGCGGTACTCGACCTCGGTGACGTCCTCCAGCTCGGTGGAGAGGCCGGCCACGCGGCGCAGGGCCGCGCGCTCGGAGCGGTCGAACTGGTCGCCGTCCCGCTCGCCGTCGATCTCGTAGCTCCAGGCGACGTCCTCTTCCATCAGGGCATCGGCCCGAAGACCCTCGGGATAGGCGTGCGCGAGGCGCTTGGTGTCCTGGGAAGGGGAAGAAGAGGAGGTCATTTGATCCTTAAGTCGATGGAGAGTGCCGGAGTGCCGTGATGGCCTGGACACGGCGGTCGCGAGGGACCGCTCGTGTGGTGTCAACGTACGAGTACCCCGGGAGATTCCCGGGTCCCGCGTGTCGCGCCGACCGGAAGATGGTCGCACGAGGCGGCACGTCGCGTCACCGTGTTATCGCACGGTCCGCCGGGGAGCCGAGGTGGTCGGCGGCAGGGGCTTCCAGTCCGGGTGGCCGGGCATCGGCGGGGTCTTCGCGCCGTACAGCCAGTCCTTGAGGAAGCCGCTCAGGTCGCGGCCGGAGACGGTCGAGGCGAGCTGGACGAACTCGGCGGTGGTGGCGGTGGAGTCCCGGTGCTCCCGGACCCAGATCCGCTCCAGGCGCTCGAAGGCGGGCCGGCCGATCTTCTGGCGCAGCGCGTAGAGGACGAGCGCGGCGCCGTCGTACACGTTGGGCCGGAAGATGCCGATCTTCTGGCCGGGGGCGGGCGGCTTGGGCCGGGCGGGGGGTCCGCCGGCCTCGCGCCAGCGGTCGGAGGCGGCGTAGGCGGCCTTCATCCGGTCCACCATGGGCCGGTGCGCGGTCTCCTCCGCGTACAGCTCCTCGTACCAGGTGGCGTGGCCCTCGTTCAGCCAGACGTCGGACCAGGCGCGGGGGCTGACGCTGTCGCCGAACCACTGGTGGGACAGCTCGTGCACCATGATCGACTCGAGGTACCAGCGGGGGTAGCCGGGCTGGGTGAACAGGTTCTTCTCGAAGAGCGAGAGGGTCTGCGTCTCCAGTTCGAAGCCGGTGGAGGCCTGGGCCATGAGCACGCCGTACGTCTCGAAGGGGTACCGGCCGACCTTGCTCTCCAGCCAGGCGATCTGGTCGGGGGTCTTGGCGAGCCAGGGTTCCAGGGCCTTGCGGTCGGCGCTGGGCACGACATCGCGCACCGGCAGCCCGTGCGGGCCCTGGCGGTGCAGCACGGAGGAGCGGCCGATGGACACCTGGGCGAGTTCGGTGGCCATGGGGTGCTGGGTGCGGTAGCTCCAGGTGGTGGTGGGGCCGACCCGGTCCGCGCCGACGGGCAGGCCGTTGGCGACGGCTGTGTAGCCGTTCGGCGCGGTGACGTGGAAGGTGAACATCGCCTTGTCGGACGGGTGGTCGTTGCACGGGAAGACCAGGTGGGCGGCGTCGGCCTGGTTGGCCATGGCGAGCCCGTCGGAGGTGCGCACCCAGCCGCCGTCCTGGTCCGGGGCGGAGACGGGGTCGCTGCTGTGCCGCACGGTGATCCGGGTCCACTCGCCCTCGGCCAGCGGATGGTCGGGGGTGACCACCAGGTCGTCGCCGGCCCGGGTGAACGCGGCGGGGCGCCCGTCGACCTCGACCGAGCGCACCGTGCCGTGGGCGAAGTCGAGGTTGATGCGGTCCAGGTCGGCGGTGGTCCAGGCGTCGATGGTGGTGACGGCCTGGAGCGGCTTGTCGTTGGTGCCGGGATAGCTGAAGGACAGGTCGTACGACGCCACGTCGTAGCCCGGGTTCCCCAGGTACGGGTAGAGGCGGTCGCCGATGCCGAGCGGCTCGGGCGGGGCCGCGGCGGCGAGCAGGCAGACGGAGACGGCGGAGGCGAGCAGGGCCGCCGCCCTGCGGTGCCGGACGGTCCGGGTCCGGGGGCGGGAGCGGGGGGTGAGCAGCATGCATCACCGCTACCAGTACGCGCGCGTGCCGGGACGGCGACGCGCGACGGCCCCACCCGAACGGGTTGGTCCCGGGACGCCGTCCACAGCCGTCCACAGGAGGGCGTGGGAGCAGGATGCCGTGCTCAGGAGGCGGTGTGCCGGGCGCGGCTCACGTCGTACACGCCGGGGACGTCCCGCATGGCGCGCATCAGGGCCGGGAGGTGGGCCGCGTCGGGGAGCTGGAGGGTGTAGGTGTGCCGCACCCGCTGCTGGCTGGGCGGTTCCACGGTGGCGGAGACGATGTCGACGCCCGCCGAGGAGATCGCCTCGGTGAGGTCGGCGAGCAGATGGGGGCGGCCGAACGATTCAGCGACCAGGGTGACCCGGCACTCGGTGGCCTCCCCCCAGCGCACGCCGATCTCCGCACGCCCTCTGGCCTTCATGTGCGCCGCCGCCGCGCACTCCGCGCGGTGTACGGTCACCACTCCCCCGCGGACCGCGAAGCCGGTGATCTCGTCGGGCGGTACGGGCGTACAGCACCCGGCGAGGCGTACGGCGGCCCCGGGCCGGTCGGCGAGCACGTCGGCGCCCCTGGGGCGGGCGGCGGCTCCCGGCGCGGGGGCGCTGTCCTGCGGACGGGCGGTGGGCGGTTCGGTACGGGCACCGGAGGTGTCCTCGGTCGCGGTGCCGCCGCCGGGGTGGGTCGCCAGCCAGCGCTGGATGGCGATGCGGGCGGCCGGCGTGTGGGCGTGCTCCAGCCACTCGCGGGAGGGCTCCGAGGCGGGGTCCTGGCCCATGAGGAGCTGGACGGTGTCGCCGTCCCGGAGAACGGTGCTCAGGGTGGCCAGGCGGCCGTTGACGCGAGCGCCGATGCACGCGTGCGCGTCCTCGCCGTACTGGGCGTAGGCGGCGTCCACACAGGTCGCGCCGTCGGGCAGGCCGAGGGTGCCGCCGTCCGGCCGGAACACGGTGATCTCGCGGTCCTGGGCGAGGTCCTCGCGCAGGGTGGACCAGAAGGTGTCGGGGTCGGGGGCGGCCTGCTGCCACTCCAGGAGGCGGGAGAGCCAGCCGGGGCGGGTGGGGTCGACCCGCTCGCCGTCGGCGAGGGCTCCGGTGCCGGCCGGGTCCGCGACGGGCGCGTAGGGATTGCCGAGCGCGACGACACCGGCCTCGGCGACCTTGTGCATCTGGTGGGTGCGGATGAGGACTTCGACGACCTGGCCGTCGGGGCGGGCGACGGCGGTGTGCAGCGACTGGTAGAGGTTGAACTTGGGTACGGCGATGAAGTCCTTGAACTCCGAGACGACCGGCGTCATACAGGTGTGCAGTTCACCGAGCACGCCGTAACAGTCGGCGTCCTCCTGGACGAGCACCAGCAGGCGGCCGAAGTCGGCGCCGCGCAGCCGGCCGCGTTTGCGGGCCACCCGGTGGACGGAGACGAAGTGCCGCGGCCGGATGAGGACTTCGGCCTGGATGCCGGCCTCGCGCAGCACCCCGCGCATCTCGTCGGCGACCTCGGTCAGCGGGTCGTCCGCGCGGGCCGCGTTCCCGGCGATGAGTTCGCGGGTGTGCTCGTACTCCTCGGGGTGCAGGATGGCGAAGACCAGGTCCTCCATCTCGGTCTTCAGCGCCTGCACGCCGAGGCGTTCGGCGAGCGGGATGAGGACGTCCCGGGTGACCTTGGCGATCCGCGCCTGTTTCTCGGGGCGCATCACGCCGAGGGTGCGCATGTTGTGCAGCCGGTCGGCGAGTTTGATCGACATCACGCGCACGTCGTTGCCGGTGGCGACGAGCATCTTGCGGAAGGTCTCCGGTTCGGCGGCGGCTCCGTAGTCGACCTTCTCCAGTTTCGTGACGCCGTCGACCAGATAACGCACTTCCTCGCCGAACTGTTCCCGGACCTGGTCCAGCGTCACATCGGTGTCCTCGACGGTGTCGTGGAGCAGCGACGCGGTCAAGGTCGTGGTCTCGGCGCCCAGTTCGGCGAGGATCAACGTCACCGCGAGCGGGTGGGTGATGTACGGCTCGCCGCTCTTGCGCATCTGGCCGCGGTGGGAGGACTCCGCGAGGACGTAGGCGCGGCGCAGCGGGTCCAGGTCCGCGTCGGGGTGGTGGGCGCGGTGCGCCTCCACGACATGGCTGATGGCGTCGGGGAGTTTGCCGCGGACGGCGGGGCCGAGCAGCGCGGCCCTGCCGAGCCGGCGCAGATCGAGGCGGGCCCGGGACTTCCGCCGGGTCGTGGTGGGCGCGACGGACACGGTGGCCGCTGTGGGCACTACCGGGCCAGGGGTCGCAGGGTTTGTGGCCTCCGCACTCATGGGCACCTCCGGCTCGTGGACCGGCGGACGGGGCCCCAGGGCGTACGCGGCTCAGGGATGGCGACGTTCCCCCGTCCGTGCCGGTGCTTGATGCTACCGAGCCCGCCACCCCCGGCAGACCGCCTCTCGCCGAGCGTGAAACGGATCACCCATTCGAGCGACGAAGACGAGGTTTACGGTTTGCGCCATGCGTGCGGGGATCGATCGCGCCGACGGTCCGCCCCGGCCACCGGAAACCGCTGTTCCGACGGCCCTGGGGCACAACGGCCTGCATGACGCCGGGTCAGCGGGCGGCGTTTTCCAGCCAGTCGCCGTCGATCTCGCCCTCGGCCACGATCACCGCGGGCCCGGTCATCTCGATCTCGCCGTCGGGCCGTTCGGTGATGACGAGGCGTCCGCCGGGCAGGTCCACGGTGTAGGTCGCCGGGGTGCCGGTGACGGCCGGGTCCGCGCCGTCGCGCCGGGCGGCGGCCACGGCGACGGCACACGCGCCCGTGCCGCACGAGCGGGTCTCGCCGGAGCCGCGCTCGTGCACCCGCATGGCGACGTGCCCGGGGCCGCGGTCCACGACGAACTCGACGTTGACCCCGTCCGGGTAGGCGGCCGCCGGGCTGACCGGCGGCGGGGTGTAGAGGTCGCCGGCCTGCGCGAGGTCGGCCACGAAGGCGACCGCGTGCGGGTTGCCCATGTTCACGTTGCGCGCGGGCCAGCTGTGCTCGCCGACGGAGACCGTGACCTCCCCTTCGGGCAGGAGGGCGCGGCCCATGCCGACCGTGACGTCGCCGTCCTTGGCGATGTGGACGGTCTTCACACCCGCGCGCGTGGCGATCGCGAGGTCGCCCTCGCCCACGAGTCCCGCGTGCTGGAGGTAGCGCGCGAACACCCGCGAGCCGTTGCCGCACATCTCGGCGATCGAGCCGTCGCTGTTGCGGTAGTCCATGAACCACTCCGCCTCGGCGGCCATCGCCCGGGCCTCCGGGTGCGCGGCGGACCGTACGACACGCAGCACTCCGTCGCCGCCGATGCCGGCCCGGCGGTCGCACAGGGCGGCGACGGCGGCCGGGGACAGGTCGAGGGCGTTCTCGGGGTCCGGGACGATCACGAAGTCGTTCTCGGTGCCGTGACCCTTGAGGAAGGGGATCCGCGTGCTCATTCCTCGATCGTACGGGGTCGGATCGTACGCGTCGGAGTACGGGCTCGCTCCGCGGCGGGTCAGCGCAGCCGTGCCACGCGCCACACGGCGAGTACGGCCACCAGGGCCACCAGCAGCACATAGCCGAGCACGACCCGCCAGTCCGGGCGGCGGCCGGAGCCGCGCGCGGGCAGGCCGGGCCAGGTGTAGCCGACCCGGCGGGCGGCCATCATGCCCCAGCCCGCGGCGCAGGAGCAGATCAGCAGGCCGAGCATGGCGATCACCGCGCCGCTGTCGCCGAAGTCGAAGGCGAGCGGGAAGGCGAACATCAGCGAGCCGACGGCGGAGAGTCCCACGATGGGCGCGAGCTGCCAGATGCGCAGCCGGCGCTGCGGGCGCAGCTCGACCTCGACCTCGGGCCCGCTGGTGTACATCTCCTCGGGCGCCGGTCCGTCCTCGGTCACCACGACCGGCGTCTCGTCGGGCCCGTCGTCGGTGAGCCGCTCCTCGTCCAGGAGTTCCCCGGCGAGGGGGTCCTCGTGGAGGGCGTCCTCGCCGGGGCGGTCCACGGCCGGACGGCCCTCGGCCGGGTCCGGCTCGTCACCCTCGGTGGTGAGGTACTCGGCACTGTGTGCGGTGTCGCGAGGGCCGGCCTCCATCGCCACGCGCCCTCCCAACTTGGCTCCACTTGGTCGATCGAAGCTCGATGATGGCACGGCGCCGAAGGCCGCGATGACCGGCGGCGCATCCCGATGCCATCACGTGATCAGGCTGTAACCGGTCGTTCGACCAACGTCAGCGCCCGGTGCGGAAGTTCCGCGCGGTCCGCCGCCGCCCCACTCAACCAGTGCACCCGGGGATCGCGCCTGAACCAGGAATCCTGGCGGCGCGCGAAGCGCTTGGTGGCGCGTACGGTCTCGGCCCGCGCTTCCTCCTCGGTGCACTCCCCGGCGAGCGCCGCGAGAACCTGCTGGTAGCCGAGTGCGCGCGACGCCGTACGCCCCTCACGCAACCCCTGCGCTTCCAGTGCGCGCACCTCGTCCACGAGGCCCGCCTCCCACATGCGGTCGACCCGGCGTGCGATGCGGTCGTCCAGTTCCGGACGGGCGACGTCGACACCGATCTGGACGGTGTCGTAGACCGAGTCGTGGCCGGGCAGGTTGGCGGTGAAGGGCTGGCCGGTGATCTCGATCACCTCCAGGGCGCGGACGATCCGGCGGCCGTTGCTCGGCAGGATCGCGCGGGCGGCGTCCGGGTCGGCGGCGGCCAGCCGGGCGTGCAGCGCGCCGGAGCCGCGCAGCGCCAGTTCCTCCTCGAGGCGTGCCCGGACCACCGGGTCGGTGCCGGGGAACTCGAGGTTGTCGACGGCTCCGCGGATGTACAGGCCGGAGCCGCCGACCAGGATCGGCCAGCGGCCCTCGGCGAGGAGGGCGTCGATCCGCGCGCGGGCGAGCTTCTGGTACTCGGCGACCGAGGCGGTGACGGTCACGTCCCAGATGTCCAGCAGATGGTGCGGGACGCCGGCGCGTTCGTCGGGCGTCAACTTGGCGGTGCCGATGTCCATCCCTCGGTACAGCTGCATGGAGTCCGCGTTGACGACCTCCCCGCCGAGTTGCTGGGCCAGAAAGACGCCGAGATCGGACTTTCCGGCCGCGGTGGGGCCGACGACGGCGATGACGCGGGGGGCTGGACGTGCACTGCTCACCGCACCAGTCTCGCAAACGCCGGGGCGGGCTCTCGAACGAGTTACGTGACGGTGCCGCCTGCGGGTCGTTGCCCGTGGCGAGGTGCCGTCTGCCGGTTCGCCGGAGGCGGTGACCCGGGCGGCGCAACTGTACGCACCGGGTGACGCGGGAATGCCCCCGCACGAGTACCGTATGGAGTGGATATGGGCGTGTTTTCACGACTCCTCGGCAGGTCGAAGCCGACTCAGGAGGGGTCGGCCGAGGCGGCGCAGGCCGACACGGAGCCGGCCGAGGCGCAGGCGGCGGAGCCGGCCGAGGCGAAGGGAGCCGGTCCGGCGCAGGCGGAGGAGGCAGCCGAGGAGGCGGCCGAGGACGGGCGCGAGGCCGACGCCGAGGCCGTGACGGCGGACGCGGAGGCCGGTGCGGACGAGGAGGACGCGTCCGCGGCCGAGGGCACCGGGATCCCCCGGCAGCAGTCCGCCGGGGAGGCCGTCGACAACGAGGCCGGCGAGGGCGCCCGCAGGTGACTGCCCCGCGAGGGAAGGTGGACCAATGGGTCTGTTGGACAACATGAAGGCCAGGCTGGGCCCGGCCAAGGACAAGGTGTCGGACCTCGCGCGACAGCACGGGGACAAGGTCCAGCACGGGATCGACAAGGCCGCGAAGGTCGTCGACGAGCACACCAAGGGCAAGTACACCGACCGGATCCACGCAGGGCAGGGCAAGGCCAGGCACGCGATGGACCGGCTCGCGCACATGGACGCCAAGGACACCCCGGGCAGCTCCGCCGGCCCGACGCCGCCGACCCGCCCGGAGGGCCCGCCTCCGACGTCGTGAGCCTGGGCGGACGCCGGCATGGGCGGACGCCAGCATGGGCGACGGCGCATCGGCGGACGGCCGGGAGCGGCACGCAGCACGCGCGCCTTCCCGGCCGTCGCCGCTCAGGTCCAGGTGGCGACCAGGTACCCCACGCCGTACGGCGCGTCCTCGTAGAGCAGCGCGCCGGTGAGCCGGGTGTCCCCGGCGGCGCCGGCCAGGAACTGCCAGGGGGCGCGGCCGGAGGCCTTCAGCTGGGCGGCCAGTTCGGCGTCCAGGGCCCTGACGGCCGCCAGGTCCGCGGTGCCGAGCGCGCGGGCGATCTCCGCGTCGAAGGGTGCCGCTCGTTCGTCCAGATAGCCCGGCGCCTTGACCGTGCGGCACGCGCTGGCGTCGCCCATCACGAGCAGCGCGACCCGCTCGGCCCGGGCGCCGGTCTCACGGCCGGCCGCGAGGCACGACTGGAGGTCGAGGCTCTGCTCGATGCCGAGCCCCTCGATCGGGGCGTCCGCCCAGCCGGTCCGTTCCAGCAGCCACGCGGCGACGGTCAGCGAGGCCGGCAGCCGGCGCCCGGGGACGGTCCCGGTGTCCGTGGCGGGGCCCAGCGCCACGGACAGGTCCACCCCGAAGCCGCCGAAGGATCCCGGGCTGCCCTGCGGAAAGACCCCGGTCGGGCCGTGCTCGACGGGCCCGACGACCACCAGCAGATCGGGGCGGGCGGCGGCGAGCACCCCGAGCGCGTCCGCGCACGCCGCGCGGGCGGCGTCCAGTTCGGGCGCGGCACCGGCGGCGACCTCGGGCACGAGCAGCGGAGGACAGGGGCAGAGGGCGGCGGCGACAAGCATGATCGGCAGCGTAACGCCGGGCCGCCGCCGGGCGGCACTCCAGGTCACCCGGCCCGGCGCAGCACCCGCTCCCGCTCGGTCAGTCGCAGCCGCAGCCCGTCGTCGCCGCAGCCGGCAGCGGGGCGGGAACGCCGATCTTCGGCAGGCCGAGCATGACGCCGGCCGGCTTGGCGGCCTCGGCGGCGTTGCGCTTCTCCCACGCGTCACCCGCGCGCGTGCGGCGCACATCGAGGACGGGGCCCTCGGCGAGCAGGTGGTGCGGGGCGGCGTACGTCACCTCGACGGTGACCACGTCACCGGGGCGCACCTCCTGCTCCGGCTTGGTGAAGTGGACCAGGCGGTTGTCGGGGGCGCGGCCGGACAGCCGCTGCGTGGCGCCGTCCTTGCGGCCCTCGCCCTCGGCGACCATCAGCTCCAGGGTGCGGCCGACCTGCTTCTTGTTCTCCTCCCAGGAGATCTCCTCCTGGAGGGCGACGAGACGCTCGTAGCGCGCCTGGACGACCTCCTTGGGGATCTGGTTCTCCATGGTCGCGGCCGGGGTGCCGGGGCGCTTGGAGTACTGGAAGGTGAAGGCCTGGGCGAACCGGGCCTCGCGCACGACGTGCAGGGTCTGCTCGAAGTCCTCCTCGGTCTCGCCGGGGAAGCCCACGATGATGTCGGTGGTGATCGCGGCGTGCGGGATGGCCTCGCGGACCTTGCGGATGATGTCGAGGTAGCGCTCCTGGCGGTAGGAGCGGCGCATCGCCTTGAGCACCGGGTCGGAGCCGGACTGAAGCGGCATGTGCAGCTGCGGCATCACATTGGGCGTCTCGGCCATGGCGGCGATGACGTCGTCGGTGAAGTCGCGGGGGTGCGGGGAGGTGAAGCGGACGCGCTCCAGGCCCTCGATCTTCCCGCAGGCCCGCAGCAGCTTGCTGAAGGCCTCGCGGTCGCCGATGTCGGAGCCGTAGGCGTTGACGTTCTGCCCGAGCAGGGTGATCTCGCTGACGCCCTCCGCCACCAGCGCCTCGACCTCGGCGAGGATCTCGCCGGGCCGGCGGTCCTTCTCCTTGCCGCGCAGCGCGGGGACGATGCAGAAGGTGCAGGTGTTGTTGCAGCCGACGGAGATCGACACCCAGGCGGCGTACGCGCTCTCGCGCCGCGTCGGCAGGGTGGACGGGAACGCCTCCAGCGACTCGGCGATCTCGACCTGCGCCTCCTCCTGGACGCGGGCGCGCTCCAGCAGGACCGGCAGCTTGCCGATGTTGTGCGTGCCGAAGACGACGTCCACCCAGGGCGCCTTCTTCACGATGGTGTCCCGGTCCTTCTGGGCCAGGCAGCCGCCGACCGCGATCTGCATGCCGGGCCGGCTGGCCTTCTTCGGCGCGAGCCGGCCGAGGTTGCCGTAGAGCCGGTTGTCGGCGTTCTCCCGCACCGCGCAGGTGTTGAAGACCACGACATCGGCGTCCCCGTCGGAGCCCTCCGGGGCGCGTACGTAACCGGCCTCCTCCAGCAGCCCGGACAACCGCTCGGAGTCGTGCACGTTCATCTGGCACCCATAGGTGCGCACTTCGTAAGTCTTGGGTCCCTGAACGTCCACGTCGAGGCTCCGGTCGCTGCTGCTGGTCATGTCCTCAAGGGTAAGGGCGCGCCGGGAACGCCCCGACCTGTGCACGGCCTCCGCCGTCAGGGGACCTCCGGGCCGCCGTACTCGGCCATCGCGTCGATGAGCCAGCGGGCCAGGTGGTCGGCGAAGGACGAGCGCGGCAGGAGCCGGTACGTCGGTGCGTCGTCGGTCTGCCAGAGAAGTACGGCGACGGGGCCGACCGTGGTGGAGAGCGCCGTGCCGGGTGCGAAGGCCCGGGGGTGCAGGTCCAGCGGGCAGCCCTTCTCCAGCACCTGCCGGGCGGCGGGGCCGCTCAGCTCCAGTGTGGTGCGGTGCGCCGAGACGTCCACGGCCGAGCCGGGGTCGCCGTCGAGGGCCTCCCGCAGCTCGGCGGTGACCCGGCCGGCGTCGGCCCGGGACAGCACGAGCCACTCGTCGGGGCCGAGCCAGACGACCGTGTGGGGGCCTGCCGTGGTGGTGTGGCCGCACCGGCGCGGCAGCGGTGTCCCCAGGGTCTTCTCGATCCGCCCGGCCGCCGCGGAGGCGGGGTCGGCGCGCAGGTTCACCATGGTGCCGAACGGCAGCTCGGCCAGCGTGACGCCGCGGGCGCCGGTGACGGCGGCGGCGCGCATCCGCTCCGCCAGGTGTGCCAGCGGGCTCACCCGTGGGTCGGTCGTCGGCTCAGCCATCGCGCCTGGTCCCTTCGGGGTCGTAGAGGACGGAGCCGGTCACCTCGACCGGCACCAGCTCCTCGCCCACCGGGGCGAGGAGGGTCTGGCCGATCCGCGCCCGCCCGTCGGCGACGAGGGCGAGGGCGAAGGGGCGGCCGAGGGCCGGGCTGTGGTAGCTGGAGGTGACATGGCCGAGCATCGGGACCGGCCCGGCCTCCGGGGTGACGGGCACGTCCGGTGCGACGAGCTGGGTGCCCTCGGGCAGCCGGGTGCGGCGGTCGTTCGGCAGCAGGCCGACGAGTTGTCTGCGGCCGTTGCGGGAGGTGTCGGCGCGGGCGTGCGACCGCTTGCCGATGAAGTCCTTGTGCCGGGAGACCGCCCAGGACATGCCCGCGTCCTGCGGGGTGACGGTGCCGTCGGTGTCCTGGCCGACGATGATGTAGCCCTTCTCGGCCCGCAGCACGTGCATGGTCTCGGTGCCGTACGGGGTGATGCCGTACGGCTGCCCGGCCTCGTCGACCTGGTCCCAGACGGCCGGGCCGTACCAGGAGCAGACGTTGATCTCGTAGGCGAGTTCGCCGGAGAAGGAGATCCGGCAGATGCGGGCGGGGATGCCGGAGGCCAGGGTGGTCTCGCGGAAGGCCATGAAGGGGAACGCCTCGGCGGACAGGTCGACGTCCGGGGCGAGCCGGGCGAGGACCTGGCGCGCGTGCGGTCCCACGACGGCGATGGTCGCCCACTGCTCGGTCACCGAGGTGCAGTGCACGTCGAGTTCCGGCCACTCGGTCTGGAGCCACTCCTCCAGCCAGTCCAGCACCGCGGCGGCGCCACCGGTCGTGGTGGTCATGAAGTAGCGGCGGTCGTCGAGGCGCAGGGTCACGCCGTCGTCGAAGATCATGCCGTCCGCCCTGCACATGACGCCGTAGCGAGCCGTGCCGGGCTTGAGCTGCTTGAAGGCGTTGGTGTAGACGCGGTTCAGGAACTCGCCGGCGTCCGCGCCCCAGATCTCGATCTTGCCGAGGGTGGAGGCGTCCATGAACGCCACCCCTTCCCGGGCCGCGCGGCACTCGCGGGCCACGGCGGTGTCCATGTCCTCGCCGGGCCGGGGGTAGTACCGGGGGCGCTTCCACTGCCCGACGTCCTCGAACACCGCGCCCCGGGCGACATGGCGGGCGTGCAGGGAGGTGGTCCGCTCCGGGTCGAACAGCTCGCCGCGCTCGCGTCCGGCCAGGGCGGCGAAGGCCACCGGCGTGTACGGCGCCCGGTAGGCCGTGGTGCCGATCTCCCCCGGCGAGCCGCCGAGGATCCGGGCGATCACCCCGATCGCGTTGACCCCCGAGGTCTTGCCCTGGTCGTTCGCCGTGCCCAGCGAGGTGTAGCGCTTGACGTGCTCGACACCGCGCATGCCGGCACCGGTGGCCCGCAGGACGTCGGCGACGGTGGCGTCGCGCTGGAGGTCGACGACGTGGGTGTCCCAGCCGGCGGGTCCGCCGTCGGGGGCGGGCACCAGCCACAGCGCGCGGACCGGTGCGGCCGGGGGCCGGGCCGCGCGGGCCGCCGGCACGGGCACCGGGAACCCGGCGTCCGTCGCGGCCCGCGCACCGGCCCGTGCCCCTTCGGCCAGACAGCCGCCGAGGTCGTACGTCCCCCGCGCCGCGCCCACCACCTGCTGGCCGCGTACGGCCCCGTCGGGGACGAAGGCGACCAGGTCCTCGGCCCAGCGCAGCCGGCCCTGGCGCTGGCTGTGCAGATGGACCACCGGGCTCCAGCCGCCGGAGACGGCGAGCAGGTCGCAGTCGAAGGACTCGGGGACGCCGGTGAGCCGGTCGTCCGCGTCCAGGGCCTGCACGGTGACGCCGGTGAGCCGGCCCTCGCCCGCGGTGCCGGTCACCGCGCTGCCGGTCAGCACCCGCACCCCGGTCGCCGCGGCCACCTCGGCGGCCCGGTGCGACAGTTCCGGCCGGGCGTCCACGACGGCGGCGACACCGGTCCCGGCGGCATGGAGGTCGGCGACCGTGTCGTAGGCGCTGTCGTTGGTCGTGCACACCACGGCCCGCGAGCCCGGGGCCACGGCGTAGCGGTTGAGGTAGGTGCGCACGGCTCCGGCGAGCATCACCCCGGGGCGGTCGTTGCCGGCGAAGACCAGCGGGCGCTCGTGCGCGCCGGTGGCCAGGACGACCTGGCGGGCCCGGATGTGCCACAGCCGCTGGCGCGAGACCCCCGCGGGAGCGGCGGTGCCGAGGTGGTCGGTGCGCCGTTGCACGGCCAGCACGTAGTTGTCGTCGTACGACCCGAAGGCCGTGGTGCGGTGCAGTACGACGGCCTCGGGGGCGGCGTCGAGCGCGGCGCGGACCTCGGCGACCCACTCCAGGGCGGGCTGCGCGCCGGTCCGCTCGGCGCGCCCGGACAGCAGGGAACCGCCGGGCTCGGGCTGGTCGTCGACGAGGATCACCCGGGCGCCGGAGCCGGCGGCAGCGGCGGCGGCCGCGAGCCCGGCGGGTCCGGCGCCGACCACCAGGACGTCGGTGTGCACGTACTTCTTGTCGTAGACGGCGGGGTCGGGGGCCGGGTCGAGCCGGCCCCTGCCGGAGAGGGTGGTGGCGGACAGGCCGTCGTACAGCTCCACGGTGGTGGCCGGGAGCATGCCCTCGGCGCACGGGCCGTCGAGGCGGACCAGGGCGTTGGGCTCCTCGACACCCGCGGCGACGATGCCGCGCGGGCGGCCGCGGTAGAGGGAGGGGGCGACCTCGAGGAGGCCGTTCGCCAGCATCGCCGAGGCGAGGGTGTCCCCGGGGTGCCCGGTCAGCTCCCGGCCGTCGACGGTGAAGCGCAGTTCGGTACGGCGGTCGATGCGGCCGCCCTGCGGGAGCCGGAGGCGCTGGTGGGTCATCGGTTCCCTCCGGGGCGGGGTTCGTCGGGCCGGTAGGAGGTCAGCACCTCGTGGGTGGCGGTGTCGCGCAGGACGTTGAACCAGCGGCGGCAGCCGGTGCTGTGCACCCACCGCTCGGCGAAGGGGCCCTTGGGGTTGTCGCGGTAGAAGAGGTACTCGGCCCACTGCTCGTCGGTGAGGGCGTCGGGGTTCTCCGGGTAGGGGACATGGGCCTGTCCGCCGTAGTGGTACTCGGTCTCGTCCCGGGGGCCGCACCACGGGCAGGTGATCAGCAGCACGGTGTCCTCCTCAGTGGGCCACGGCCGCGGCGCCGTGCTCGTCGATCAGCGCGCCGGTGCGGAAGCGGTCGAGGGCGAAGGGGGCGTTCAGCGGGTGCGGCTCGCCGGTGGCGATGGTGTGCGCGAAGGTCCAGCCGGCGGCCGGGGTGGCCTTGAACCCGCCGGTGCCCCAGCCGCAGTTGACGTAGAGGTTCTCCACCGGGGTGGTGCCGACGATCGGGGAGGCGTCCGGGGTGACGTCGACGATGCCGCCCCAGGTGCGCAGCACATGCGCCCGCGCGAAGACCGGGAACAGCTCGACGGCGGCGGCCATCTGCTGCTCGATCACATGGAAGGAGCCGCGCTGCCCGTAGCCGTTGTACGCGTCGACGCCGGCGCCCATGACCAGCTCGCCCTTGTGCGCCTGGGAGACGTAGACGTGCACGTGGTTCGACATGACCACGGTCGGGTGCACCGGCTCGTGCAGTTCGGAGACGAGGGCCTGCAACGGGTGGGACTGCACGGGCAGCCGGAAGCCGGCCCGCTCGGCCAGCACACTGCTGTGCCCGGCGGCGGCGAGACCGACCCGGCCGGCCAGGATGCGGCCGCGGTCGGTCTCGACGCCCACGACGCGGTCGCCGTCCTTGAGGAAGCCGGTGACCTCGCAGCCCTGGATCAGGTCCACGCCCATCGCGTCGGCGCGCCGGGCCAGCGCCCAGGCGACGTGGTCGTGCTTGGCGATCCCGGCGCGGGGCTGGAAGGTGGCGCCGAGGACCGGGTAGCGGGTGCGCGGCGAGACGTTGAGGATCGGGCAGACCTCGGCGGCCTGGTCCGGCTCCAGCCACTCGGCGTCGACTCCGCCCAGCCGGTTGGCGTTGACGCGGCGCACCCCCTCGCGGACGTCCTGGAGGGTGTGCGCGAGGTTGAGGACTCCGCGCTGGCTGAACAGGAAGTCGTAGTCCAGCTCCTCCGGCAGTCGCTCCCACAGCTTCAGCGCGTGCTCGTAGATGGCCGCGCTCTCGTCCCACAGGTAGTTGGAGCGGATGATCGTGGTGTTGCGGGCCATGTTGCCGCCGGCCAGCCAGCCCTTCTCCAGGACGGCGACGTTCGTGATGCCGTGGTTGGCGGCGAGGTAGTAGGCGGTGGCCAGGCCGTGGCCGCCCGCGCCGACGATGACGACGTCGTACGAGGAGCGCGGTTCGGGGGTGCGCCAGAGGAAGTCCGGATGCTCCGGCAGCGGCGGGGCGGTCATGCCGCGGCTCCGTTCGGGGGGAGCGGGAAGGCATTCGGGTAGAGCGGGAAGGCGGAGGTGAGCTTCTCGACGCGGGCGCGCAGTTCGCCGTCGGGCCGTCCGCCCTTCAGGGCCTCGGCGACGATGTCGGCGGCCTCGCGGAACTCCGCCGCTCCGAAGCCCCGGGTGGCCAGGGCCGGGGTGCCGATGCGCAGCCCGGACGACACCATGGGCGGACGCGGGTCGAAGGGCACGGCGTTGCGGTTGACGGTGATGCCGATGCGGTGCAGCCGGTCCTCGGCCTGCCGTCCGTCGAGCGCGGAGTCGCGCAGGTCGACCAGGACGAGATGGACTTCGGTGCCGCCGGTCAGCACCGTGATGCCGGCCTCGGCGACGTCGTCGGCCAGCAGCCGTCCGGCGAGGATGCGGGCGCCGGCCAGGGTGCGCCGCTGGCGTTCCCTGAACTCCTCACTGGCCGCCACCTTGAAGGCCACCGCCTTCGCCGCGATGACGTGCTGCAACGGGCCGCCCTGCTGGCCCGGGAAGACCGCGGAGTCGATCTTCTTGGCCAGACCGGACCGGCTGAGGATCACACCGCCGCGCGGGCCGCCGAGGGTCTTGTGCGTGGTGGTCGTGACGACGTCGGCGTACGGCACCGGGCTCGGGTGCAGCCCTGCGGCCACCAGTCCGGCGAAGTGCGCCATGTCCACCAGCAGACAGGCGCCCACCGCGTCGGCGATCCGGCGGAACGCGGCGAAGTCCAGCCGGCGCGGGTACGCCGACCAGCCCGCGATGATCACCTTCGGGCGGTGCTCCTTGGCGAGCCGCTCGACCTCGTCCATGTCGACGCGCAGGTCGGAGCGGCGCACGTGGTACGGCACGACGTTGTACAGCCTGCCGGAGTAGTTGAGGCGCATGCCGTGGGTCAGATGACCGCCGTGCGCGAGGTCGAGGCCGAGGACGGTGTCGCCGGGCTCGAGCAGCGCGGACATCGCGGCCGCGTTGGCCTGGGCCCCCGAGTGCGGCTGTACGTTCGCGGCCTCCGCGCCGAACAGCTCCTTGACGCGGGCGATGGCCAGCCGCTCGATGACGTCGACGTGTTCGCAGCCGCCGTAGTAGCGGCGGCCCGGGTAGCCCTCGGCGTACTTGTTGGTCAGCACCGAGCCCTGCGCCGCGAGCACGGCGGCCGGCGCGACGTTCTCGGAGGCGATCATCTCGAGGGTGGACTGCTGGCGGTGCAGTTCGGCGTCGACGGCGGCGGCGACCTCCGGGTCGACTTCCCCGAGCGGGAGAGAGAGAGGGGAGATGGGCGTGCTGATCGACGGGTTCGTTGCCATCTGCGCACCATTCTGGGAGCCATCTCATGGGCAACTGATATATCAGCCTGTGCGGTAAGGTATGGGAGCTCGCCGGACAGGTCAAGGGGGCATCCATGCAGCAGGTGGCGACCGAGCCCGGGGGCGAGGAGCTGTCCCTCGCCGAGCGCGCCTACCGCGCCATCCGCGACCGGCTCGTCATGCTCGACATCCGCCCCGGCGCCCCGATCAACGAGGAGCAGCTCGGGCAGTCCCTCGGCGTCGGCCGGACCCCGGTGCGCGAGGCGCTCAAGCGGCTCCAGTACGAGCGCCTGATCACGACCTACCCCCGGCGCGGCACCTTCGCCACCGAGGTCAACATCACCGACCTCGCCCATATCTCCGAGGTGCGCCAGGAGCTGGAGCCGCTCGCCGCCGCCCAGGCCGCCCGGCGTGCCACGGCCGCGGACCGGCAGGCCCTGACGGCCCTGCGGCAGGACCTGGAGGGCGCGGACACCGCCCGACGCGACCCGGCCGACCTCATGCGCCTGGACCTGCGGGTCCACCGCGCCGTCTACGCCGCCACGCACAACCCGTACCTGGAGGACACCCTCGTCCGCTACGACAACCTGGCCACCCGCATCTGGTGCCTGTTCGTCGACCGCCTCTCCGACATGCCCGGCCATGTCGGGGAGCACGGGCCGCTGATCGAGGCGATCGTCGCCGGGGACCCCGAGCGGGCGGCGCAGCTCGCCCGCGGCCATGTGGTGGGCTTCGAGCGGGCGGTTCGCGAGGCCATCTGAGCGGGGCGTGAGGGGCCGCCACGGAAACCCGTTGGAGAAGGCGCACCCCCTGCGCCTAGGGTCGCGCCATGAGTACCCGTACCTTCCGTATCACCGTCCGCGGCGCCTTCGACGGCCTCACCGAGCCCCAGCGGGCGGCGCTGCTGGCCGAGGCCGCCGAACACGACGTGCTGCGCGCGGCGTTCACCCCCGAGGGAACCCTGGCCTACGACATCGCGGCCCGGCCCGCCTTCACCTTCCGCTTCTCCGCCACCGGAGAGGAAGAGGAGGACATCCTGGAGGCCACCGAGCAGGCCGAGCAGGCGGCGACGGCGTGGCTGACCGAGCGCGGCTACGGCTTCAAGAACCTCCGGTCCAGCGCCGAGGACCTCTCCCAGGCGCCGATGGGCAAGCGGCAGCGCCGCGCCGCACGTTCCTCGGGTAGGCAGGGCGCATGAAGACAGCGCATCGACACGGCCCGAAACTTGAGCAGTCAAGGAGATGTCACGTGAACGGGATGCGTGACGGCGGTGAGCGGGGCCGATGAGCGAGGCTCTGGACGCGTCACTGCGGCTGCTGCGGGCCCAGGCGGCACTCGCCCGGCGGTTCGACGCCCGGCTGAGCGGGCTGCACGGGGTGAGCCTCGCCGACTTCACGCTGCTGCTACGGCTGGGACAGGCACCCGGCGGCCGGATGCGCCGGGTGGATCTCGCCGAGGCACTGGGCCTGACGGCCTCCGGGGTCACCCGCGGGCTGGCTCCACTGGAGCGGATCGGGCTGGTGAGCCGTGAACCGGACGCCCGGGACGCGCGCGTGGCGTATGCGGCACTGACGGCGACGGGCCGGCAGCGGCTCACGGAGATGCGGGCCACGGCCGAGGAGACGGCCGCCGAGCTGTTCGCCGCGCCGGCCTGGGGCACGGAGGACATCGCCCTGCTCTCGGGCCTGCTCACCCGGCTCGGCGGCATCGGTCTGCCCGGGCACTGAGCGGCGTGGACTTCCCGAGGCACTGAGGCACCGTCAATTCCCGGCCAGGTACGGCCGGAACGCACCCGTGTCCCACCTCACGCGAGCCTGTGTGCGGTTGGTGAGGGAACCGCGGGCAAACCGTGGCATGCTCATGGCTTACCACTTGGTTACCGGCCGGTTCTACCTATGGGTAACAAGACCGGCCGGTTCCTTCTGCCACCCCCCTCACCCAGGACCGACCTTGCGCAGACGCATGAGGCAACGGCGCGCCCTGCTGCCCGCCTTCGCCGTGACCGCTCTCTTTCTCACCGCGGCCTGCTCCTCACCCGGGCCGCATCCCGGGCAGCCGGCGGCCGCAGCCGGGCCCGGACAGCCGATCACGGCGACCGAGGCCCCCGCCGACGGCACGGGCGGCCGCTCGCTCACCGTCGCCGCCGCTCCCACCGCTCCGACGGCCACCGCGACCGCGACCACCGCCGCGGGCCGGGCCGGCTCCGGACAGCGGGCCCACCGGACGGCACTGAGCATCAGCAGCTACGACAGCCGAACCGGGCGCGCGGTCCTCACCGACCAGCCGCACGGCCACGGGCACTCCCCCGGCCCCTCCTCTCCTTCGGCCTCTCCTTCGGCCTCCCCTTCCGCGTCTCCCTCGTCCTCGTCCCCCGCCGCGCCGCACCGGACCGCCGTGGGTGATGTCATCGCCAGCGCGCCCGCGCCCGGCGCTCCGCACGGGCTGCTCGCCAAGGTCACCAAGGTGCTCGGCAAGACGGGCCACGGCACCGAGGTGCAGACCGAACCCGCCACCCTCAACGCCCTGTTGGGCGATGCCACGGCGAAGGGTGCCGTGCCGGTCGACCCGTCCTCCTTCGCCGTGGACAAGCTGCTGCCCGATGTGAAGGTGTCCTGGTCGAAGGCGGGCGATGTACACATCGGCCCCCGGGGCAGCACCGTGCCCCTCGGCAGCCTCCGGCTCGATGTGAGCGCCGGCATCCCGACGGCCCCGGGCGCCCCGGTCTCGGCGACCGCCTCGGTGAAGGGCTACGTCCAGGTCGCGCCCCGGGTCGACTTCGGCTACGGCGGTACGGGGACGAACGCGGCGCCCGGCTCGGCGTACCTCGGCGTGTCCGGCGACTGGACCTCCGGCTGGGCGGTCCGGGGCCGGGCCGCCGCGACCACCGGCACGGCACTGCGCATCCCGTTCGCCAAGCTGCACGCCGACCCGGTGCTCCAGGTCGGCCCCGTCCCCGTCGTCGTCAACCTGGACCTGACCTGCTACCTCCAGCTCAGCGGCGACGGACACGCGACCGTCGACGTGGAGCAGAGCGTCAAGGGCGGGTTCCGGGCGGGCGGCACCTTCGGCCTGGCCCGGGGATGGACGCCGGTCAGCTCCTCGGACGTGACGAGCACACCCGTGCACGCCTCCGTCACCAGCGAGGGCCGGCTGCAAACGGCGCTCGGCGCCGAGGCCTCGGTCGGCCTCTACGGCACCGTCGGCGTCACCGCCGACCTGGCCCCGTACCTGCGCGGTACGGCCTCCGGCACGGTCACCACCTCCTCCGGCGGCGGTGCCAGGGCGACCGGCACCTGGGACGTGTACGGCGGGATCGACCTGTCCGGGACCCTGCGGCTCCAGCTCTCCGTCTTCGGCACGCCGTTCGTCGAGCGGAGCATCCCGCTGGGCGGCCTGCACCGCGAGTGGAAGCTGGCGGGCGGCTCCCTGCCGTCGTGACCGCCGTACCCCTACTCTGCCGTCAGGCCGCGCCGCCCGGTATCCAGCCCTGGCGGCGCAGTACGGCCGAGACGTCCGGCGCCCGGTAGTGCTCGCCCTTGAGGACCTTGCCGTCGGCCCGGCGGGCGACCTGTCCGTCCGGGCCGAGCTTGCTCATGTTGGCGCGGTGGATCTCGGCGATCACCTCGTCCAGGTCGATGCCGTGGACCAGGGCCGTGCCGTAGGCGACGTAGACCACGTCGGCCAGTTCGTGCGCGAGCCGGTCCAGCGGGCCCTCGACCGCGACCTCGGCCACCTCCGCGGCTTCCTCGGCGAGCAGTTCCCCGCGGTGGGCGGCGAGTTCGGGGTCCACCTCCACCGGTCTGGTGCGGGCGTCCAGGCCGAAGGCGCGATGGAACTCACGGACGAGATCGGCGGGCGAAGTGCTCATGCGGCGACTCTAACGGCCGCCACTGACAACGCCCCTCGGGCAACCTGCGGCGTGGGCGCCCTGGACCGGGTCCGGGGAAGTGACCTCCGCCCTGGTCAGGGCCCGGCCCGCCTGGCAGGATCGCCGCATGTCCAAGGTGTTCCACCGGCTCCAGCGGCGCCGGGCCGTGCAGGGTGCGGCCGTCGGCGTGCTCGCCCTCGGGCTGCTGCTGTGGTGGCTGCTGCCGCTGGGCGAGAAGCCGCCGAGCGGGACCATCGTCTTCAGCACCGGTACGCCCCGCGGGGTCTACCAGGAGTACGGCGAGCGGCTGCGCACCGAGCTGGCCCGGGACATGCCCGGGCTGAAGGTGAAGCTGCTCAACAGCGCCGGTTCGCAGGAGAACGTCGAGCGGGTGGCGACCGGCAAGGCCGACTTCACCATCGCGGCGGCCGACGCGGTCGAGGCGTACGAGCTGAGGCACGGCAGGGGCGCCGGCACCCTGCGCGGAGTGGCCCGGCTCTACGACGACTACGTGCACCTCGTCGTGCGGCGCGGCTCGGGCATCAGCAGCATCGCGGACCTGCGGCACAAGCGCGTGGCGACCGGGCTGCCCGACTCCGGGGTACGGCTGATCGCCGACCGGGTGCTGAAGGCGGCCGGCATCGACCCGGACAAGGACATCACGCCCGCCGCGGACGGCATCGACACCGGTCCGGACCGGCTGGCGCGGGGCGGGATCGACGCCTTCTTCTGGTCGGGCGGCCTGCCCACGAAGGGGCTGGCCGGGCCGGCGAAGACGAACGACTTCACGTTCGTGCCGATCGACGGCGGCACTGTCGCGCGGCTGCACGGGCAGGGCGAGGAAGCGCGCTACTACCGGGCCACCACCATCCCCGAGTCCGCGTACCCGGCCGTGCAGCACGGCTCCTCGGTGCCCACGATCGCGGTGTCCAACCTGCTGATGACCCGCGCGGACGTCGATCCCCGGCTGACCGAGTGGCTCACCCGTACGGTGATCGACAGCCGCGACGGGATCGGGGCGCACGTCCACTCCGCACAGCTGGTCGACCTGCGCACCGCCATCTACACCGACCCGCTGCCCCTTCAGGAGGGCGCCCGCCGGTACTACCGGTCGGTCAAGCCGTAACGGACACCCGGCGCCGAGGGCCCGGCGGCCCCGCCGGCCGCCTCACGGCCCTCCGCGTGCCGTGGCAGCGTGACCGTCACCCGCAGTCCCCGGGGCTCGTGGTGGGCGAAGTCGAGCGAGCCGCCGCCCGCCGCGAGCAGGGCGCGGGTGATGGACAGGCCGAGGCCGGAGCCCTGCACGTTCTGGTGCCGGTTGCTGCGCCAGAACCGGTCGCCCACACGCGCGAGTTCCTCCTCGGTCAGACCGGGGCCGGTGTCGGTGACGACGACGGTGCACAGGCCGCCGTCCGCAAAGACGGTGACCTCGACGGTGCCGCCCTCGGGGCTGAACTTCACGGCGTTGTCGATGACGGCGTCCAGCGCGCTGGACAGGGTGATCGGGTCGGCCCAGGCGGTGGTGGGCGGGCAGGTGCCGGTCAGCCGCACGCCCTTGGCGGTGGCGGCCGGCGCCCAGGCGGCGACCCGTTCCTCGGCCAGCGCGCCGACGTCGGTCAGCACCAGGTCGGCCTGGGCGTGCTCGGCCAGCGCCAGGCCGAGCAGGTCGTCCAGGACCTGCGCGAGCCGTTTGCCCTCGGTGCGGACCGAGGCGATCTCCTCGTTGCCCTCGGGGAGTTCGAGGGCGAGCAGTTCGATGCGCAGCAGCAGTGCGGCGAGCGGGTTGCGCAGCTGGTGCGAGGCGTCGGCGACGAAGGCGCGCTGCTGCTCCAGCACGTCCTCGACATGGTCCGCCATCTCGTTGAACGAGCGGGCCAGCCGTCTGAGTTCCGGCGGCCCGCCGGCCGCCGCGACCCGGGACTTCAGCCGCCCGGTGGCGATGTCGTGGGTGGTGGCGTCCAGCACCCGCACCGGTTTGAGCACCCAGCCGGTCAGCCGCAGCGCCGCCCCGACGGCGAGCAGCATCGCCGCGATCTCACCGGCCCCGATGAACAGCCAGCCGCGCAGGATCCGCGCACGCATCTGTCCGGTGGGCGAGTCGGTGACCACGACCGCGACGACGTCGCCGTCCCGGATCACGGGCGAGGCGACGACCAGCCGGCCGCGCTGCCAGGGCCACACCTGCCGGGGGTCGTGGCTGCGCCGGCTGAGCAGCGCCTCCTCGAAGGCCGCACGGACCGCTCCCGCGCGCGGGACGAGCCAGTCGCCGGGCGCATGGGCCATCGCCGTGCCGTTGCGGTAGAAGACCCCCGCGCGGATGCCGTAGACGTCGTAGTAGCTCTTCAGTTCGCTGCGCAGGGCCTCCCCGCGGTCGTCCGGGCCGGCCCGGCGGGAGTCGCCGGGGCCCTCGGCGACGAACTGCGCGAGCGCCGCGAAGCGTGCGGTGTCGTCGATCCGGTCGACGACGACCCGCTGCTGCTGGGCGGCGGCCACACTGACGGCGAGCGGCACACCGAGCGCGAGCAGGACCGCCGCCAGCAGAACGATGAGCAGCGGGAGCAGACGTGCGCGCACCCGGCCCCGCTACCCGGCCGGGGCGACGAGACGGTAGCCGACGCCGCGTACGGTCTCGATCAGTGCGGGCATGCGCAGTTTGGCGCGCAGGGAGGCGACATGCACCTCCAGGGTGCGGCCGGTGCCCTCCCAACTGGTGCGCCAGACCTCGCTGATGATCTGCTCGCGCCGGAAGACCACACCGGGACGCTGGGCCAGCAGCGCCAGCAGGTCGAACTCCTTGCGGGTCAGCTGGATCGCCGACCCGTCCACGCTGACCTGCCGGGTGGGCAGTTCGATGGTCACCGGGCCGAGCCTGAGGCCGCTCTCCGCGCCCGCGGCGGGGTCGTCGTGGACGGTGCGCCGGCTGACGGCGTGGATCCGGGCGAGCAGCTCACCGGTGTCGTAGGGCTTCACCACGTAGTCATCGGCGCCGAGGTTGAGCCCGTGGATGCGGGAGCGGACGTCGGAGCGCGCGGTGACCATGATCACCGGGGTGCTGGTGCGCTTGCGGATCTTGCCGCAGACCTCGTAGCCGTCCTGGTCGGGCAGGCCGAGGTCGAGCAGGACCACCCCGAACCCGGCGCCTTCGGGGACGAGCGCCTGGAGGGCCTCCTCGCCGCTGCGCGCGTGGGTGACGTCGAAGCCGTGCCGGGCGAGGACGGCGGACAGGGCCGCGGCGACATGGTTGTCGTCCTCGACGAGCAGCAGTCTCATCCCGGCCCCCTCCGGTTCAGCGGTCGTACGGTCTCGGTTCTCGTGCGGCCGGTAGGCCACGCGCGTGTGCACCATGCAGTGACGCCGATGGACAAGGACGGCGTCAAGAGGGTTCCGGTTGCCCGCCGCTTCCGTTATCCGGCCGATACGCACACAGGGGGCAACTGCTACGACACGTGTCCGATTGCTATCGGATCGTGATGCTCAGATCTCCCTCAGATGTGATGACGCAGGTCACAGGCGCTCACTACTGTCCTCCGAAACCGAGGAGGACGGAGCCTGAAAGCGATGACCAAAGTACCGGTGGCCAAGGAAGACGTGGCCACGTCCGACGCGCTGGTCGTCCTGAAGAGCGTCAACAAGCACTTCGGCGCGTTGCACGTGCTCCAGGACATCGACCTGACGATCGCCCGCGGCGAGGTCGTCGTGGTCATCGGGCCCTCCGGGTCCGGAAAGTCGACCCTGTGCCGCACCATCAACCGGCTGGAGTCGGTCGACTCGGGCGCCATCACGATCGACGGCAGGCCGCTGCCGCACGAGGGCCGCGAACTGGCCCGGCTGCGCGCGGACGTCGGCATGGTGTTCCAGTCGTTCAACCTCTTCGCGCACAAGACCGTGCTCGAGAACGTGGTGCTCGGCCAGGTCAAGGTCCGCAAGGCGGACAAGAAGCAGGCCGAGGAGAAGGCGCGGACCCTTCTCGACCGGGTCGGTGTGGGCGCCCAGGCGGACAAGTACCCGGCCCAGCTGTCCGGCGGCCAGCAGCAGCGCGTGGCCATCGCGCGGGCGCTGGCGATGGACCCGAAGGTCATGCTCTTCGACGAGCCCACCTCGGCCCTCGACCCCGAGATGATCAACGAGGTCCTGGAGGTCATGCAGCAGCTCGCCCGCGAGGGCATGACCATGGTCGTCGTCACCCACGAGATGGGCTTCGCGCGCTCGGCCGCCGACCGGGTCGTCTTCATGGCGGACGGACGGATCCTCGAACAGGCCGCTCCCCAGCAGTTCTTCAGCAACCCGCGCAGCGACCGGGCCAAGGACTTCCTGTCCAAGATCCTGCACCACTGACGGCGTCGGCCCCGCTCCCGCACGCTCCGAGTCGCCCTTTCCCACGGACCTCGGTCCGCCCACCCGAAGGATGTTCAGCATGCAGCTCCGCAAGGTCACCGCCGCCTCGGCCGTCGTCCTCGCCCTCTCCCTGTCCGCCACCGCCTGCGGCGGCGACAAGAAGGACGACAACGGCTCCTCCGGCGGCGGCAAGAAGATCGCCATCGGCATCAAGTTCGACCAGCCGGGCCTCGGCCAGCAGACCCCGCAGGGCTACGCGGGCTTCGACGTCGACGTGGCCACCTATGTCGCCAAGAAGCTGGGCTACAGCGCGAACCAGATCGAGTGGAAGCAGTCGAAGAGCGCCGACCGCGAGACGATGCTCCAGCGCGGTGACGTCCAGTTCATCGCCGCCACCTACTCGATCACCCCGGAGCGTCAGCAGAAGGTCGACTTCGCCGGCCCGTACCTGCTGGCCCACCAGGACGTGCTGCTGCGCGCCGACGAGACGAAGATCAAGTCTCCGGCGGACCTGAACGGCAAGAAGCTCTGTTCGGTGGCGGGCTCCACCTCGGCGCAGAACGTCCACGACAAGCTGGCGCCCAAGGCCGACCTCGTGACGTACCCGACCTACTCGGCCTGCCTCGGCGGCCTCCAGAGCGGCGCCATCGACGCCCTCACCACGGACGACTCGATCCTCGCCGGTTACGCCGCGCAGGCCCAGTTCAAGGGCAAGTTCAAGCTCGGCGGCTTCAAGATGACCAACGAGAACTACGGCATCGGCGTCAAGAAGGGCAGCGACCTCAAGGCCAAGATCAACAAGGCCCTGGAGGAGATGGTCTCCGACGGTTCGTGGGACGCGGCCGTGAAGAAGAACTTCGGCCCGGCCGAGTACAAGAACGAGCCCGCCCCGAAGATCGGCGACATCAAGAGCTGAGGCCATGCCCGGCCGGTGGGGGGGCCCTGGGGGGGGGGGAACAAGGGACCCCCCCAACAAGGAAAGCAGGAGAGTGTGTTCGACGTTCTTTGCAAACCCAACATCCCGTGTGCCTTTTTTGC
>NZ_JBVIJC010000024.1:97576-135858 GCF_055581605.1 Streptomyces sp. NPDC031418
GGCGGAGAAAAAAAACGACCCCCCCCGGAGGATGGGAAAAACAAGGGGGGGAGACAATGCCGGACGGGTACACCCCCCCGGACGGCGCCCCACCGGGGCATCCCTACACGCGGAAGCGCGGGAGATCGTGTTCGACTTTCTTGACAAGTACGACGTACTGGGCGCCTTCTGGACGACCGTGCAGCTCACGCTGCTGTCGGCCGTGGGCTCCCTGGTCTGGGGCACTCTGCTGGCCGCCATGCGGGTGGGCCCGGTCCCGCTGATGCGCGGTTTCGGCACCGCCTATGTGAACATCGTGCGCAACATCCCGCTCACGGTGATCATCCTGTTCTCCTCCCTCGGCCTCAACCAGACGCTGGGCATCAGCCTCGGTGCGGACGACTTCAAGACGATCAACTTCCGGCTCGCCGTCCTCGGTCTGATCGTCTACACCTCGGCCTTCGTGTGCGAGGCGATCCGGGCCGGCATCAACACCGTGCCGGTGGGCCAGGCGGAGGCGGCGCGGGCCATCGGCCTGAGCTTCGGCCAGGTGCTGGGGCTGGTCGTGCTGCCGCAGGCCTTCCGCGCGGCCGTCGGCCCGCTGACCAACGTACTGATCGCGCTGACGAAGAACACGACCGTGGCCGCGGCGATCGGTGTGACCGAGGCCGCGCTCCTGATGAAGGACATGATCGAGAACGAGGCGGAGCTGCTGCTGATCTCGGCGGTCATCGCCTTCGGGTTCGTCTGCCTGACCCTGCCGACCGGTCTGATCCTCGGCTGGGTGGGCAAGAAGGTGGCGGTGAAGCGATGAGTTCGGTCCTGTACGACGTCCAGGGGCCGCGTGCCAAGCGGCGCAACCTCCTCTACACGGCGGTCTTCCTGGTCGCCCTCGCCGCTCTCGTGTGGTGGGTGTACACGTCCTTCGACGAGAAGGGCCAGCTGGACTGGAAGCTGTGGAAGCCCTTCTTCACCGACACCGCGGCGTACTCGGCGTACATCTGGCCCGGTCTCCAGAACACCCTGGAGGCGGCGGCGCTGGCGATGGTCGTCGCGCTTCCGCTCGGCGCCGTCCTCGGTATCGCCCGGCTCTCGGACCACCGTTGGGTACGCGTCGTGGCCACCACCGTGGTGGAGTTCTTCCGCGCGATCCCCGTCCTGGTTCTGATGATCTTCGGCCTGGCGCTGTTCGCCCAGTACACCGATGTCAGTTCGGACGACCGTCCGTTCTACGCGGTCGTCACCGGTCTGGTGCTGTACAACGCGTCCGTGCTCGCGGAGATCGTCCGCGCGGGCATCCTCGCCCTGCCGAAGGGCCAGTCCGAGGCGGCCCTCGCGATCGGCCTGCGCAAGGGGCAGATGATGCGGCTCATCCTGCTGCCGCAGTCGGTCAGCGCCATGCTCCCGGCCATCGTCAGCCAGCTGGTGGTCATCGTGAAGGACACCGCCCTCGGCGGCGCGGTCCTCACCTTCTCCGAACTGATGTCGTCGGCCAACACGATGGCCGCCTACTACGGCAACATGATCCCCTCGCTGACCGTGGTCGCCGTGATCTTCGTGATCATCAACTTCTCGCTGACCTCCTTCGCGAGCTGGCTGGAGGGCCGGCTGCGGCGGGGCAAGAAGTCGACCGGCGCGATGCTGAAGGTCGAGGACACCGTCGCCATCCCCGGGCACGCGGGAGCGGGAACCTCGGCCTGACACCCGGTCAGTCCCCACAGCGTCACCCGGAGGCAGTGGCATGATCGCCACTGCCTCCGGTCACTTGACGCAAACTCTGCCAATGGGTTGCATACGTTCTGTGATCGTGCACCCCGCTTCACCTTGCTGTTCATCCACATCCGTCAGGGCACCGCTGCGGGCAGGGGGCGCCGCGTCGTGGACCCGGTGATCATCGTCGGAGCGGGGCCCGTCGGGCTCACGCTCGCCCTGGCGCTGGCCCGCCAGGAGGTGCCGTCCGTCGTCCTGGACGAGGGCCCGGGCAAGGACGAACCCCGGGCGGCGCGCACCGTCGTGCTGCGCGAGGACACCGCCGCCCTGCTGGAGCGGCTGACCGGGACGGCGCTGGGCGAGCAGGGCGTGCGCTGGGCCGGATGGCGGTCCGTGCGGCGCAAGCAGGTGATGAGCGAGATCGACTTCCCCGAGTCCGGTCCGGCCGCCCCGCTGCACATCGCCCAGCACCTCGTCACCGACGCGCTGCGCGCGGCCCTCGCCGATGAGCCACTGGTGAAGGTGGCCGTGGAGAGCCGTCTGGACACCATCGAGCAGGAGCGTTCCGGCGTCACCGCGCACACCCGCGGCCCCAGGGCGACCTGGTGGCGGGGCAGTTACCTGGTCGGCTGCGACGGCCCCCGCTCCACGGTGCGCAAGCTCCTGGACATCCGCTTCCCGGGCCGTACGGCGGTGGAGCGGCACGCGGTCGCCGCGCTGCGCGCGGAACTTCCGTGGGAGGGCCGGGCGTTGATCCATCGGATGCCGCCGTGGCGGTCGTCCGGGCCCTCGGCCGGGGAGGTGACCGCCCGCCCCCTCCCGGACGGGGTGTGGCGTCTGGACTGGCTGCTGCCGCCGGGCAAGGACCTGGTCACACCCGAGCTGCTGCTGGCCCGGATCGGCGAGACCCTCACCGGCTGGACCGACGACCCGTCACCGGCGTACGACCTGCTCGACACCGGTGTGCACACGGTGCACCACCGGCTCGCCCGGCGCTGGCGCGCGGGCCGGGTCTTCCTCGCCGGGGACGCCGCCCATCTGCTGGGCGCGTTCGGTACCCAGGGCCTGGACGAGGGCCTGCGGGACGCGGACAACCTCGCCTGGAAGCTGGCCCCCGCCTGGCACCACGGCCCGCACGAGGCGCTGCTGGACAGTTACCAGACCGAGCGGCGCGCGGTGGTCGCCGCCCGGCTGCGCGCCGCGGACCAGGTGCTGCCGGTGCTGCGGGGTGGTGGCGGGCTGCGGCACATCGTGCCGGGCGCGGGCCGCGGCCATGACTCGCTGCTCACCGACGGCCATCTCGGGCGCGGCCCGCTCGGCGCGCCGGGGACGTACGCCGGCTCTCCGCTCGCACCCCGGCAGCTGGAGGGCGAGATCCCGGTCGACACCCCGCCCGGAGCGCCGGTCACCGACGTCCGGGTGACGGCGGAGGACGGCTCCTTCGTGCGGCTGCGCGACCGGCTGGGCCGCAACGCGCTGCTCGTGGTCCTGATCGCGCCGGGTACGGGTGTGTGGGACCGCAAGCACTGGGTGTCCGCGGGGGTGATGCCCCGGCTCGCGGCCGCGGTGGCCGCACTGCCGTACCCGGCGGAACTGCTGGTCGCCGAGAGCTACCCGGGTGCGCCGGCGCACAGCGTGCTGCTCGTGCGCCCCGACGGCCATCTGGTCACCGCGCTCAGCGGGGTCCGCCCGGCCGACCTGTACGCGGCGGCCGAGGCGGTCGTGGGCGGCGCGGTGAAGGAGGAGGCGGAGGCCGGCTCCGGGGTGCGCTGACCCGCGCTCCGGTCCCGCCATGTCCACGGAGTGAGATGAGTTGACCGGGGTACGGCCGCATGCTGTACTCCGGATCGTGACCGACACCTGTGTGCGCCTGTGGCGGAGGGTCCATATGGACCTCGTCCGCTACGCGGGCTGCGTGTGTCGCCCGTCCTGCTGAATTCGCATCCGTAGTTTCTCCGGGCGCCGTCACGCGCCCGTTTCCGCGAACCTCCTCAGCGCCTCAGGACGGTGCACGTGTCTGTTTCCTTCCTCCCTTCCGTGTCCCCTGCCGCCGGTCCGGCGCCCACGCAGGCGGACCTCCTCGACTTCGTCCGGCGTACGGCCGCCGACGCCGGGCTGATCGCCTCCCTCCCGCTCGACCCGGAGGGCCGTACCTGGGTGCGCCTGGACGGGCCCGGCGGAGTGGAGGCCTGGCTGATCGGCTGGCCGCCCGGCACCGGTACCGGCTGGCACGACCACGCCGACTCGGTCGGTGCCTTCGTCACCGCCTCGGGCGAGCTGACGGAGAAGTCGCTCGCCGCACGGCTGCCCACCGACGGCTGGCAGAGCCTGGAACTCAGTGATGGCGTGGACCGCGAGCGCCGGCTGCCCGCCGGTCAGGGGCGCGCCTTCGGCCGGCACCACGTCCATGAGGTGCTCAACGAGTCCCGCGACCGGCACGCGATCTCGGTGCACGCCTACTATCCGCCCCTGCCCCGCATCCGCCGCTACAGCCGCACCGGCCGCGTGCTGCGCCTGGAGCAGGTCGAACGCCCGGAGGACTGGCAGTGAGCGACAGCACCCGGCGGACGCCGGCCGGTATCGACGCGCTGTTGGAGCAGGTCCGGGCCGGGTACCGGCGCATCGAGGCAGTCGAGGCGCACACGGCGGCGCGTGCCGGCGAGGCCCTGCTGGTGGACATCCGCTACGCCGCCCTGCGCGACCGGGACGGGCTGATCCCCGGCGCCCTCGTCATCGAGCGCAACGAACTGGAGTGGCGCCTCGACCCGCAGGGCAGCCACCGGGTTCCGGAGGCCACCGGGCACGACCTGCGGATCGTCGTGATCTGCAACGAGGGTTACGCCTCCAGTCTCGCGGCCGCCTCCCTGCACCAGCTGGGCCTGCACCGGGCGACCGACCTGGTCGGCGGCTTCCAGGCCTGGCGCGCGGCGGGACTGCCGGTGTCGCCACCGCCCGGCTGAGCAACGCCCGGCCCCGGCCGGGTCACTCCTTGGCCGGGCCACCGTCACAGCGAGGGGTGCGGTGCTCCGGAGCGTGCCTCCGCCCTCGGCCTCAGAGGTCGGCGTCTCCCAGGAACTCCGTCTCCTCGCCCTCCTCCTCCAGGGCCTGGCGGACGAGGCGGAGGGCCATGCCCTCGGAATAGCCCTTGCGGGCGAGCATGCCGGCGAGGCGCCGGATCCGCTTGTCGCGGTCGAGGCCACGGGTGGCGCGCAGCTTGCGGGCGACGAGCTCCCGGGCGGTGGTCTCCTCCTGCTCGGAGTCGAGCCGGCCGACGGCCTCGTCGATCAGGGCAGAGTCGACTCCCTTGGTGCGCAGCTCCTGGGCGAGCGCACGCCGGGCGAGGCCACGGCCGTGGTGCCGGGACTCCACCCAGGCGCCGGCGAACGCGCCGTCGTCGATCAGTCCGACCTCCTCGAACCGCGCCAGCACCTCCTCGGCCACGTCCTCGGGGATCTCCCGCTTGCGCAGGGCGTCCGCGAGCTGCTTGCGGGTGCGCGGGGTCCCGGTGAGCAGGCGCAGGCAGATCGCCCGTGCCCGCTCAGCCGGGTCCCCTGAAGACTCCCCCCGCTCGGCCCTCGACGAGGGAGGGTCGCCTTCGTCCTCACCGGGCGTGTCCCCGAAGCCGCGCCGTCTCCGGCCGCGCCCACGCCCGCCCCCTGGCCTTGCGCTCTCTCGGCTGCCGTAGCCGCCGCGCTCGCCCGGCCCGCCGTCCTCCCCCGATGCGCCGTACTCGCCGTACGCGGTGTGGTCGCCGTGCCCTTCCCCCGGGTGCCCGTCGTCACCGCCCGGGGCGGAGTGCGGGCGGTCGCCGGTGCCCCTCCCCCGGGGGGCACCGGGGGTGACGTACTCGTACTCGGCCCAGTCGGTTCGTCGTGTCACGGGTCAGCTCTTGGCTGCGGCGGCCTTGGGCTTGGCGGCCTTGGCGGCAGCGGGGGCGGCGGCCGTCTTGGCGTCGTCGGCGGCCGCGCCGGTCACCGCGGCGTCCGCGCCGGGCTCGGCCGTGGGCTCCTCCGGCCGGACACCGACGCCCAGCTTCTCCTTGATCTTCTTCTCGATCTCGTTGGCCAGGTCGGGGTTGTCCTTCAGGAAGTTGCGCGCGTTCTCCTTGCCCTGGCCGAGCTGGTCGCCCTCGTAGGTGTACCAGGCGCCGGCCTTGCGGACGAAGCCGTGCTCCACACCCATGTCGATCAGGCCGCCCTCGCGGCTGATGCCCTGGCCGTAGAGGATGTCGAACTCGGCCTGCTTGAAGGGCGGGGCGACCTTGTTCTTGACGACCTTGCAGCGGGTGCGGTTGCCGACCGCCTCCGTGCCGTCCTTCAGGGTCTCGATGCGGCGGATGTCGATACGCACGGAGGCGTAGAACTTCAGCGCCCGGCCACCCGTCGTGGTCTCCGGCGAGCCGAACATCACGCCGATCTTCTCGCGCAGCTGGTTGATGAAGATCGCCGTGGTCTTCGACTGGTTGAGCGCGCTGGTGATCTTCCGGAGGGCCTGGCTCATCAGGCGGGCCTGGAGACCCACGTGGCTGTCGCCCATCTCGCCCTCGATCTCCGCGCGCGGCACGAGCGCGGCGACGGAGTCGATGACGATCAGGTCGAGGGCACCGGAGCGGACCAGCATGTCCACGATCTCCAGCGCCTGCTCGCCGTTGTCCGGCTGGGAGAGGATCAGGTTGTCGATGTCGACGCCCAGCTTGCGCGCGTACTCGGGGTCGAGGGCGTGCTCGGCGTCCACGAAGGCGACCTGGCCGCCGGCCTTCTGGGCGTTCGCCACCGCGTGCAGGGTCAGGGTCGTCTTACCGGAGGACTCCGGTCCGTAGATCTCCACGACACGGCCGCGCGGCAGGCCGCCGACGCCGAGGGCGACGTCGAGCGCGGTCGACCCCGTCGGGATGACCTCGATGGGCTCCCTCGACCGCTCGCCCATGCGCATGACCGCGCCCTTGCCGAACTGCCGTTCAATCTGTGCGAGCGCGGCGTCGAGCGCCTTCTCGCGGTCGGTTCCTGCCATGGGTTCCACCCGGTTTGCTTGAGTCGATCGCTTCACGTCAAAGACGCTAACGCCTGCCACTGACAATGCGTCCCGACGCAGGTCCGGCCTGTGGATAACCGGGGCACATACCCCAGTGAATCAGGGCAAAACCCCTCACCCGTCGCCGCACCCGAGCCCCCATAAGAATGGATGTTCGATTTTCGTGTCAAGCGCACCACGCGGACACGGAGCGCCGAAGCGCCCTGCCGGAGATTCGCACAGCCGAACGGCCTGATCGCCCGATGGTGCGCCGCTGATCCGTCTCCCGCCTCCCCCGCTTCTCCGGACGCGATCATCGACGGGGCGGCGCGTGACCGGCGCTGCCCGGACGCGCCAGTGGGGAGAGGGAATGACACAGGGAGCGGGCCGGCGCCCGGGGCTGGACGAGCAGGCCTTACTGCTGGCCGCGGGGATGGCCGACCTGGCGGTGAGCACACTGGGCTCGGCGCTGACGACGGTACGGGGACTGCTGCGGCGCTCGGACGCCTCGGAACTGGCGGCGCAGGCGGAGCAGGATCTGGTGGCACGCGGCCGGCTGGTCCTGGACCGGTACGCGTCCGTGCCGCCGGCCCACCTGGAGATCCTCGCCCGGCACGCACTGGCCCGGCGGGGCGCCGATGGCGACTGAGCGGTGGCACGCGGCCGCGTTCAAGGACCGCGTCGACCAGGTGCTGCACCGCTTCGTCGCCCAGGAGGCCGATCTGCTGGCCGACGTCGACCCGGGCCTCGCCCCGGTGGCCGAACAGCTGGAGGCGGCGGTCACGGACGGCAAGCGGCTGCGGGCGGCCTTCTGCTACTGGGGCTGGCGTGCGGCCGGCCAGCCGGACAGCGAGGCGCTGCTGCGGGCCGCGGCCTCCATGGAACTGGTGCATGCCGCAGCCGTCGTACACGACGACCTGATCGACGACAGTCCGCTGCGCCACGGCCGGCCCACGGCCCATGTGGCCCTGCGCGGTGCCGCTGCCGCGCATCCGCGGCCGGACGCCGCCGCGCGCTCGCTGGCGATGCTGGTCGGCGATCTGCTGATGGCGCTGGCCGGGCAGCTCTTCGCCACCAGCGGGCTGCCCGCCGCGTTCCTCGCGCGGGCCCGTCCGCTGTGGTCGCTGCTGGCCCGGGAACTGATCGCGGGCGAGTGCCTGGAGATCCTGCACACCGGCACCGTCCCGGACACCACGGCGTCACTCAAGGTGATCCGCTACAAGACCGCCAAGTACACGGTCGAGCAGCCCCTGCTGATCGGCGGCACGCTGGCCGGGGCCGGGGAGCCGCTCCGCGCGGGCTACTCCGCCTACGGCCTGCCGCTCGGCGAGGCGTTCCAGCTGCGGGACGACCTGCTCGGCCTGTTCGGGGACCCGGAACTCACCGGCAAGGCCGACACCGACGACGTCCGCGGGCGCCGTCCCACCGCGCTGCTCGCGGAGACCTGGCGCATCGCCGGACCCGACGAACGGCGCCGGCTGCGGGAGCTGCTGGACGACGACGGAGCGGACCCGGCCGGCGTCGATGCCGTCCGCGAGGTCATGCGCCGGCTGGGAGCGCCCGACCGGGTCGAGAAGATGATCGCCGCACGCGTCGAACAGGCGCTCGACGCCCTCCAGGAGCTGACCGTGCCCGCGCCCGCCGCCGACGCCCTGGCGGCGCTGGCGCGTGCGGCGACGGTGCGCCCCTTCTGACCCGCGCGACGGCCTCTCCGCCGGCGCGGCCCCGGGACCGGCACCGCGCGGCCGGCAGCGCCCGGGCCTCGAAGCCACCAGAAAAGGAGCCCCTGTCATGACCGTCACCGAGGCGTCGCTGGACGCCCTCCAGGAGGCCGGCGACGAACTCGCCGACGCCACCGTGGCCACGCTGTTCGAGCGCGGGGAGGTCGGCACGTTCAACACGCTGATGCGCTACGTCTCCACCGCAGGCGCTCCGCTGCCCGACGGGCTGCCGGACGTCGCCCGCGAGTACCTCCAGGTGACCGGCGCCCCGCCCGCGTGGGTGGACTGGGCGGAGATGGAGAAGGCGCGGCTGTTCTTCATCGACAACAACGTGCACATCTCCACGGCGCTGTCCTTCGCCTCCATGCCGGCCTGCTACGTCGTCCCGCGCGTGGCGAAGCTGCTGTCGGCCACGCATTCCCTGGCGTACCCCTCCAAGCGCATGGCGGAGACGGGACAGTTCACCGTCTACCTGATGCAGCCCGACGCCTTCGAGGCCGGCAGCCGGTTCATCCCGGCGGCCCAGAAGGTACGGCTGCTGCACGCGTCCATCCGCTATCACCTCACGCGCGAGAACCGCTGGGACACCGGGACGCTCGGGACGCCGATCTGCCAGGAGGACATGATCGGCGGGCAGATGTTCTTCTCCATGCTGGTCCTCGACAGCCTGCACCGGCTGGGCATCCACATGACCACGGAGGGCGCGGAGGCGTACTACTACGCGTGGCGGGTGGTCGGTGCCATGCTCGGCGTCGACCAGGAGGCCGTACCGAAGACGCTCGACGAGGCACGCGCCTTCCTCGATCTGTACATGCTCCGGCACATGGGCCCCTCCACGGAGGGCGCGCATCTGACCCGGCAGCTCATCGACCTCTACGAGGAGGTCGTGCCCGGCACCTTCTTCGACCCGATCGTCTCCGCCCTGATCCGCTATCTCGTCGGCGACACCTGCGCCGACTGGCTCCAGGTGCCCCGCACCCGCTGGGACACCCTGGTCAAGGCCGTCCCGCACCTCCTGGGCGTGCTGGAGACCATCGAGGACCGCTCCCCGCTCGGCGCCTGGGCGCTGGACCGGCTGGGCCATCTCACGGCCGTCTTCGAGCTGTCCTCCCTCACCCGGGGGCGCGTGATGCACTACGCCGTGCCGGAGCAGCTCAAGAAGGACTATGGCGTCGACGGCACGGTGCCGCGCACCAGGCGCTGGACGCCGCCCGCGGCCACGGTCTCCGCGTGACCTGACCGCGCGGTACGGCGCCGGGTGGCACCGCTCCCGTACGCCCGGCGCCCCTGGGGCCGCGCTGCCGTCCCGCTCAGCCCGAGGCCTCCGCGGGCCCCTGCGAGGGCTCCTGCGCACCCGCCCGCTCACTCCGCAGCCCTCGTATCCGCGTGAGCAGCCCGGAACCGCCCGGCCCTCTCCCGCGGTGCCCGTGCACACGGGGGTCGTCCGTCACGGCGTACCGCTTCACATACGCGCCGAGGAACGCCTGGAGCGTGGCCACCGCGGGAATGGCGATCAACGCGCCCACGGCGCCCAGCAGCGCGGTGCCGGCGATGACCGAGCCGAACGCGACGGCCGGATGGATGTCGACCGTCCTGGCGGTCAGCTTGGGTTGCAGCATGTAGTTCTCGAACTGCTGGTAGACCACGACGAAGACCAGCACCCAGACCGCGTACCAGGGGGCGACGGTGAACGCGATCAGCATCGGCAGCGCGCCCGCGAGGTACGTCCCGATGGTGGGGATGAACTGCGAGACCAGTCCCACCCAGACGCCGAGCACGGGCGCGTACGGCACGCCCAGGGCCTGGAGCAGGATGTAGTGCGCGATGCCGGAGACGAGCGCCATCAGGCCGCGCGAGTAGAGGTAGCCGCCGGTCTTGTCGACGGCGATCTCCCAGGCGCGCAGCACCTCGGCCTGGCGGGCGGGCGGCAGCACGGAGCAGATCGCGCGGCGCAGCCGTGGGCCGTCGGCGGCGAAGTAGAACGAGAACAGCCCGACCGTCAGCAGTTGGAAGAGCCCGCCGAGCACCTGCGCGGACACGTCGAGGACGCCGGCCGCGCTGCTCTGCGCGTACCTGCGCAGCCAGTCGGAATGGAGCAGACCCTCCTGGACGTCCACCCGTCTGAGCTTGGTGTGGAAACTGTGGTTGATCCAGTTGATGAGCGAGTCAAGATAGGCCGGGAACCCCTCGATCATCTTGATGATCTGGCCGGCCAGCATGGAGCCGAGCAGGGTGACGAAACCGGCGACGACGATCGTGAGCCCGAGGAAGACCAGGAAGGTGGCGACTCCCCGGCGCATGCCCCGGGCAGCCATCCGGCTCACCGCGGGCTCGATCGCGAGGGCCAGGAAGAACGCGATCAAGATATTGATCAACAGTCCGGTCAGCTGGTGGAAGGCCCAGCTGCCCAGCTGGAACACGGCGATCAGCGCGAGCGCGAGCACCATGGCGCGCGGCAGCCAGCGGGGCATGCGGGCGGGTGCGACGGCGCCGGGGGTCGGCGGTCGGTCGGACGCCGTCGTGCCGGTCGGTGCCGCCTGCCGGGTCAGCGGCTCGTTGTCCTCGTCAGTCGATGCCACCCGCCAAGTCTCGCCCATGCCACTGACAACCTGCGCCCTGCGGCGATCTTCGTGACCGGTCAGTGCCTTTCCCGTGGCACGTTCATCACCGTGCAGACCACGCGCCACACGTCCTTGGCCGCCCAGCCGGCGTCCAGTGCCTGGTTCACCGTGCGTCCGCCCAGCTCCGACATGACGTGATCGCGCGCGAAGGTGTCGGCGTACCCCGGACCGAAGTGTTCCGCCATCCGCTGCCAGAAGACCGTCAACCGCATGACTCCAGTATCCCGCCCCTGAGGGTGGGCCCCGGCCGGGACCGCTCGCCGAGACCGCTTTCCGTCCTACGGTCTGACGCATGGCCGAAACAGGAGCTTCCCCCCTGCCTTCCACGCCCTCGGCGCGCTCCCCGCTGTTCCGCGCGGAACAGTTCGTGTGGCTCACCGCGCGCGTGCTGGAGCAGCGTCTCTTCGCCCACCACTTCCTGCACGGCGGCCCGGACGCGGTGGAGGCGGCGCTGGACGCCTACCGCAACGAGGACGGCGGGTACGGCCACGCGCTGGAGCCCGATCTGCGCGGCCCGGTGAGCCAGCCCCTGCACACCGCGCACGCGCTCCGGGTCCTGGACGCCGTCGGGCGCTGCGGCGGGCAGCGGGTGGAGCGGGTGTGCCGGTATCTGACCTCGGTCTCCACCGCGGACGGCGCGCTGCCGGCGATCCATCCGAGCCAGCGTGGCTATCCGGCGGCGCCGTTCGTGCCCATCGTGGACGACCCGCCCAGCGACCTCCTGGCCACCGGTCCCGTGGTCGGACTGCTGCACCGCAACGAGGTGTGGCACGCGTGGCTGTTCCGGGCGACCGACTTCTGCTGGCGGGCCGTGGAGTCCCTGTGCACGTCACACCCCTACGAGGTGGAGGCCGCCGTGGCCTTCCTGGACTCCGCTCCCGACCGTCCGCGCGCCGAGGCCGCCGCCGACCGGCTGGGCCGCCTGGTACGCGAGCAGCGCCTCGCGGCGCTGGAACCGGACCGGCTCGACGCCTGGCCGGTCTCACCGGGGTACGCCCCGGGCGAGCACCATTTCCCGCACGACTTCGCCCGCACCCCGGACTCGCTGGCGCGCGCGTGGTTCACGGACGAGGAGATGGCGCGTTCCCTGGATCACCTGGCCGCCGAGCAGCAGGAGGACGGCGGCTGGCCGATCCGGTGGCGGCAGTGGGCCCCGGCGCCGGCGCTGGAGGCCCGCCCGATGGTGACGATCCAGGCACTGCTCACCCTGCGCGCCCACGGCCGCTTCGTGGGCTGAGCCTCCTCGGCACGCCCGCCACCTCCCCGGCACCCCCCGGCCGCCTCGGCACGCCCGCCACCTCCCCGGCACCCCGCCCCCGTCTTGGCACCCGCGCCGCTTCCCCCGCCGCCGGTGCCAAGCCGCCCGCGGCGCACGGCGTTTTCCCAGGTCAGCGTGATTGTCAGTGGCCGGGTGCAGGATGGACGCATGGTCAGCTCCGCACACCGGGCCCTCGACGGCTTCTCCCCCGCGACCCGCGGCTGGTTCACGGGGGCGTTCTCCGCGCCCACCGCGGCCCAGTCGGGCGCGTGGCAGGCCATCCAGGCGGGCTCGGACGTGCTGGTGGTCGCCCCGACCGGCTCCGGCAAGACGCTCGCCGCGTTTCTCGCCGCCCTGGACCAGCTGGCCTCGGCCCCTCCCCCGGCCGACCCGAAGAAGCGGTGCCGGGTGCTGTACGTCTCGCCGCTGAAGGCCCTCGCGGTGGACGTCGAGCGGAACCTGCGCAGTCCGCTGACCGGCATCCGCCAGGAGTCCGTCCGCCTCGGCCTGCCCGAGCCCGAGGTCAAGGTCGGCATCCGCTCCGGCGACACCCCGGCCGCCGAGCGCCGCGCACTGTCCACGCGCCCGCCGGACATCCTGATCACCACCCCCGAGTCGCTGTTCCTGATGCTCACCTCGGCCACACGCGACGCGCTGACGGGCGTGGAGACGGTGATCCTGGACGAGGTGCACACGGTCGCGGGCACCAAGCGGGGCGCGCATCTCGCGCTCTCCCTCGAGCGGCTGGACGAGCTGCTGCCGCGGCCCGCCCGCCGGATCGGCCTGTCGGCGACCGTCCGCCCGGTGGACGAGGTCGCCCGGTATCTCTCCCCGCGCCGCAGGGTGGAGATCGTCCAGCCCGAGTCGGGCAAGGAGTTCGACCTGTCCGTGGTCGTCCCGGTCGAGGACATGGGCGAGCTGGGCGGCGCCCCCGCCTCCGACGCCGGTGAGGGCGGTGAGCGCCCGTCGATCTGGCCGCATGTGGAGGAGCGGATCGCCGACCTGGTCCAGGCCCACCGCTCCACGATCGTCTTCGCGAACTCCCGGCGCCTCGCGGAGCGGCTGTGCAACCGGCTCAACGAGATCGCGTACGAGCGCGCGACCGGCGAGCCCCTCGGCGAACACCACGCGCCCGCGCAACTGATGGGCGGCTCGGGCGCCGCCCAGGGCGCGCCCCCGGTGATCGCCCGCGCGCACCACGGCTCGGTCTCCAAGGAGCAGCGCGCCCTGGTGGAGGAGGACCTCAAGGCCGGCCGGCTGCCCGCCGTGGTCGCCACCTCCAGCCTGGAGCTGGGCATCGACATGGGCGCCGTGGACCTCGTGGTCCAGGTCGAGTCCCCGCCGTCGGTCGCCTCCGGCCTTCAGCGCGTCGGCCGCGCGGGCCACCAGGTGGGCGCCGTCTCCACGGGTGTCGTCTTCCCCAAGTACCGGGGCGACCTCGTGCAGGCGGCAGTGGTCACCGAGCGGATGCGCACGGGCTCGATCGAGTCCCTGCGGGTCCCCGCGAACCCGCTGGACGTCCTCGCCCAGCAGCTCGTGGCCATCACGGCGCTGGACACCTGGCAGTTCGACGACCTGCTCGCCCTGGTCCGGCGCGCGGCGCCGTTCGCCGCGCTGCCCGAGTCGGCGTTCACGGCGGTCCTCGACATGCTCGCGGGCCGCTACCCGTCCGACGCGTTCGCGGAGCTGCGCCCGCGCGTGGTGTGGGACCGCGTGGCGGGCACGATCACCGGCCGGCCGGGGGCCCAGCGCCTCGCCGTCACCTCCGGCGGCACCATCCCCGACCGCGGCCTGTTCGGGGTCTTCCTCGCCGGTTCCGACCCCAAGAAGGGCGGCGGCCGGGTCGGCGAGCTGGACGAGGAGATGGTGTACGAGTCCCGGGTGGGGGACGTCTTCACGCTGGGCACCAGTTCCTGGCGCATCGAGGACATCACCCGCGACCGGGTCCTGGTCTCCCCCGCACCGGGTGTGCCGGGCCGGCTGCCGTTCTGGAAGGGCGACCAGCTGGGCCGCCCGCTGGAACTGGGCCGCGCGGTCGGCGCGTTCCTGCGCGAGGTCGGCTCGCTGCCCAAGGACGACGCCCGGCTGCGCCTGCTGGCGGCGGGCCTGGACGCGTGGGCGGCGGACAACGTGCTGTCGTACCTGGACGAACAGCGCGAGGCCTGCGGCCATGTCCCGGACGACCGCACGATCGTGGTGGAGCGGTTCCGCGACGAGCTGGGCGACTGGCGGGTCGTCGTCCACTCCCCGTTCGGCGCCCAGGTCCACGCCCCCTGGGCGCTCGCCCTCGGCGCCCGCCTGTCCGAGCGGTACGGCATGGACGCGCAGGTCATGCACGCCGACGACGGCATCGTGCTGCGGCTGCCCGACGCCGACCTGATGGGCCTGGACCTGCTCGATGGGCCGCCGGCGAAGGCCGGCACGGAGTACGACAGCGAGCAGGCGCCCGTGGGCGCGGCGGACGTCGCCTTCGACAAGGGCGAGGTCGATCAGGTCGTCACCGACCAGGTCGGCGGATCGGCCCTGTTCGCCTCCCGGTTCCGCGAGTGCGCCGCCCGCGCGCTGCTGCTGCCGCGCCGCAACCCGGGCAAGCGCACCCCGCTGTGGCAGCAGCGCCAGCGGGCGGCCCAGCTGCTGGAGGTGGCCAGCGAGTACGGCTCGTTCCCGATCGTCCTGGAAGCGGTCCGCGAATGCCTTCAGGACGTCTTCGACGTGCCAGGGCTGGTGGAGCTGATGGGCGACATCGAGTCCCGCAAGGTCCGCCTGGTCGAGGTCACCACCCCGGAGCCCTCCCCCTTCGCCCGCTCGCTGCTGTTCGGCTATGTCGCCCAGTTCCTGTACGAGGGCGACTCCCCGCTCGCCGAGCGCCGCGCCGCCGCGCTCTCCCTGGACTCCCGGCTGCTGGCCGAGCTGCTCGGCCAGGCGGAGCTGCGCGAGCTGCTCGACGCCGAGGTGCTGACCGAGCTGGAGCGCGAGCTGCAATGGCTCACCGAGGACCGCCGGATCAAGGACGTGGAGGGCACGGCCGACGCCCTCCGGGTGCTCGGCCCGCTCACCGACGCGGAGCTGGCCGAGCGGGGCGCGGACCCGCACTGGGCGCGGGAGCTGGCCGCCGCCCGCCGGGCCATCAAGGTCCGCATCGCCGGCGCCGACCACTGGGCGGCGGTGGAGGACGCGGGCCGGCTGCGCGACGCGCTCGGCACCGCGCTCCCCGTCGGCGTCCCCGAGGCGTTCACGGAGCCGGTCAAGGACCCGCTCGGCGACCTCCTCGCGCGCCATGCCCGTACCCACGGGCCGTTCACGTCGGCCACGGCGGCGGCCCGCTTCGGCCTGGGCGTGGCGGTCACCGAGGGCGCACTGCACCGGCTGGCCGCGAGCGGCCGCGTCGTCCAGGGCGAGTTCCACCCGGCGGGCATCGGCCAGGAGTGGTGCGACGCGGCCGTACTGCGCCGGCTGCGCCGCCGCTCCCTGGCGGCGCTGCGGCACGAGCTGGAGCCGGTTCCGCCGGCCGCGCTCGCCCAGTTCCTGCCGCAGTGGCAGCACATCGGCAAGGGCCACGCAGTGCGCGGCATCGACGGACTGGTGCGGGCCGTGGAGCAGCTCCAGGGCGCCTCGGTGCCGGCCTCGGCGCTGGAGAAACTGGTCCTGCCGTCCCGGGTGGCGAACTACACCCCGTCGATGCTCGACGAGCTGACCGCGGCCGGCGACGTCGTGTGGGCCGGCGCGGGCGCCCTGCCCGGCAAGGACGGCTGGGTCTCGCTCTACCTGGCGGACGCTGCCCCGCTGCTCCTCCCACCACCGCACCCGCTGGAGCTGACAGCACTGCACCAGTCCGTGCTGGACGCCCTCTCCGGCGGCTACGGCCTGTTCTTCCGCCAGATCGCCGACCAGGTGCGCGCCACCACCCACCCCGAGGCCACCGACCCCCAGCTGGCCGACGCGCTCTGGGACCTGGCCTGGTCGGGCCGGCTCACCAACGACACCCTCGCGCCGATGCGCTCCCTGCTGGGCTCGGGCCGTACCGCGGGTTCGACGGCCCACCGCGCCAAGCGCGCCGTCCCGCGCGGCCGCTACGGCTCCCTGACGGCCGCCGCCCGCACCGCGTCCCGTACCGGCCCGCCGACCGTCGCCGGCCGCTGGTCCCTGCTGCCCGCCGCCGAACCGGACGCCACGGTGCGCGCGCACGCACGGGCCCGCACCCTGCTGGACCGGCACGGCGTGGTCACCCGTGGCGCGGTCGCCGCGGAGGGCGTCGAGGGCGGCTTCTCCGCGGTGTACCGGGTGCTGTCCGTCTTCGAGGAGAGCGGCCAGGCACGGCGTGGCTATGTGGTCGAGGGCCTCGGCGCCGCCCAGTTCGCCATGGACGGTGCGGTGGACCGCCTGCGCGCGGTGTCCAACGCCCGTGACCGCGGCGAGCGGCTCGCACCCGCCGCGGACTTCGGCGACCCCTTCGACTCCGCCGACGGCCTCCCGCACGGCCACACCTCGCCCGGCGCCTTCGAGGGGCCCGGCGGCGGTTTCGCCCACCCCGGCCTCGACGGCGACTTCACCTGGCCCCCCTCGGACCACCCGCCCGCTCCCGGTGAGCACGTCTCGCCCCGCGATCTCGCCGACCCCTTCGCGACTCCCGGCTACGGCGGTCCCCGAGGCGGTGGAAGCCCCGGTTACGGCGGTCCCCGGGGCGGCGCGGCCCCCGCCTACGGCCCGGGCTCGCACCGGGGCTACGGGAGCGGCCGTACGAGCACGCCTGCGCCCGACCCCCGGGCCGTGGTCCTCGCCGCGGCCGACCCGGCCAACGCCTATGGCGCGGCCCTGCCCTGGCCGGAGCCCCCGGCCGGCGCCGGGCACAAGCCGGGCCGCAAGGCGGGGTCCCTGGTCGTGCTGGTGGAGGGCGAGCTGACCCTGTACATGGAGCGCGGCGGCAAGACACTGCTGGCCTGGCCCACGGCCCCGGACCTCGGCGCCGCGGACGACCCGCGCCTGCGTACGGCCGCCGATGCCCTGGCAGCGGCGGCCCGGGCGGGCTCCCTCGGCACGGTCACGGTCGAGCGGATCAACGGCGCCCAGGCCCTCACCTCCCCCACCGGCACCCTCCTGGAAGCGGCGGGCTTCGTGGCCACCCCGCGCGGCCTGCGGCTGAGACCCTGACCGGCGCCGCACCCGCCGTGGCACCCTTGACGCATGCCCGAAGGTGACACGGTCTGGCAGGCCGCGCGGCGGCTGCACGAGGCGCTCGCGGGCAAGGCGCTCACCCGCAGCGACTTCCGGGTGCCGAAGTACGCGACGGTCGACCTCGCCGGCCGGAGCGTGCTGAGCACCGTGCCGCGCGGCAAACATCTGCTGACCCGCTTCGAGGGCGGCCTGACCCTGCACACCCATCTGCGCATGGAAGGCTCGTGGAAGGTCTACGGCCCGGACGAGCGCTGGCGGGGCGGCCCCGCGCACCAGATCCGGGCGATCCTCGGCACCGCCGACCGGACGGCCGTGGGCTACCGCCTCCAGGTCATGGAGCTGCTGCGCACGAGCGAGGAGGAGCGGGTCGTCGGCCATCTCGGTCCCGATCTGCTCGGCCCGGACTGGGACCCGGAGCGCGCGCGGGCCAACCTCCTGGCCGAACCCGCCCGCCCGCTCGGTGAGGCCCTGCTCGACCAGCGCAATCTGGCGGGCATCGGCAACATCTACAAGAGCGAGCTGTGCTTCCTGCTCGGCGTGACCCCCTGGCTGCCCGTCGGGGCGCTCCCCGCGGACCGCGCCGAGCAGCTGCCCGCGCTCGCCAAGCGGCTGCTGGAGGTGAACCGCGACCGCCCGGTCCGCCAGACCACGGGCCTGCACCGGCACGACCTGTTCGTCTACGGCCGTGCCCCGCGCCCCTGCCTGCGCTGCCACACCCCGGTGCGGGTGGCCGACCAGGGCGACGGCTCCCAGGACCGGCCCACCTACTGGTGTCCCACCTGCCAGCGGGGCCCTGCGCCGGCGCCAGGAGCCCCGCAGAGATGGCGCGAGCGGTATCCCCGCCGCGCCGGCTGACGCCGCCCCCGGCCGTGAACCCGTCACCGCCCAGTAATTGACGGCCCGTCAGACACGCTCGTACGGTCACGGTATGCCCCTCACGGCGTACGACCTCACCGGACGCACCGCGTTCGTCACCGGAGCCGCCGGCGGCATCGGCCGGGCCACCGCGGTCCTGCTCGCCGAGGCGGGCGCGGCGGTGCACTGCGCCGACCGCGACGCGGACGGGCTGCACGGCACGGCCAAACTGATCGAGGACCGCGGCGGAACCGCCCGTATACACGTCCTCGACGTCGCCGACCGGGCCCGGCTGGCTGCGGCCGTGCGGTCCTGCGCGCGACTGGACGTCATGGCGGCGATCGCCGGGATCATGCACAGCAGCCCGGTCCTGGAGACCCGCGACGAGGACCTCGACCGGGTGCTGAACGTCAACTTCAAGGGCGTGCTGTACGCCTGCCAGGAGGCGGCGCGGCTGATGCTGGCCCAGCGGCGGCGGGGCAGCATCGTCACCATGGCCTCCGGCGCGGTGGACACCGGCGGCCCGGGGCTGCTCTGCTACGGCGCGGCCAAGGCGGCCGTGGTCCAGCTGACCAGGACGCTGGCCACCGAGGTCGGCCCGCACGGGATCCGGGTCAACGCGGTCGCCCCGGGCTGGATCCGCACCCCCATGACGGACCGTCACGACCAGGCGGCGCAGGCGCACACCGAGACGCTGATGGCCCGTAGGGCACCGCTCGGCCGGGTCGGAGAACCGGACGACGTGGCGCACGCGGTGCTCTATCTGGCCTCGGACGCCTCCGCGTTCACCACGGGTCAGATACTTCGCCCGAACGGGGGTGTGGCGATGCCCTGGTAGCGTCGTCCACCCGCCAGGCGGCCGCCCACCGCCCGGCCGACAGGGCCCCGACGGCCCGCCCCTTGGGCACACAGTGCACGGGCAGCAGGCTCACTCCCCACCCACCGGTCACCACGGCGCCCTCCAGCACTCCGGCACCCTCCCCCCGGGCGATTCGCAGCACGGCCCACCACCACAGCACACCGAACCCCAGCGCTACTCCGCACCGCACGATCCGCCCCACCATGGCCACCCCCTCCCGCGGGACGCTAGGGCCGCTCTTTCGGATCTTGCCGGCGTCGCCGGCCGAAGCCGCCGACCTGATCCGAAAGAAAGACCCTAGACCGCCGGCGCCCCCACCCACCAGGCGCACCCGTGGGCTCACGGGTGCATCAGCGGACGGCAGGCGCGGCACAGGGCACCGGAACAGCACCGGCAACCGGCTACGCGTTCTCCGCCTGGAACATCCAGTGATGTTTCTCCAGGTCCGCGGTGATGCCGATGAAGATGTCCTGGGTCACCGGATCCGGCTCCCCGGTGGACTCCACCCGCGCCCGCATCCGGGTGATCACCGCGCCGAGCGCGTCCACCATCGCGCCGACCGCGTCCCCGTCCTTGATCCAGCCCGCCGGAGTGGTGCCGATGCCGCTGCCCGAGGCCACCGTGGCGGCGCGCCCGTCGGGCGGGACACCGAGCGCCGAGGCCCGTTCGGCCACCGTGTCGGAGTGGGTGCGGGCGGAGGCGACGACCTCGTCCAGCTGGAGGTGGATGGACCGGAAGCGGGGCCCGACGACATTCCAGTGGATCTGCTTCGCGACCAGCGAGAGGTCCACCAGGTCGACCAGGGCGCCCTGCAACGCCTCCGACACGGTCTTCAGATCCGCGTCGGCCAACGGGCTCTTCACGACGTACATCCGCTTCCTCCGGTGCGTTCGGCGCCGTCACGTCCCTCCACCATGACCGCACCGCACAACCGCGGCAAACCGGCGCATACCGGCGCGGCTGTGGCTCGGATACGGCGAAGGCCCCGGTCGGCTCCCCCAGGTCTCCCTGAAGCAGCCGGCCGGGGCCTTCACCCGATCGGTCGTCGTATCGGCGGTGACGGACCGCCGAGCCGTGGACGGTCGCGTCAGGCGGCGACGACGTCCACCGCCTCCGCGGGCGCCTTGATGGTCACCCGTTCCGGCGGCACACCGGTCACCGACACGGAACCCAGCATCGGGCGGACCGGCGCGGGTACGGTCTCGGTGGCCGCGGCGGACTGGGCCAGTTCGGCGAGCGCCAGTTCGTCGCTCACCTCTCGCATCAGTTCCGACATCCGTACGTCCAGCGCGTCGCAGATGGCGGCGAGCAGTTCGGAGGAAGCCTCCTTCTGCCCCCGCTCCACCTCGGAGAGATAGCCGAGTGAGACTCGGGCGGACGAGGAGACTTCGCGCAGAGTACGGCCCTGGCGTTGGCGCTGCCGACGCAGCACGTCACCCAGCAGGCGACGGAGCAGAATCATCGGTGGCTCCCTCCTCGGACCGCGTAGCCGCATCCTTCACGCCCCACCGTACCGCCTTGCGCCGCGGCCGTGCGGGGAGCGATGTCGTGTTCACTCAGGGCTGCAAACATCAAAACCCCCCGTTCCGTTCCGTATCCTGTGCCCGCTCATTCCCAGTGTGTTCGCCCGCAAGCTGCTCCAGAAGCACTGCGAGTACGCTCCGTACACTCTCCATACGAATTTCCGCACGGCTGCCGTTCAACCGCAGGGCCTCGACTTTTCCGCCACCGGCAGAACCGGAACGGGCGGTGAGCGGCCCGTCGACGGCCACGAAGACCGTCCCGACGGGCTGGCCGTCCTGCGGATCGGGGCCGGCGACTCCGGTCGTCGCGATGCCCCAGTCGGCACCCAGCGCCTTCCGCACTCCGGCCGCCATCTGGGCCGCGACCTGCGGGTCCACCGCTCCTCGCTGGGCCAGCAGCGTCGCGTCGACACCCAGCAGCTCGTGCTTCAGCTCGGTGGCGTAGGCGGTGACCGATCCCCGGAACACCCTGGAGGCCCCGGGTACCCCGGTGATCTCCGCCGCCACCAGGCCACCCGTGAGCGACTCCGCGACGGCGAGGGTCTCGCCTCTCACGGTCAGTAGTCGCACCAGCTCGGTGGCCTGAGCAATCACGTTTCCGTCTCCTCCAACACCGCGGCCCGCTCGGCGATTCCCCGGCGGCGCAGCACAATGGCTTGTCTTACGTAGTCCAGGCCTGTGACGACGGTGAGGACGACGGCCACGGCCATCACCCAGAACCTCAGCGTGGCCAGCCACCCCGTCAGTGCCAGGACGTACATCCCGACGGCGACGCCCTGGGTGAGCGTCTTCAGCTTGCCGCCGCGGCTGGCGGGGATCACGCCGTAGCGAATGACCAGAAAACGCAGCAGCGTGATGCCGAGTTCCCGGCCGAGGATCACGATCGTCACCCACCAGGGCAGATCGCCCAGGGCGGACAGGCAGATGAGCGCCGCCCCCATGATCGCTTTGTCGGCGATGGGATCGGCGATCTTACCGAAATCGGTGACCAGGTTGTAGGTGCGGGCCAGATGCCCGTCGAACAGGTCGGTGATCATGGCGATGGCGAAGGCCGCCCAGGCGAACGAGCGCCAGGCCGGGTCGTAACCGCCGTTGGCCAGCATCAGCGCCACGAAGCCGGGCACCAGGACCAGCCGCAGCATCGTCAGCAGATTGGCGACGTTCCAGACGCTGGCCTGGTTGACGGCCGCGGCCGCGATCTTCCCACCGCGCGCGGGCCTCGGGTCGGCCGCCCCGTCGGCGCCGGGAGCGGATGCGGAAGCGGAGACCCCGGAGCGGGCGCCGTCGGCAGCGGCGGCGGAACCCCGGGCGCCGTGCGCACCGGAGGAGCCGCCCGCGGCGGATGCCGGGACTCCGGTCATCTGCCCGCCTCCTCACTGCGTGCGGGCGAGCCGGCCAGCGGCTCGGCCACCAGGTCGACACCTTCCGTACCGACCACCTTCGCCTCGACCATACGTCCGACGCTCAGCCCCTCGCCGCTCGTGAGCAGCACCTGGCCGTCCGTCTCGGGCGCCTGGTGCGCGGCCCGGCCGTACACGCCCTCCTCGTCGTCCACCGACTCCACCAGGACCCGCACGGTCTCCCCGACGCGCTCCTCCGCACGCTGCGAGACCAGCTCCTCGGCCAGCCGGGAGATACGGGCCAGACGCTCGGCGACGACCTCCTCGTCCAGCTTGTTGTCGTACGTCGCCGCCTCCGTGCCCTCCTCGTCGGAGTAGCCGAAGACGCCGATGGCATCCAGCCGGGCGCCGTTCAGGAACCGCTCCAGCTCGGCCAGGTCGGAGTCGCTCTCGCCGGGGAAGCCGACGATGAAGTTGGAGCGCACACCGGCCTCGGGGGCCTTGGAGCGGATGGTGTCGAGCAGCTCCAGGAAGCGGTCGGTGTCGCCGAAGCGGCGCATGGAGCGCAGCACGTCCGGAGCGGAGTGCTGGAAGGACAGGTCGAAGTACGGCGCGACCTTCGGGGTCGAGGTGAGGACGTCGATCAGCCCGGGGCGCATCTCGGCCGGCTGGAGGTAGCTGACCCGCACCCGCTCGATGCCGTCGACCTCGGCCAGCTCGGGCAGCAGGGACTCCAGCAGGCGGATGTCGCCCAGGTCCTTGCCGTAGGAGGTGTTGTTCTCGGAGACCAGCATGATCTCCTTCACGCCCTGCTCGGCCAGCCAGCGGGTCTCGTTGAGGACGTCGCTGGGGCGGCGGGAGATGAAGGAGCCGCGGAAGGACGGGATGGCGCAGAAGGTGCAGCGCCGGTCGCAGCCGGAGGCCAGCTTGACCGAGGCCACCGGGGCGCCGTCCAGCCGGCGGCGCAGGGGCGCGCGGGGGCCGGAGGCGGGCGCGACACCCTCCGGGAGGTCGGTGGGGCCGTGCCCGGGCAGGGCCACGGCCGCGGCCGACTCCTGGCGCTCGGCCGGGCTGATCGGCAGCAGCTTGCGGCGGTCGCGCGGGGTGTGCGCGGCGTGGATACCGCCGGACAGGATGGTCTGCAAGCGGTCGGAGATGTTCGTGTAGTCGTCGAAGCCGAGCACGCCGTCGGCCTCGGGCAGCGCCTCGGCCAGCTCCTTGCCGTACCGCTCGGCCATGCAGCCCACCGCCACGACGGCCTGGGTTCTGCCATGCGCCTTGAGGTCGTTGGCCTCCAGCAGGGCGTCGACGGAGTCCTTCTTGGCGGCGTCCACGAAGCCGCAGGTGTTGACCACGGCGACATCGGCGTCTGCGGCGTCCTCGACGAGCTGCCAGCCGTCCGCCTCCAAACGGCCTGCGAGCTCCTCGGAGTCCACCTCGTTACGGGCGCAGCCAAGAGTGACGAGTGCGACGGTACGGCGTTCAGGCATGGGCTCAAGACTACTTTGTCTCGCTGACAGCCCACGTCGACGGGGTTGGCCGATCTTGACCGACCCCGTCACATCCGCTCCCCCACGGCCTAACCGACCTCGGGATCGCCCTTCGTGTAGGTCAGACGCTCCACCGCGCCGGGCTGGAAGTCGTCCTCGATCTTCTTGCCGTTGACGTAGAGCTGGATGGCACCGGCGTCGCCCAGGATCAGGTTGATCTTGGAGCTGTCCTGGAAGGTCTTGGACTCGCCCTGCTTGAGCAGCCCGTCGAAGAGCATCCGGCCGTTGTGGTCCTTGGCCGAGATCCAGCTGCGTCCGTTCGGCGCACTGACCTGGACGGTGACCTTGTCCTGGGGCGCGGCGGCGATGGCGCTGTCGGAGGGCTCCGTGGTCGGCGCCGCGGGCTTGTCCTTCTTCGGCGTGGGCGCGGCGGTCTTGCCGACGCTGGGCGTGGCGCCCTCGGCGACCTGCGTCTTCGCGTCGTTGCCGGAGCCACCGCCCTTGACCGCGGTGAACCCGACGAAACCGATCACGACGACGATCGCGGCGACCATGGCCGCGGTCCAGTTCGGCCCCCGCCGCTCCGGACGGATCCGCTCCGCCTCGAACAGCGGTGCGGCCGGGGTGGGCGCGGGACGGCCGCCGTGCTCGGCGTCGTACTGGGTGATCAGCGGCTCGGGATCGAGGTGGACGGCCCTCGCCAGCGTGCGGATGTGCCCGCGCGCGTACACGTCACCGCCGCAGGGCGCGAAATCGTCCGCCTCGATGGCATGCACGATGGCGATACGGACACGAGTGGCGCTGCTGACATCGTCCACGGTGAGCCCCGCCGCGATCCGCGCCTGCCGCAGCGCGCGGCCGACGGAGGCACGGGGTTCCTGGGACTCGTCGGGGAACGGACGCTCGTCTTCGGGGGAGTTGCCGATGGACACGGGGGCGCCTTTCGAGCGTGTAGCCACCTGTGCTGGAAGCTCAGTCTAGGGGGGGTACGAAAGGGTGGGGCAACCGGGCGGTCGGACTTTGTACGCCATCGGAATGGCCGGTCATCCCGAGGGCTGGACAGGCAGGTACCCCAGCTTGGGACGCCTATCTGTCCTTTCGCTCAACTGGACGTACGACAAAGGGAAACGGTTGCCCGTCGTTCTCTAACGGGTGGATCACGGCGATGCCGCCGCCCGGCGTAACCCGTGTCCGCCGGACGGCCCTGCGGGCTACCCGTCGGACTCCCCGCGGATCAGCGCGAGCACGCCGTCCAGCTCGTCGGGTTTCACCAGCACGTCACGCGCCTTGGAGCCCTCGCTCGGTCCCACGATGTTGCGGGACTCCATGAGGTCCATGAGCCGCCCGGCCTTGGCGAAGCCGACGCGCAGCTTCCGCTGGAGCATGGACGTCGACCCGAACTGGGTGGAGACGACCAGCTCCGCCGCCTGGCACAGCAGGTCGAGGTCGTCGCCGATGTCCTCGTCGATCTCCTTCTTCTGTTTGCTGCCGACGGTGACGTCGTCCCGGAAGACCGGCGCCATCTGGTCCTTGCAGTGCTGGACGACGGCCGCGACCTCCTCCTCGGTCACGAACGCGCCCTGCATACGGGTCGGCTTGTTCGCCCCCATCGGCAGGAACAGGCCGTCACCCTTGCCGATGAGCTTCTCGGCGCCGGGCTGGTCGAGGATGACCCGGGAGTCGGCCAGCGAGGAGGTGGCGAACGCCAGCCGGGAAGGCACGTTCGCCTTGATCAGACCGGTGACCACGTCGACCGAGGGCCGCTGGGTGGCGAGCACCAGGTGGATGCCGGCCGCGCGCGCGAGCTGCGTGATGCGCACGATCGCGTCCTCCACGTCACGCGGGGCGACCATCATCAGGTCCGCCAGCTCGTCCACGATCACCAGCAGGTACGGGTAGGGCTGGAGCTCCCGCTCACTGCCCTCCGGCGGCTTGGCCTTGCCCTCGCGCACCGCGCGGTTGAAGTCGTCGATGTGCCGGTACCCATAGGCGGCCAGGTCGTCATACCTGAGGTCCATCTCGCGGACGACCCACTGGAGCGCCTCGGCGGCCCGCTTGGGGTTGGTGATGATCGGCGTGATCAGGTGCGGGATGCCCTCGTAGGCGGTCAGCTCGACCCGCTTGGGGTCGACCAGGATCATCCGCACGTCCTCCGGCGTGGCCCGCATCATCACCGAGGTGATCAGACAGTTGATGCAGGACGACTTGCCGGAGCCGGTGGCACCGGCGACGAGCATGTGCGGCATCTTCGCCAGCGAGTGCATCACGTACCCGCCCTCGACGTCCTTGCCGAAGGCGACCAGCATCGGGTCGTCGTCCTCGGCGGACTCCGCGAGACGCAGTACGTCGCCGAGGTTCACCATCTCCCGGTCGGTGTTCGGGATCTCGATGCCCACCGCCGACTTGCCGGGGATGGGGCTGATGATCCGCACGTCCGGGCTGGCGACCGCGTACGCGATGTTCTTGGTCAGCGCGGTGATCCGCTCCACCTTCACGGCCGGGCCGAGCTCGACCTCGTAGCGGGTGACCGTCGGACCCCGGGTGAAGCCGGTGACGGCGGCGTCCACCTTGAACTCGGTGAAGACCTGGGTGAGGGAGGCGACGACCGCGTCGTTCGCGGCGCTGCGCGCCTTGCCGGGGCCGCCCCGCTCGAGCAGGTCGAGCGAGGGCAGCGCATAGGTGATGTCGCCGGACAGCTGGAGCTGCTCCGCGCGCGCGGGCAGCTCACGGGGTTCCGCCGGGGCCTTCTTGGTGAGATCCGGGACGACTCCGGACTGGAGCTTCTCCTGCCGGGGGCGCGCGGCCGGCACCGGCGCGGGCGCAGGAGCCGGCGCGGGCGCGGGCACCGGGGTGGTGTCCTCCCGGTCGCCGACGCTGACGCCCTGGGTGAGGTCGGCGACCAGCGGGGACGGCGGCATGCCATGCAGCACGGCGCCGTCCAGCGCGGCCGCTGCCGCCGCCGCGACGTCCACCGCGTCCATCTGGCGCTGCGGATCCGGCTGGGGCACCGCGGAGCGCCGGGGGCGGCTGCGGCGCCGCGAGAGGGCCTCCTCCTCCGCGCTGTCGGGGTCGTACGACTGCGGGGCGGACGAGCGCTTACGGGGGCGCGCGGGCAGCGCCTCGCGCCACTGCTCCTCGTAGCGCACGTCGTCCTCGCCGAACTCGTCGGCCTCGTGGTCGTGCAGCACGCCCAGGCGTACGCCGAGCGCCCGCAGCCGCTGCGGGATGGCGTTGACCGGGGTGGCCGTCACCACGAGCAGACCGAAGACCGTCAGCAGCACCAGCAGCGGTACGGCGAGCACGTCGGTCATGGTGTACGTCAGCGGGGTGGCCGCCGCCCAGCCGATGAGGCCGCCGGCGTCCCTTATCGCCTGCATGCCGTCACTGCGCGCGGGCGAGCCGCACGCGATGTGGACCTGGCCGAGCACGCCGATGACCAGCGCGGACAGACCGATCACGATCCGCCCGTTGGCCTCCGGCTTCTCCGGGTGCCGGATGAACCGTACGGCGATCACCGCGAGCAGGATCGGCACCAGCAGGTCGAGCCTGCCGAAGGCGCCGGTGACCAGGATCTCCACCAGGTCGCCGACGGGCCCCTTCAGATCCGCCCAGGTGCCGGCCGCGACGATCAGGGCGACGCCGAGCAGCAGCAGCCCGACGCCGTCCTTGCGGTGCGCCGGGTCGAGGTTCCTCGCGCCCTGCCCTATGCCGCGGAAGACGGCGCCGACGGCGTGCGCGAGGCCCAGCCAGAGCGCGCGCACCAGCCGGTAGACGCCCCCGGTGGGGCTCGGTGCCGGCTTCGGCGGCACCGCCCTTTTCACCGCGGCCTTCTTGGCGGGCGGCTTCTTGGCCGGGGCCTTCTTCGCTGCGGCCTTCTTCGCCGGAGCCTTCGCGGGAGCGGCCGCCTTCTTGGCGGGCGGCTTCTTGGCTGCGGAGGGACGTGAGGCCATGGGTGTGAGGTTACCGGGGGAGACGACAGCGGACACGTGTGCCCACTGCTTCACCCGTTCGTGTCGCCCCTGCCCGGACCCGGAGCTGACGCACGCTCACGGACAACTCGCCGCCCCGCGTACGTCAGTTCTGCACGGGCACCGAGGAGCCGCCGGTTCCGGCGCCCGGCTCCAGGGCGTCGAGCGCGCGGCGCAGACCGGTGAGTTTGCGCTCCAGATGGGCCGCGGTGGCCACCGCGGCGGCGTCCGCGGAGTCGTCGTCCAGCTGTTTGGACAGCGCCTCGGCCTGCTCCTCCACGGCCGCGAGCCGCGCGGACAGCTCGGCGAGCAGCCCGGCCGACTCCTTGCCGCCGACCGCGCCCTTGCCGCCGCCCTCCAACTGGAGCCGCAGCAGCGCCGCCTGCTCGCGCAGCTGGCAGTTCTTCATGTACAGCTCGACGAAGACCGAGACCTTCGCGCGCAGCACCCACGGGTCGAACGGCTTGGAGATGTAGTCCACCGCCCCCGCCGCGTAGCCGCGGAAGGTGTGGTGCGGTCCGTGGTTGATCGCCGTGAGGAAGATGATCGGGATGTCCCGGGTCCGCTCCCGCCGCTTGATGTGCGCCGCTGTCTCGAACCCGTCCATGCCCGGCATCTGGACGTCCAGCAGAATGACCGCGAAGTCGTCCGTGAGCAGTGCTTTGAGCGCTTCCTCCCCGCTCGATGCCCGCACCAGCGTCTGATCGAGCGCAGAGAGGATGGCCTCCAGCGCCAGCAGATTCTCCGGCCGGTCATCGACCAGGAGGATCTTGGCCTTCTGCACCATGGCCCGCCCTCCTCGCCCCGGCGGTACACCGGGCGCCGCCCCAGGGGACGACTCCCTTTCGCCGCCCGTCCTTGTGCCGGTCATCGTAGCCGCACCCCGGCTGTCGCCACACCCTGTCACCGCGATGTCACTGTGCACATAACGGAAACGCGGCATGGGTCGGGATGGTTCCCGGAATCCCGCGTTCCATACGTGCCGCAGCCACCCTACGCGGGGAACTCCCGGCACCCGCCCGGAGTTCCCCGGCTGTTCACGTCCCCGGCAGCCGGCGCCGTCACTCCCCGCGCATCCACCGCTGCATCACGGTCAGCAGATGGTCCGGGTCGACCGGCTTGGTCACATAGTCGGAGGCGCCCGAGTCGAGCGCCTTCTCCCGGTCGCCCTTCATCGCCTTCGCGGTCAGCGCGATGATCGGCAGCCCGGCGAACTGCGGCATCCTGCGGATCGCCGTGGTCGTGGCGTAGCCGTCCATCTCCGGCATCATGATGTCCATCAGCACCACCGCGACATCGTCGTGCTGCTCCAGCACCTCGATGCCCTCGCGGCCGTTCTCGGCGTACAGCACCGACAGCCCGTGCTGCTCCAGGACGCTGGTCAGCGCGAACACGTTGCGGATGTCGTCGTCGACGATCAGCACCTTCTCGCCGCCGAACCGCACCGCGCGCGCGGACTGCGGCGGGCTCTCCGGCTCGGGCACCACCGTCCACTGCTCGGGCCGCTGCTCGCCCTGCGGCAGACTGCGCCGCCGGCGCCGGAACAGCGCCGCGGGGCCGTTCTGCGTCTCCCGGTACGACTTCACCTCGGCCGGCGTCTCGATCTCCGCGGCGGACAGCTCCGAGGACTGACCCGACTCCGAGGCGAGCAGCTCGCCGGCCTCCAGCGGGGCCACCGACTGCTGGTAGCCCTGCGGCGGCAGCTCGCTCGGGTGCAGCGGCAGGTACAGCGTGAACGTCGAACCGCGGCCCGGCTCGCTCTGTGCGTGGATCTCACCGCCGAGCAGCTGCGCGATCTCCCGGGAGATCGACAGGCCGAGACCGGTGCCGCCGTACTTGCGGCTGGTCGTGCCGTCCGCCTGCTTGAACGCCTCGAAGATCACCCTCATCTTGCTCGCCGCGATGCCGATACCGGTGTCGGTCACCGAGAACGCGATCAGCTCACCTGCCGGATCGGTCAGCGAACCGGCCTCCAGCAGCTGCTCCCGGATCGACTGCGGCACATCCGCCCCGGCCGGCCGGATCACCAGCTCCACCGAGCCGGAGTCGGTGAACTTCACCGCGTTGGAGAGCAGGTTGCGCAGCACCTGGAGCAGCCGCTGCTCGTCGGTGTGCAGCGTGGCCGGCAGCTCCGGCGACACCCGCACCGACAGGTCCAGGCCCTTCTCGGCGGTCAGCGGCCGGAAGGTGGCCTCCACATAGTCCACGAGCTGTACGAGCGCGATGCGCGTCGGGGAGACGTCCATCTTGCCCGCCTCGACCTTCGACAGGTCGAGGATGTCGTTGATCAGCTGGAGCAGGTCGGAGCCGGCGCCGTGGATGGTCTCGGCGAACTCCACCTGCTTCGGGGAGAGGTTCCCCTCGGCGTTGTCGGCGAGCAGCTTGGCCAGGATCAGCAGCGAGTTCAGCGGGGTGCGCAGCTCGTGCGACATGTTGGCGAGGAACTCGCTCTTGTAGCGCATCGACACCGCCAGCTGCTCGGCGCGCTCCTCCAGGACCTGCCGGGCCTCCTCGATCTCGGTGTTCTTCACCTCGATGTCGCGGTTCTGCCGGGCCAGCAGCTCGGCCTTCTCCTCCAGCTCCGCGTTGGACGCCTGGAGCGCCTTCTGACGGTTCTCCAACTCGGCCGACCGCTCCCGCAGTTGCTCGGTCAGCTCCTGCGACTGCTTCAGCAGCTGCTCGGTCTTGGTGTTGACCGAAATGGTGTTGACGCTGGTCGCGATCATCTCGGCGATCTGGTTCAGGAAATCCCTCTGGATCTGCGTGAACGGCGTGAACGACGCCAGCTCGATCACCCCGAGCACCGTGCCCTCGAACAGCACCGGCAACACGATCACCTGCGCGGGCGGGGCCTCGCCGAGCCCGGAGGAGATCTTCAGATAGCCGCTGGGCGCGTTGTCCACCAGGATCGTGCGCCCCTCCTTGGCGGCCGTGCCGACCAGCGCCTCACCGGGCCGGAACGAGGTCGGCATGGACCCCGTCAGATAGCCGTAGGAGCCCAGCATCCGCAGCTCGTAGTCCTCGTCGCCGTCGCCGACGTCCTTGCCCTCCGTCAGCGGCATCGTGAGGAAGAAGGCACCGTGCTGCGCGGAGACCACCGGAGTCAGCTCGCTCATGATCAGCGAGGCCACGTCCTCCAGGTCCCGGCGGCCCTGCATCAGCGCGGAGATCCGGGCGAGGTTGCCCTTGAGCCAGTCCTGCTCCTTGTTGGCGATCGTGGTGTCGCGCAGGTTGGCGATCATCTTGTTGATGTAGTCCTGAAGCTCCTGGATCTCGCCGGACGCGTCGACGTCGATCTTCAGGTTCAGGTCGCCGCGGGTCACCGCGGTCGCCACGCGCGCGATGGCACGCACCTGCCGGGTCAGGTTCCCGGCCATCTCGTTCACCGACTCGGTCAGGTCCCGCCAGGTGCCGTCGACGTCCCGCACGCGTGCCTGGCCGCCGAGCTGCCCCTCGGTACCCACCTCGCGGGCCACCCGCGTGACCTCCTCGGCGAAGCTGGACAGCTGGTCGACCATCGTGTTGATCGTCGTCTTCAGCTCGAGGATCTCGCCCCGCGCGTCAATGTCGATCTTCTTCGTCAGGTCACCCTTGGCGATCGCCGTGGTCACCATGGCGATGTTGCGCACCTGACCGGTCAGGTTGGACGCCATCTGGTTCACGGACTCCGTGAGGTCCTTCCAGGTGCCGGCCACGCCCGGCACATGCGCCTGACCACCCAGGATGCCGTCCGTGCCCACCTCACGGGCCACCTTGGTGACCTGGTCCGCGAACGAACTCAGCGTCTTGACCATGATGTTGATGGTGTCGGCGAGCTGCGCGACCTCGCCGCGCGCCTCGATCGTCACCTGACGCGTCAGATCGCCGTTGGCGACGGCCGACGCGACCTGCGAGATGTTCCGCACCTGCATGGTCAGGTTGTTGGCCATCAGGTTGACGTTGTTGCTCAGGTCCTTCCAGATACCGGTGACACCCGGCACATGCGCCTGACCACCCAGAATGCCCTCGGTACCCACCTCACGGGCCACCCGGGTCACCTGCTCGGCGAAGCTGGACAGCTGATCAACCATCGTGTTGACCGTCGTGACGAGCTCAAGGATCTCGCCCTTCGCGTCAACAGTGATCTTCTTGGACAGGTCGCCCTTGGCCACCGCGGTCGTGACCTCGGCGATGTTGCGCACCTGGATGGTCAGGTTGTTCGCCATGAAGTTCACGGACTGCGTGAGGTCCTTCCAGGTGCCGGAGACACCCTGCACCTCGGCCTGACCGCCGAGGATGCCCTCCGTACCCACCTCACGGGCCACCCGGGTGACCTCCTGCGCGAACGACGACAGCTGGTCCACCATCGTGTTCAGCGTGTTCTTCAGCTCCAGGATCTCCCCGCGCGCGTCCACGGTGATCTTCTGGGAGAGGTCACCCCGGGCCACCGCGGTGGCCACCTGGGCGATGTTGCGCACCTGTGCGGTCAGGTTCCCGGCCATGCCGTTCACCGAGTCCGTCAGGTCCCGCCACACACCGGCGACGCCGGGCACCTGCGCCTGCCCGCCGAGGCGCCCCTCGGTACCCACGTCCCGGGCCACCCGGGTCACCTGGTCGGCGAAGGCGGACAGCTGATCAACCATGGTGTTGATCGTGTTCTTCAGCTCAAGGATCTCGCCGCGCGCGTCCACGTCGATCTTCTGCGACAGATCGCCGTTGGCCACCGCCGTGGTCACCTGGGCGATGTTGCGCACCTGGGACGTCAGGTTGCCCGCCATGAAGTTGACGGAGTCCGTCAGCTCCTTCCAGGTGCCCGACACCCCGTCCACCCGGGCCTGGCCGCCCAGCCGGCCCTCCGTACCCACGTCCCGGGCCATCCGCGTGACCTGGTCGGCGAAGCTCGACAGCTGGTCCACCATCGTGTTCACGGTGTTCTTCAGCTGGAGCATCTCACCGGAGACGTCGACCGTGACCTTCTGCGACAGATCGCCGTTGGCCACCGCCGTGGTCACCTGGGCGATGTTGCGCACCTGACCGGTGAGGTTTCGGAACGCGGTGTTGACGGAGTCGGTCAGATCCTTCCAGGCACCGGCCGCCCCCGGCACCTGCGCCTGACCGCCCAGCTCACCCTCGACGCCGACCTCCCGCGCCACCCGGGTCACCTCGGCACCGAACGACGACAGCTGGTCCACCATGCCGTTGACGGTGTTCTTCAGCTCCAGCATCTCGCCGGCCACGTCCACGGTGACCTTCTGCGACAGATCACCGCTGGCCACGGCCGTCGTCACCGCGGCGATGTCCCGCACCTGCGTCGTGAGGTTCCGGAACACCGTGTTGACGGAGTCCGTCAGGTCCTTCCAGGTGCCGGCCGCGCCCGGCACGTTCGCCTGACCACCGAGCCGCCCCTCCGCGCCGACCTCGTTCGCTACCCGGGTGACCTCGTCCGCGAAGATCCGCAGCGTCTCGGTCATCTGGTTGATCGTCTCGGCGAGCTGCGCCACCTCGCCCCGCGCCGGAACCGTCACCTTCTGCGACAGGTCACCGTTCGCGACAGCCGTCGTGACCTGCGAGATCCCCCGCACCTGCGCGGTCAGGTTGCCCGCCATCGTGTTGACGGAGTCGGTCAGCTCCTTCCACACACCGGCCACCCCGGGCACCTGCGCGCGACCGCCCAGCATGCCCTCGGTGCCCACCTCCCGGGCCACCCGCGTGACCTCGGAGGAGAACGCCGACAGCTGGTCCACCATCGTGTTGACGGTGTTCTTCAGCTCCAGCATCTCGCCGGCGACATGGACGGTCACCTTGCGCGACAGGTCACCCTTGGCGACCGCCGTGGTCACCAGCGCGATGTCCCGCACCTGCGCGGTCAGCCGGTCCGCCATCGTGTTGACGGACTCCGTCAGGTCCTTCCAGGAACCGGACATACCGCGCACCCGGGCCTGGCCGCCGAGCTTGCCCTCGGTACCGACCTCGCTGGCCACGCGCGTGACCTCGTCCGTGAACGTGGACAGCTGGTCGACCAGGTTGTTGACGGTACGGCCGACCTTCAGGAACTCGCCCCGCAGCGGGTGCCCGGTGGCTCCGTCCGGCGCCTGGGTCCGCAACTCCATCCGCGGCGACAGATCACCTTCGGCCACCGCCGTCAGGACCCGGCTGACCTCCGACACCGGCCAGACGAGATCGTCCACCAGGGCGTTGGAGTTGTCGATCGCCGTCGCCCAGGACCCCTCGCAGGCCCCCGTCTCCAGCCGCTCCGTGAGCTTTCCCTCACGGCCGACCATCCGTCGTACCCGCGACAGCTCGCCGGTCAGATGCAGATTGCGGTCGGCCACCTCGTTGAAGACCGCCGCGATCTCCGACATCACGCCGTCCCCGGACACCGTGAGCCGCTTGCGGAAATTGCCGTCCCGCATCGATACCAGAGCGGCCAGCAGCCGGTGCAGGGCGGCTGTGTCCACGACGGTCGTACCGCCGCTCCCGCCCCGGGACGGTCCGCCCTTCGCGCGCGTCTTCGTGCCCCGCGTCGCCGCGCCAGACTCCACTGTGTCCCTCCCGGAGGGGTTGACCGTAACTGCTGTGCTCGGCCGCTTCGGCCCCGGCGTGCCGGTCCTCGGCATACCGGTTACTCCCGCGTACCCGTTACTGATGCGTATTTCTGCCAGACGAGATCCGGCCACACCAAGGGCTGCTGCCCGTCGTACACGGAAAACACGCGGCGCGACCCGACCTTCGTCAGAAGCCTGCCCAGTGTTTCACCCCGTCCGAACCAGGCCATAACAGTTCGGCAGCTTCGCACACCGTCCGCACACCCTGGGGGCGTAAACACCGGCGACCGGCATCCGCCCGGACGGCGAAGGTAAGTAACCTTGCATGCGGCTGTCCAGCCGCACCGGTCCCACCGGCCTGGGCGGTGGCACGAGCACGAGCGGGCATCGGAGGGGCGGCCGCAGACCATGACCACCGGACTGATCCCCGGGGGACAGACCCCGGAGCAACAGCCGACGGGCGCGCTGATGCCGCAGCAGCGGCGCGAGCCGGCCGGCCCCGCAGCCCTGTACGTAGACAACCGGCCGAGGAGTTCTGTGATCACCGCGCGCGCGGCCGCCAGTTTCGAGCCCGTCGGGCGATCGGTCGCGACCGCCCGGTCGTTCGTCCGCGACACCCTCCAGGGCTGGGGCTTCGCCGACATCGTCGACGACGCCGTCGTCCTCACCAGCGAACTGGTGACCAACGCCGTCGTCCACGCGGGCACGCACGCGGAGGTGCTCTGCCTGCGCTCCGAGGACAGTGTGCGCATCGAGGTCTCGGACCGCTACCCCGAGCGCGAGGTTCCGCTCCAGCACTCCGCCGTCGCCATGGGCAGCCCCGACCGCGAAGGCGGCCGCGGACTCCAGCTGTGCGCGGCCCTGGCCACCCGCTGGGGCGTGGACTACACGCCCACCCACAAAAACGTCTGGTTCCAGCTCAACCTGCCCGAACGCCCGGCCGGCACCCGCGCGGCCGGCCCGTCCCTGCCCGCCGAGCTGCTTCCGCTGGCCCCCGACGGCCGGGTCCGCGTCGCCGTCCTCCAGATCGACCGCAAGGGCACCGTAGCCGCCTGGAACGAGGACGCCGAGGACCTCTTCGGCTATCCGGCGGCCGAGGTCATCGGCATGCCCCTGACGGAACTCGCCGCCTGGCCGCACACCCCGGGCACGAGCACCGGCGTCGCCGAGGCCCTCCAGCTCTCCCGCTGGGAGGGCAGCTACGGCATCCGCGGCGCCGACGGCCGGGTCGTCCCGGTGTACGCCTCCCACCTCCGGGTCCGCGACACCGGCGGCGAGCCCTCCACTGTCTGCCTCCTGGTCCGCGACCACGAACGCGCCGTCCTGCAAACCCCGCCCCGCGTCCCCGCCGGCGACCAGAGCACGTCCGCGGACGGCCAGAGCGCCGACCCCTTCGAGCTGTTCATCGGCTCCCCCGCCCCCGACGACCTCGACGGCCTGCTCCAGCGCACGGTGGAACGCGCCCGCGACATGCTCGACGGCGACTCCGCGTTCCTGCTGCTCGCCACCGACGACGAGACCGAGCTGGAGGTCCGCGCCTCCACCGGCCTGCCCTCGGCCCGCCAGCGCTTCGCGCGCGTGCCCGTCGAGGCGGGCCCCGGCCGCTACGGCTCCGCGCGCATGCCCGCCGTCCACGACGACCTCAACGCCGTCCCCGGAGCCGTCCCGCTGCTGGCCGGCACCGGAATGCGCTCGGTCGTCACGGTCCCGCTCAAGGTCGAGGGCCGTCTCACGGGCTCCCTCGGCGTCGCGGCCGAGGCACCCGGCAGATACACCAACGAGGAGGCGCTTCGGCTCCAGTTCGCCGCCGACCGCATCGCCCTGGCCGTCGAGTCGGCCCGCCTCGGCGAGCTGGAGCGGCTGCGCCGCGGCTCCCTGAGCTTCCTGGTCGAAGCCTCCGACCTGCTCGCCGGCACCCTCGACCGCGACCAGACCCTGGCCCTGATGGCCCAGATGACGGTCCCCACCCTGGCCACCTGGTGCGCCGTCTATACGATCGCCGACCAGGCCTCGGAGCCGTATCTGTCGTACGTCCTGCACGAGGACGAGGAACTCATCGACGGCATCAAGTCGTTGCTGTCGAAGATCGCCCCGCCGGACCCGGTGCCCACCCCCGGCGCCCGCGTCTGGACGACCCCCGGCGAGGTCGCCCACCAGGCGGCCCTGCGCAGCTCCATGCGCAGCCTCGGCCTCGCCGGCGGCCCCACGCACCAGCTCGCCTCCGGCATCGGCCCGACCCTGGCGACGGCCTCCGCCGTCGGCGGCGAGACGGTCGTCCTGCCCCTGGTCGCCCGGAACCGGGTCATCGGCATGCTCACCCTGGGCAAGCCCACGGACGAGCACTTCCGCCAGGAGATCCTCGAACTGGCCGAGGACCTGTCCCGCCGGGCCGCCCTCGCCCTGGACAACGCCCGCCTGTACTCGGAGCGCACGGCCATCAGCCAGTCCCTCCAGCGCAGCCTCCTCCCGCCCGGCCTGCCGAACATCGACGGCGTCGAGGTGGAGGTCATCTACCGCGCGGCCGGCGAGGGCAACGAGGTCGGCGGCGACTTCTACGACCTCTTCCCCATCGGCAACGGCGCCTACGGCTTCGCCATCGGCGACGTCTGCGGTACGGGCCCCAACGCGGCGGCGGTCACCGGCCTCGCCCGGCACGCCCTGCGCCTGCTCGCCCGGGAGGGCCTGTCCGGCCCCGCCGTTCTGGAACGCCTGAACTCCGCCATCCTCGACGAGGGCGACCGCAGCCGCTTCCTGACGCTCCTCTACGGCGAACTGCGCCCCCAGGAGGACGGCAGCGCCGAACTCAAGGTGGTCTGCGCCGGCCACCCGCTTCCGCTGCGCCTGCGCCAGGACGGCACGGTGGTGCCCGCGGCGGAACCGCAGCCCCTGCTGGGCGTCATCGAGGACCTGGAACTGCACGAGGAGACCGTCACCCTCGACCCCGGCGACGTGCTGCTCTGCGTCACGGACGGCGTCACCGAACGCCGCGAGGGCACGCGCATGCTGGGCGACGACGGCCTCGCCGACGTCCTCACCACGTGCACGGGCCTGACCGCGGGCGCGGTCGCGGCGCGCATCATGCGCGCGGTGGAGCGCTTCGCGTCGGACGCCCCCTCGGACGACATGGCGATCCTGGCGATGCGGGTCCCGGGAATCCACAAGGACGCGTGAGCGTCACGGGACATGCGAAAGGCCCCACCCGAAAGGGTGGGGCCTTTTTACTGGAGCCCCCAAACGGAATCGAACCGTTGACCTTCTCCTTACCATGGAGACGCTCTGCCGACTGAGCTATAGGGGCCTTGTCGTTTTCGAGGTTTCCCTCTCGGCGACAAGAAAACTGTACCCCGAAGTGGCCCCAGTTCCCAAATTCGTTCGGGCGGCCCTCAGAAGGCGGGCTGAAGCAGACCACCAAGGGCGTTGCAGGCGGAGGCGATCCGCTGCATCTCCCGCTTGGTCAGCGCGGCATCCACGGGCAGCGCCAGCGTCTCCTCCGCGGCCCGCTCCGTCTCCGGCAGATCCACGCACCACCGGTACTCCGGCAACCGGTGCACGGGCGTCTTCACCGGCACCCGGCACGCAACTCCCTTGACCCGCAAGGCCCGGGCGAAGGCGTCCCGGTCCGGCCGGCCGTTGCCCGGCACCCGCACGACGTACTGCTGATAGGTGTGCCCGTCGCCCCCGTCGGGCGTCCGTACGCCCTTCAGCCTGGCGTCGAGATACGCCGCCCGCTCCCGACGCTGCGCTATCTCGTCGTACGGCGCCTCGGACTCGGCCTGTTCCAGCACCAGAAGCCCGTGCCGCTGCCCGAGCGCGTGCAACCGCCCGATGTCGGCCCGCCGTCCGAAGCGGTGTACGGCAACGACGGCCGCCGTGCGCTCTGTTACGGCCGCTTCGACGGCAGCCGGGTCGAGGCAGTACGTCACCGGGTCTATGTCGGCGAACACCGGGAGGGCACCCACCAGGCTCACGGCCTCGGCGACTTCGACGTTCCCGAAGGCCGGCACCACGACCTCGTCACCGATACCGACGCCGGCGGCCCTGAGCATTGCAGCAGTTCCCATGTGCTGGATGCTGGGCGCGGAGGGTGAACGACACGTTACGGCCAACAGAAAAAGGCCGGACCCCGAACCGAAGTTCAGGATCCGACCTTTTTGAAAAATTGTTCGGCGGTGTCCTACTCTCCCACAGGGTCCCCCCTGCAGTACCATCGGCGCTGTGAGGCTTAGCTTCCGGGTTCGGAATGTAACCGGGC
>NZ_JBVIJC010000025.1:0-133738 GCF_055581605.1 Streptomyces sp. NPDC031418
CTACGAGCGCAAGCCGGAACACTTCCTCGCCTTCACAGCCATCGCCGCGACCCTCATATGCCACCGCCGACTAGCCAAGTGAAATGACGTCTAAGGAGCCGCGGGCGGAGTGGCGCCTGTGGCACGAGGCGTCACAGGCAGGGCCTATGCTCCGCTGCTCGGTTACGGCGACTACGGGGTGCAGCCTCCAAGTGTCCTTGCGCAGGCTCCGGCACCCGGGAAGAAGGGTGGCCCGCCCTGGGGTGTGCTCCGCTACACCACCGGCAGCTCGTACGTCCTCGTCAGGACGATGACCGGGGGGCGCGACTGGATCGCCCTCAACGCGCTGCGGCCCGTCTGATCACCGAACTGCCCGAGTCCCGGGGAGCACAGGCTAGACAGGGCGAGGAATGGCTGAGCGAGTACGCGAACGGCCCGCTCTCGATGAGCGAGGGCGTGGGCGGACCCACGGAGTGGCTGCGCGCGGGAAACCTCCAGCACATGACCCACGTCGTACGGAGTCTGTCCGGCGACTGAGCGGGCCGCCGGGCCCGGTCGCCCGAACCGGGCCTCCCTGTCCGGGGGCTCAGCCGAACAGCGGTGCCAGCGCGGTCCCGCCCGCCAGGATTCGCCAGGCGGGCACCCGCACCGTCCGGCTCACCGGGCAGGCCTTGGCCCCACGTCCCCCGGAGGGCAGTCCGGTGAGCAGGTCACCTCGCGCGTGGATGAGCCGGAGGTGCCTCGCGGGGTCCTCGCCGGGCCTCGGTCCGTGGTCGATGAGCACCGCCGTGTTCTCGCCGGCGTCGGTGAACAGCAGGTCCACCGGGTGTCCGCCGACCAGCGCGGCCCGCTCCAGATCGGTGATGCCGCGTCCGGTGAGGTACCGCTGGAGGCGGTCGGCGAGGTCTTCACGGGCCTCGGTTACCGGGCCCCACGGGCCGGCCTCGGCCGTCGTGCCGTCGTCGCCCGCTCCCAGCGGCGCCGAGCGCGCGGCGAGGAGGGCTGGCAGGCCGCTCTGCTCCTGCCAGAAGGCGCGGCCGCCCACGGTGATCAGCTGCGACTTGGCCCGGGTGACCGCCACGTTCCACAGGTTGACCTGGCTCGCGACCCAGTGCGTCGTCCGGGGCGGTGTGTTGGGTGCCGCCACCGGGCTGAGCACCATCACGTCGCGCTGTCCGCCCTGGAAGGTGTGGACGGTGCCGACCCGCACCCGGTCGTCGTCCCGCCACATCCGGGCCAGTGTCTCCTTCTGCGCCCGGAACGGCGTGACCACTCCCACCGTCGCGTCCGGCGCGAGCCCTGCCAGCAGTCCGTCGACCACGCGCCGCACGGCCTCCGCCTCGGCCGCGTTCCGCCAGGACCGCCCGTCGCCGCCGCGCGCCGATTCCCCGGAGGGCACGTCGACCCAGCCGAGCACCGGCGCGGGGTCGGCCGCTCCGACCGGGTCGTGTGCCGGTACCTGCCGCCGGACGTCGGTCAGTACGCGCAGCCGGCCGCCGTAGCAGTGGCCGTTGACGACGTCCGCGATCCGCGGGTGGCAGCGGTAGTGCTCGTCGAGGAGCAGCGCGCCGTCGCCGTGCTGTTCGGCCGCGTGGTACGAGGAGTACACGTGGTAGGCGAGGCGGCGGTGCTCCAGTTGCGCGGCGCTCAGTCCGGCCCGCGTCCGTGCCTGCCTCTCCTGCTGGGGTGACACGCCGGGGATGTGCCCCAGCTGCATGGGGTCGCCGATGATCAGCGCCCGACGGGCCCGGAACAGCAGCGGCAGCACCGACGGGATGGAGCACTGGCTGGCCTCGTCGATGACGACGAGGTCGAACAGCTTAGGGGTGAGTTCGAGCTGCCGCACGGAGTGGGTGCTGACGGCCCATCCCTTGATGTGCGCCATCAGGTTCTTCTGGCTGCGCTGGTAGCCGGAGCGGCGGCGGAGCGCCTGGAGCCGCTGGTTCATGAGCCCGGTGGCCCGGTCTAGGGTCTCGGCGGACAGCGCGCGGGACAGTTCCGCCGACAGGCCGGACAGGGCCTCGGCCGTCGCAGCCCTGGACGCCTTGAGCCCGTCCTCGTCCCATTCCCCGTGTTCGCGGGCGAGTTCCCGTACTTCCCGCTCCACGGACACGATCCCGGCCAGGGACTCCAGCAGCTCCGGTGGCACGGGCCGTTCCGTCGCCCACCGGGGCCATGCCGGTCCGTGCCCCCCGGGGTGTTCCGCCACCGACGCCACCGCCGCGACCAGCGCGGCGAGCGCCCGGTCACGTCGCCACGCGCCGAGCTGCCACCAGCGGGCCCCGGCCGTCCTCCGTGCCCTGTCCGCCCACCGGTCCAGCGGGGCGAGGCCGTTCCCGTCCGCCGCCCAGGCCTCTGCGAGGAGGGTCTGGGGCAGCTCCAGGGCGGCGGTCCGCTTCTCGCGGTCGCGGAGGAGTGACAGCAGTCGCGTCTCCTCGGCCACGCGGTGGGCCGCCTCCGCCCGCAGCCGGTCCGCCGTCCTTCGGGTGTTGCGCAGTTCGCCGCCGATGGTGGCCGATCCGCGCCCCGGCGCCTCGACCGGTTCGGCGAGCAGCCGTTCCAGTTTGGCCGCCTCCCGTTCCAGCGCCTCCGCGTTGCCCGTGCGCATCAGCAGACCGGGCGCGATGTCGTCGCAGCGCTCGGCGACGACGTTCACGGCCTCGTTGTTCGTGGACGCGACCAGCACCGACTGCCCCGCCGCGACGCAGGTGGTGACGACGGCCGTGACGACCTCGCTCTTGCCCGTGCCGGGCGGCCCGGTCGCCACCGTCAGCGGCCGGGTCATCGCCGAGGAGATCACCTGTTCCTGGCTCTCGTTGCAGGGCCCGGGAGCGACGGGTGCCACCGGGTCCGCCGCGGTGGCGGTGATGGCCGGCGCCTGCCGGGCTCCGCCGCCCAGCAGCGCGTCCAGGGCGGTGCCCGCGATCTGCTCGGTCCGCGTGGAGATCTGGAGCAGGTTGTCCACCAGCGCCTGGGTGGCCATGGCCTCCGCGCCGGACGGCACCAGCAGCACGGCCGCGTTGTGCGCACCGGGCCGCAGTGCCTGCATGACCGTGCGGTCGCTGAGCGCGGAGGGGTCCAGCGGTTCGAGTTCTGGCACCCCCAGCTCGTCCAGCAACTCCCTGACGGCGCGCAGCATCTGGGCGTCGTTGCCCTCCTGCCAGGCCGGCTGCCAGCGGCCCACCAGGTCGGCGGCGTCCCCCGCGTCCAGGAGTTCGGAGACGACGCCGCTGTGCAGGGAGGGCACGCCGCTGGGCCGGAGGATGTCCCGGCCGTCCTCGTCCGGCGCCAGCTCCATCTGCTGGACGATCAGCGGTGCCAGTTCCATGGTCGCGCGCCGCCCCCGGCCGCCGTCCCGCGCGGGCAGCGTGATCGCCGGATACCCGTACCAGTACTCCTGCCGCGTCCCCGCCTCGGTGCCCGGCCCGGTCCGCCCGTTCTGAGGCCGGGGCAGCGATCCGGGTGCGACGATCTGCGGTCCGCGGCCCGACTGGATGGTCTCCTCGCCCTGGGCGAGCAGGAAGTACTTCTCGTTCCGGCCGCTATCGCGGTCGGGCCGCATACCGGCCGCCGCCTGCGCGGTGAGGCAGTCCGCGTAGTACCGCAGCAGCCGCTGCGCGTCGACGCCGTCCCGTTCGTCCGCCTCGGCCAGGGTCCGGGCCTTCAGTAGCGCGGGGGAGCGCCGGGCGGCTTCGTCGGCGTCGTGGGGCAGTGCGGGAAGCCGCACCGGTCGTGCCACCGACCGGGCGAAGGGGAGGCTGCGGGTGGCCCTGATCGTGGACTTGGTGGGCCGCTGCTCCTCCGGTACGCCGTCCCGGGTCATCTGCGCGGTCAGGTAGTCGAAGAGGTCATCCGGGGTGATCCAGCCGCCGTCCTTGATCCGGCCGTTGCGCAGCCCCTCGACGATCTCCCCGGTGAACCGGGAGGTGCCGAGACTCGACCCCGGCGGCGCCATGGCGGAGGCCGCCTGGAGGGCGTCGGACGCGGTGATGAAGTACACGCCGGTCGGCCGCAGCAGCGTGCTCGCCGCGGGCCGGTCCGGTTCCCCCGACGGTCCCTTGGCGGTCCAACCCTGGACGACGGAACCGCTGGAGCAGCAGTCCAGCAGTACCAGCTTGGAGGCGGCCCGGCAGGACTGGAGCATCCGCTCCAGGAACTCCGCCGGTACGGCCGTGCCCGGCAGGTCGGCAGGGTCGGTGTCCCGGGTCAGGAAGTAGAGCTGGCCGTCCTGCTCGCAGTACTCCCCGTGCCCGCTGAAGTAGAGCAGCGCGGTCTCACTGGGCTGCCGGGCCTCCAGGAACGTCTCCACGGCGTGCAGCATCTCCGCGCGCGTCGGCTCGGCGGCCACCGCGCACTCGTTGTACATGCCGATCTCGGTGTTCTCCAGGACGGCCCGCATGTAGTGCAGATCGGCGCGTACGGCCGGGAGGTCGGCGTACGCCTCGCTGTCGTACGTGGAGACGCCGACGAGTAAGGCGTGACGGTCGTTGTCGGTCATCGTCGCTCAGCCCGCCGTCGTGCCCTCGTCGCCGTCGTCCGCGAGGAACCGCTCGATCAGCGTGTCGTCCTCGCGGGCCTCCTTGCCGGTGATGTGCAGGACCGCGCCGTCTGGCCGCTTGACGAGGATGGTGCGCTGCGGGACCCGCGCCAGCCACGTCTGCACCAGCCCGACGACGAAAGAGCCGGCGCTCAGCAGCAGCCCGACGGTCTCGGTGGACGGGCCACCCTTGTCACCGGCTCCCACGGGGCCGCCGGGTGCGAGCAGGTCCAGCCTGGCCGTGGAATCTCCCTCGGTGAGAAGGGCGAGCAGTTCGCGTGCCTCCTTACGGGCGCGCAACGGGTCCTCGTCAATGACGGAGATTCGGTATCTGGTGTGGTTGTCCTGCATGGCGTACTCGTGCTCCCCGTGGGTTCAGCGGCTCCTTGCCGGGCGAACGACACTAGCGCCCGCCACTGACAGCGACGGTCCAATGAGCCTGACCTGCAAGGCCGTTGGCGTGAACCTGGTGGCCGATGGCCGAGTCCCGCACGTCTGACGCGCAGCCGAGTTCCGCCCAGACCCTCGTGCCCGGCGCGCCCTCGCATGAGGCGACCGTCCACCGCGTCGCCAGCCCGGCAACAATCAGCAGACGCCGGCCGGACTCCGCGTCGCCGGGCGGGTCCGCTGCCGAGAGGACAGGGACTCGTTCAGTCAGGGTGTCGGTGCCTTGACGCGCACGGTGTCGGTGCCGAGGGGCACGGAGGTGGAAACCCCGTCCGTCGACGTGCCCGTGCTGCACAGCGTTGGCGGTCAGTTCGGCGGTGATCAGGGGGAGGGTGTCGCTGACCCGGCGGCCATACGGGTGCCCACGCATCGAGCCGGTGGGAGACCAGTCTGCGGGCGAGGCGCGCGCCGCGCGGGGAAGGGTGAAGACGCGAGCTCGTGGCGGGGGCGGACCGTTTCGGCCTCGGCGCCGGAGACATGCACCTGTGGGGTGGAGATGGGGCTGTTTAGACTGTGTCCTATGTGGTGAGGCGGACGAGTCGCTGTAAGAAAGGCCAGGTAGTTGCGGGCGTTGCGCTCGTAGCGGGGGCTGAGGCGGCGGTAGCCGGACAGCCAGGACATGGTGCGCTCGATGACCCAGCGGCGTCGCCCTAATCGTTCGCTGGACTCGATGCCTTTGCGGGCGATACGCACTCCGATGCGCTTCCACCGCAACCTGCGCAGGTCGGCCCGGTCGTAGGCTTTGTCCGCATGCAGGCGTTGAGGCTTGAAGTACCGGCCCCTGTGAGGGTCGTGTCTCGTTTGATGCCCCTAGACCATGGGCTTCAGCCCTTCGCTGTCGTGGGTTTTTCCGCCGAGACGCCGACGAGGAGGGGTAGCCCGTTCGCGTCCGACAGGACGTGGATCTTGGAACCCGGCTTGCCCCGGTCCACGGGACTCGGACCTGTGTGTTCGCCCCCTTTTAGCCCTGACGTGGGCTGTGTTGAGGACGACGCGGGTGATGTCGAGGAGGCCGGCATCGTCGAGTTCGTGCAGCACGGCCTCGTACGGGCGACCCCAGACGCCGGCTCTCGACCGGATCAGGGACCGGCGGTGGGCGGTCGACTTCGAGATGCCGAAGCAGGGTGGCAGAGCACGGCATGCGCAACCGCTGACCAGGACGTAGACGACGGCCGCGAAGAGCGTCTCATCAGGCGTGTCCTGCGTTCTACCACCTTGCGGACGCACCCGTGACGGACGGATCAGCGGCTTCGCGATCTCCCACAGGCCGTCCGGAACTATCCAGCTCCACGTATCCCGCCCATGAACGGACCAACGACCGCCTCACCACATAGGACATTGTCTTACCCCCCAACCAGAGGCACGGGCAGTCGGTATGACGCTCGTCTGACGCTCCGGACGCACGCAGGGCAGGCAGCCGGGAAAAGGTTCTGGCCTGGTCCTTCACACGGACTCGCTCGGCCCACAAGATGACGGCTTCAGTTCCAGCCGAAAGTCCCAGAAATGTCCCAGAGGCGCCGCCACGCTCCCACTTTCCTTGCGTTCACGCAGCTCAGCAGGGGTGTGGCGGTGTCTCTTCTGAAGATTTTCAGATGTCCCGGAAGATCTCGATCTGCGCCCCCACGGAGTTCAGACGCTCGGCGAGGTCCTCGTAACCGCGGTTGATGACGTAGACGTTGCGCAGCACCGAGGTGCCCTCGGCGGCCATCATCGCCAGCAGGACGACCACGGCCGGGCGCAGTGCGGGCGGGCACATCATCTCCGCGGCGCGCCAGCGGGTCGGGCCCTCGACCAGGACCCGGTGCGGGTCCAGCAGCTGGAGGCGGCCGCCGAGGCGGTTGAGGTCGGTGAGGTAGATCGCGCGGTTGTCGTAGACCCAGTCGTGGATGAGGGTCTTGCCCTGCGCGGTGGCCGCGATCGCCGCGAAGAACGGGACGTTGTCGATGTTCAGGCCCGGGAAGGGCATGGGGTGGATCTTGTCGATCGGCGCCTCGAGCTTGGAGGGGCGGACCGTCAGGTCGACCAGGCGGGTGCGGCCGTTGTCCGCGAAGTACTCGGGCGACCGGTCGTGGTCGAGGCCCATCTCCTCCAGGACCGCCAGCTCGATCTCCAGGAACTCGATGGGGACGCGGCGCACGGTCAGTTCGGACTCGGTTACCACGGCGGCGGCCAGCAGGCTCATCGCCTCGACCGGGTCCTCGGAGGGGGAGTAGTCGACGTCGACGTCGATGTTCGGCACGCCGTGCACGGTCAGCGTGGTGGTGCCGATGCCCTCGACCTTGACGCCGAGGGCCTCCAGGAAGAAGCACAGGTCCTGGACCATGTAGTTGGAGGAGGCGTTGCGGATGACCGTCACGCCGTCGTGCCGGGCGGCGGCCAGCAGCGCGTTCTCGGTCACCGTGTCGCCGCGCTCGGTCAGGACGATCGGGCGGTCGGGGCGGACCGTGTGGTCGACCTGCGCGTGGTACTGGCCCTCGGTGGCCGCGATGTCCAGGCCGAACCGGCGCAGCGCGATCATGTGCGGCTCGATGGTCCGGGTGCCGAGGTCGCAGCCGCCCGCGTAGGGCAGCTTGAAGTGGTCCATGCGGTGCAGCAGCGGGCCCAGGAACATGATGATGGAGCGGGTGCGGACGGCGGCCTCCGCGTCGATCGCCGCCATCTCCAGCTCGGCCGGCGGTACCAGCTCCAGGTCCACGCCGTCGTTGATCCAGCGGGTGCGCACGCCGATGGAGTTGAGCACCTCCAGCAGGCGGTAGACCTCCTCGATCCGCGCGACCCGGCGCAGCACCGTACGGCCCTTGTTGAGCAGGGAGGCGCACAGCAGCGCCACGCAGGCGTTCTTGCTCGTCTTCACGTCGATGGCGCCGGACAGCCGGCGGCCGCCCACGACCCGCAGGTGCATCGGGCCCGCGTAGCCGAGCGACACGATCTCGCTGTCCAGGGCCTCACCGATGCGGGCGATCATCTCAAGGCTGATGTTCTGGTTGCCCCGCTCGATGCGGTTGACCGCGCTCTGGCTGGTGCCGAGGGCCTCCGCGAGCTGCGTCTGTGTCCAGCCCCGGTGTTGCCGGGCGTCACGGATGAGCTTGCCGATGCGTACGAGGTAGTCGTCTGCCATGAGGTTGAGGCTATCTCAGATATGAGATGGTGCCCGATCGGGGGGTCCATTCGGGTGACGACACGTCAGTGGCCTGGGGTGATGCGGGAGGTACCGGACGCTTCGGCCGATGTCCGGTACATCCGGATCGTATTGCTTCCGGGTGTTATCAGGCGGAAGATGGGTGCACGCGCGCGTACTGCTGCGTGAAGAGCAGATGCGGTTCGAAGGTGACGGCCGGGACGGCGCCGGACTCGTAGGGCGGTGTGGCGGCGCCGACCGTGTACTGGAACCGCTCGGTTCCGCCGGAGTCCTCGCGTATCTCCACCACGCCCGGTTCCGGGCAGTGCCACGAGAACTCCTCGGTGTCCTCGCTCAGCGCGTTGGCCACCGTCCCGCTGCCCCGGCCGTCCTCGCGGAACTCCAGCTCCGAGGCCTCCATGGCGCCGACGTCGAAGGGGGAGCTGTCCCAGCGGCCGATCAGTGCGGTGTCGAGATGCATGGCTTCATGATTCCCCGACCGGGGTGCGGGGGTGTCCGGGCATGACCATCGGGCGCCCATGTACTAGAGTTATCTCGACATCGAGATATCTGCCGAGGCGCACCGCAGCCGCCACTCCAGTAAGGGTCACCTAACTTAGCCTTACCTTAGCGGATCGGCCCAGCCGGCGTGGCGGCAGGATTGACGGTGGTACGCGCACATCAATGAAGGAGACTGTCGTGTCGGCGAACAGCTTCGACGCCCGCAGCACGCTGCACGTGGGCGACGAGTCGTACGAGATCTTCCGGCTGGACAAGGTGGAGGGCTCGGCCCGCCTGCCGTACAGCCTCAAGGTCCTGCTGGAGAACCTGCTCCGCACGGAGGACGGCGCGAACATCACCGCCGACCACATCCGTGCCCTCGGCGGCTGGGACTCCCAGGCCCAGCCCAGCCAGGAGATCCAGTTCACGCCGGCCCGCGTGATCATGCAGGACTTCACCGGCGTGCCGTGCGTCGTGGACCTCGCGACCATGCGTGAGGCCGTGAAGGAACTGGGCGGCGACCCCGCCAAGATCAACCCGCTGGCCCCCGCCGAGCTGGTCATCGACCACTCGGTCATCGCCGACAAGTTCGGCACCAACGACGCCTTCAAGCAGAACGTCGAGCTGGAGTACGGCCGCAACAAGGAGCGCTACCAGTTCCTGCGCTGGGGCCAGACCGCCTTCGACGAGTTCAAGGTCGTCCCGCCGGGCACCGGCATCGTCCACCAGGTGAACATCGAGCACCTGGCCCGTGTCGTGATGGTCCGCGACGGCAAGGCCTACCCGGACACCCTGGTCGGCACCGACTCGCACACCACCATGGTCAACGGCCTCGGCGTCCTCGGCTGGGGCGTCGGCGGCATCGAGGCCGAGGCCGCCATGCTCGGCCAGCCGGTCTCCATGCTGATCCCGCGCGTCGTCGGCTTCAAGCTGACCGGCCAGCTCCAGCCCGGCACCACCGCCACCGACCTCGTCCTCACCATCACCGAGATGCTGCGCAAGCACGGTGTGGTCGGCAAGTTCGTCGAGTTCTACGGCGAGGGTGTGGCCGCCACCTCCCTGGCCAACCGCGCCACCATCGGCAACATGTCGCCGGAGTTCGGCTCCACCGCCGCGATCTTCCCGATCGACGACGAGACCCTGAACTACCTGCGCCTGACCGGCCGTTCCGAGCAGCAGGTCGCGCTGGTCGAGGCCTACGCCAAGGAGCAGGGCCTCTGGCTGGACCCGAAGGCCGAGCCGGACTTCTCCGAGAAGCTCGAGCTGGACCTGTCCACGGTCGTCCCGTCCATCGCCGGCCCGAAGCGCCCGCAGGACCGCATCGTCCTCGCCAACGCCGCCGAGCAGTTCAAGCTGGACGTCCGCAACTACGTCGACGACGTCGACGAGGCGGGCAAGGAGTCCTTCCCGGCCTCCGACGCCCCGGCCGTCCACCCCAACGGCTTCCCGTCCAACCCGTGCCAGGTCACCGCCCCCGACGGCACGACCTACGAGCTGGACCACGGTGCGGTGACGGTCGCGGCCATCACCTCCTGCACCAACACCTCCAACCCGTACGTCATGATCGGCGCCGCCCTGGTCGCCAAGAAGGCGGTCGAGAAGGGCCTGACCCGCAAGCCGTGGGTCAAGTCCACCCTCGCCCCGGGCTCGAAGGTCGTCACCGACTACTTCGATAAGGCCGGCCTCACCCCGTACCTGGACAAGCTGGGCTTCAACCTCGTCGGCTACGGCTGCACCACCTGCATCGGCAACTCCGGCCCGCTGCCGGAGGAGGTCTCCAAGGCCGTCAACGACCACGACCTCGCCGTCACCTCGGTGCTGTCCGGCAACCGCAACTTCGAGGGCCGGATCAACCCCGACGTCAAGATGAACTACCTGGCGTCCCCGCCGCTGGTCGTCGCGTACGCCATCGCGGGCTCCATGAAGGTGGACATCACCCGTGACGCCCTGGGCACCGACCAGGACGGCAACCCGGTCTACCTGAAGGACATCTGGCCGACCGAGGCCGAGGTCAACGAGGTCGTGGCCGCCGCCATCGGCGAGGACATGTTCTCCAAGTCCTACCAGGACGTCTTCGCGGGCGACGCGCAGTGGCAGTCCCTCCCGGTCCCGACCGGCAACACCTTCGAGTGGGACCCGGAGTCCACCTACGTCCGCAAGCCCCCGTACTTCGAGGGCATGGGCATGGAGCCGGCCCCGGTCGAGGACATCGCCGGCGCCCGCGTCCTGGCCAAGCTCGGCGACTCGGTGACGACGGACCACATCTCGCCCGCCGGCGCCATCAAGGCCGACACCCCGGCCGGCAAGTACCTCACCGAGCACGGTGTGGAGCGTCGTGACTTCAACTCCTACGGCTCCCGCCGTGGCAACCACGAGGTCATGATCCGCGGTACGTTCGCCAACATCCGCCTGCGCAACCAGATCGCGCCGGGCACCGAGGGCGGCTACACCCGCGACTTCACCCAGCCCGACGCGCCGGTGTCGTTCATCTACGACGCCTCGCAGAACTACCAGGCCGCCGGCATCCCGCTGGTCGTCCTGGCCGGCAAGGAGTACGGCTCCGGCTCGTCCCGCGACTGGGCGGCCAAGGGCACCGCGCTCCTCGGCGTCAAGGCCGTCATCGCCGAGTCGTACGAGCGCATCCACCGCTCGAACCTCATCGGCATGGGCGTGCTCCCGCTCCAGTTCCCGGAGGGCGCCTCGGCCGAGTCCCTCGGCCTGACCGGCGAGGAGACCTTCTCCATCTCCGGCGTCACCGAGCTGAACAACGGCACCACGCCGCGCACGGTCAAGGTCACCACCGACACCGGTGTCGAGTTCGACGCGGTCGTCCGCATCGACACCCCCGGTGAGGCCGACTACTACCGCAACGGCGGCATCATGCAGTACGTGCTGCGCAGCCTGATCCGCAAGTAAGCGGCACGGCACAGCGGTCCAGGGCCGCATCCCCGACACCGGGGGTGCGGCCCTTCGCCGTACCCCGCGCACACCTAACGGTGCGGCGTCCGATGCCGCCGCACCGCCCGCACCGTCTCCTCCGCCTCGGCCTGCGGCACCGTCACGGCGATGCGGGCGAAGGGGGCGCCGGGCCGGAGGCCGACCAGGACGGCCGGTCCGCCGCTGCGCACCGCCACGAAGTCCCGTCCGGCGGGATGACGGCGCTCGCCCAGGCAGTGTGCCGGACGGTGGCTGCCGTTCACCGGCGTTCCGCGCAGCGTCCGCCACCAGTCGGGCTCGATCCGCGCGGCCTCCACCACCGTCCAGGGCAGCCGGATCGTGCCGCGCCGCGCCCGGAGCCGTTCGCTCCAGGACAGCCGCAGCACCAGTCCGCCGTCCTCGACGAGCAGCCGTGCCATGGCAGAACCTCCCTCCTCTCCAGTTTCCGCCGTCCAACCGGTGCACGGCCGTTTACACCGGAGGCCGTCGGCGCTAGCTTCCCAAGCAGTGGGGTGGGAGCGCTCCCATCGCTCGGTGGACCGGAACCCGCCACGCCTGGAGGCGGCCCACCCCACGGCCTCCCTTTTCCGTACGCGACCTCGACACCAAAGGCTGGTATGTCATGCTCGCGACAATCATGATCCCGGGTGCGCGATTACCGCGCCGCACCCGCCCGACCCGCCGCACACCCCTGCTCCTCGTCCTGCTGGCCCTGCTCACCGCCCTGCCCGCCCTCGGCCTCGTCGTCGCCGCCGGCACCCCGGCCTCGGCCCACGGCACGCCGATGAAGCCCGGCAGCCGGACCTTCCTGTGCTGGCAGGACGCGCTCACCGGCACCGGCGAGATCAAGCCCGTGAACCCGGCCTGCCGGGCGGCCCAGCAGACCGGCGGCACCACGCCCTTCTACAACTGGTTCTCGGTGCTGCGCTCCGACGGCGCCGGCCGCACCCGCGGCTTCGTCCCGGACGGCCGGCTGTGCAGCGGCGGCAACCCCGCCTTCGCCGGCTTCGACCTCGCCCGCGACGACTGGCCGGTGACCCATCTGACCGCCGGCGCCACCATCGACTTCTCCTACAACGCCTGGGCGGCCCACCCCGGTTGGTTCCGCGTCTACATCACCAAGGACACCTACGACCCGACCAAGCCGCTCACCTGGGACGACATGGAGGACCAGCCCTTCCTCACCGTCGACCACCCGCCGCTCCAAGGCACCCCCGGCACCGTCGACGGCCACTACTCCTGGACCGGCACGCTGCCCCGCGACAAGTCCGGACGGCACATCATCTACATGGTCTGGCAGCGCTCGGACAGCACCGAGACCTTCTACTCCTGCTCCGACGTGGTCTTCGACGGCGGCAACGGCGAGGTCACCGGCGTCCACGACCCCGGCCACCCCACCGAACCGCCGCCCGGCACCTGCACCGCCACCCGCACCACCACCGGCAGCTGGCCCGGCGGCTACCAGTCCCAGGTGACCGTCACCAACACCGGTGACGTCCCCATGCTCGGCTGGATGGTCGGCTGGACCCTGCCCTCCGGCCAGTCCGTGGCCAGTGTCTGGAACGGCAACGCCACCTACTCCGGACAGGACGTGATGGTCCACAACGCGGACTACGACGGCGCCCTGAGTCCGGGGCAGAGCACGACCTTCGGCTATGTCGTCCAGGGCGACGGCGCGGACGGCACCACGACCCTGCCCTGCCAGGTCGGCTGACCGGCGGCGGAGGTGCGGGAAGGACCGGCGAGCCCGCACCTCCGTGCCCACCGCGCCCCGGGACGGCCGCCCGAGTGAGCCCACCGGCGTGCCTGCGCGGCCGGACGCCCCGCCGCCGGTACCGGTGGCGCACGTGCGTCTCAGACCCGTGTCCCTGCTGCTGGCCGCGCTCCTCACGGCCGGTGCCACCACCCCCGCCCCGGCGGCGACCGCGGCCCGGCCCGCGCTCGTCGCCGACCCCACGGCGTACGTCGATCCACTGATCGGCACCCGCAACGGCGGCAACGTCTTCCCCGGCGCCGTCGTGCCCTTCGGCATGCTCTCCTGGAGCCCGGAGAACACCCGCGGCGACGCCACCCGGACCGCCGCCCCCGGTGGCTACCAGTACGACGCCACCCGCATCCGCGGCTTCAGCCTCACCCACCTGTCCGGCACCGGCTGCGCCGGCGGCAGTGGCGACATCCCCTTCTACCCGCACGCCGGCGAGGTCACCTCCTCCCCGGCGAGCGACACCGGCAACGCCGTCTACGCCTCCGACTTCCGCCACGGCGACGAGCGGGCCGAGCCCGGCCACTACGCGGTCCGCCTCGCCTCCGGAGCGGGCGCCGACCTCACCGCCACCGCACGCACCGGCTCCGGCCGCTTCACCTTCCCGGCCGGCAGGCCCGCCGCACTGCTCGTCCGCACCGCCGACTCCGAAGTGGGCTCGGCCGACTCGACCGTCCGGATCGACCCCGCCGGCCGCACCGTCTCCGGCTCCGTCACCTCCGGCAACTTCTGCGGCTACCTCGACCCGGAGGGCCGGCGCGCCTACTACACCCTGTACTTCACCGCGCACTTCGACCGCCCCTTCACCACCACCGGCACCTGGAAGGACGGCACGCTCGCCCCCGGCACCCGCCAGACCTCCGGCGGCACCGGCGGCTTCGCCCACGGCGGACGGCCGGTCCCGGGCAAGGGCGCCGGCGGATACGTGACGTTCGCGCCCGGCACCACGGCGGTGCACGTCAAGGTCGGCATCTCCTACGTCGGTCCGGCCGCGGCCGAGGCCAACCTCGCCGCGGAGAACCCGCCCGGCCGCTCCTTCGACGCCGTCCGGGAGGCGGCCCGCCGCGCCTGGCGGGACCGCCTCGCCGCCATCCGCGTCGGCGGCGGCACGGACGCCGAGCGGACCACCTTCTACACCGCGCTGTACCACGCGCTGCTGCATCCCGGCGTCATCAGCGACGCCGACCGCAGATACCGCGGCAGCGACGCCGAGGTGCACCCGGTGGGCCCCGGCCACCGCGCCCAGTACGGCACCTTCTCCGGCTGGGACGTCTACCGCGACCAGCTCCAGCTGCTCACCCTCCTCGACCCCCGCACCGGCTCCGACATCGCCCAGTCGCTGTACACCCTGGCCCGGCAGAACGGCGGCACCTGGGACCGCTGGCTGCACGGCGCGAGCGGCACCCATGTCATGAACGGCGACCCCGCGCCGACCGCGCTGGCCGGGATCCACGCCTTCGGCGGCACCGACTTCGATCTGAAGGGCGCGCTGGACTCTCTGGTGCGGGCGGCGACCGTACCCACACCGCAGGACCTGTCCGCCGCCGGGCGGCCGGTGCTCTCCGTCGGCCAGCGGCCCTCGCTCGACCGGTACCTCGCCCTGCACTACATGCCCAGCGCCTCCAACGCCTGGGGCGGTGCCGCCGAGACCCTGGAGATGTCCACGGCCGACTTCTCCCTCTCGCGGCTCGCCGCGGCCGCGGGCCGGCCGGACACGGCAGCCGCCTTCGCCCGGCGCGCCCAGTGGTGGCAGAACACCTTCGACATCGCCGCCGACCCCGGCGGCGGCTACATCGCCGACCGCAGGGCCGACGGCGGCTGGGTCACCGGCTTCACCCCCGGCACCGGCGCCGGCTTCGTGGAGGGCACGGCGGCCCAGTACACCTGGATGGTCCCGCACAACCCGGCCGGGCTGTTCGCCGCGATGGGCGGCCGAGGGAAGGCCCTCGCCCGGCTCGACGCCTTCTTCCACGACCCCGGCGGCGGCTGGGCCTTCACCGGCAGCGGCGGCACCCGGGCCGAGCTGGACAACGAGCCGTCGATCAACGTGCCCTACGTGTACGACTACGCCGGGGCCCCCTACCGCACGCAGCAGACCGTGCGCGCGGCGATGCGGCTGCTGTGGTCGGCCGCACCCGGCGGCATCCCGGGCAACGACGACCTCGGCGCCATGTCCTCCTGGTACGTCTTCGCCGCCCTCGGCATGTACCCCCAGGTGCCCTCGCGGGCCGAACTGGTCCTCGCCTCACCGCTGTTCCCGCGGATCGAGATCCACCGCCCGTACGGCAACGACATCTCCGTCCGCGCCCCGCGGGCGGCGGCCGACGCGCCCTACATTCGGTCCCTGAAGGTCGACGGTCGCGTCTCCCGGCGCCCGTGGCTGCCCGCGTCCTTCGTCCGGGACGGCGGCCGGCTCGACTACACGCTGTCCGCCACCCCCGACCGCACCTGGGGCGCGGACGCCCCGCCGCCGTCCTTCCGGGCGGGCGAGCAGCCGTACCAGTTCGCGGTGGGCCCCACCACCGCCACCCTGGCACCCGGCGGCAGGACCAGGATCGCCGTGCGCGCGCTGGCGCTGCGCGGCGGCGCCGGGCCCGGGGTGCGCTTCCGGGTGACGGCCCCGGCCGGTGTCACGGCCACCCCCACCGAGGGCACGGTGACCGGCGGCAGCCGGGAGATCACGCTCACCGCGGCCGAGGGCGCCGCCCAGGGCTTCGCCGACGTGCGGGTCACCCTCACCGCGGGGGACACGTCGTACACGCAGCCCGTCGCACTGACCGTGGCCGCGCCGGGCACCCTGCTCGCCGCCTACGACTCGACGGGCGTGTCCGACGACACCGGCGACCACACCGAGGCCGACTTCGACGGCGATGGCTTCAGCTACTCCCGGCAGGCCCTCGCCGCGGCCGGTCTGCGGGCCGGTGCGCACGGCACGGCCGGCGGGCTCGGGTTCGTCTGGCCGGACTCGCCCGCCGGCCGTCCCGACAACGCCTCGGCCCACGGCCAGACCATCGAACTCCCGCCCGGGACACGGGCGTTGGCCTTCGTCGGCGGTGCGGTCGACGGCGACCGGCGGGCCGCCGCGACCGTCACCTACAGCGACGGCACCACCGGCACCGCCGATCTGTCCTTCACCGACTGGACGGCCGACGGCGGCAGCGGCACCGTCCGGTACGGCAACGAGGTGGTCGCCAGGACGCCGTACCGCAATGCCGCGGGCTCCGGGCGGGACCCGGTGACCACGTACGTCCTGGCCACGACGCCGTACCGGGCGCCGCCCGGCAGGACGCTCAGGAGCGTACGGCTGCCGGACGACGCGGGCCTGCGTGTGTTCGCCCTGGCCACCGGCTGAGTGCCCGCACCAGGCGGCTCAGGCCAGCAGCTCCACCTCCGCCAGCGTCGACGCGCCGTCCAGGACCAGCCGGTACTTCGTCCAGAGGCCCGGCTCGGCGATGGTGAAGGCCCTGGTCTGCCGGTCCCAGGTGAACGTTTCGCCGGAGCGGTGGTCCAGGGTCTGCCAGGTGCTGCCGTCCGTCGAGCCCTGGAGGGTCCAGCCGGTCGGCGCCGTGCCGCGGTCCGTCGAGGAGGTCAGGGTGTACTGGACGGCCCGGGTGGCCTCCCCGACCGGCAGGTCCACCGAGGTGACCGTCGCGTCGGTCGCCGAGGTGTTGTCGAACAGGGCGCCGTCCCCCTTCAGCACGTCGGCGCGCGGGGCCGGCACCTTGTCGTCCTGGGTGACGGAGACGGGCGCCGCGTCCTCCCCGGTGCCCCAGGTGGACGGCTCGGCGCCCATGCGGAACTCCAGCACCCCACCCTGGGCCAGCAGCGAGTGGGGCAGCGATGTGGAGGTCCACGGGCGGCCGTTGAAGGTGACGCCCTGGACGTAGACGTTCCGCGCGCTGTTGGCCGGGGCCTTGACGACCAGGTCGTGGCCGTTCTCCAGGTGCACGGTGGCCTTCTTGAACAGCGGGGAGCCGATGGTGTAGTCGCCGCTGCCCATGACCAGGGGGTAGAAGCCGAGCGCGGAGAAGAGGTACCAGCCGGACTGCTCGCCGTTGTCCTCGTCGCCGTGGTAGCCCTGCCCGATCTCGCTGCCGAGGTAGAGCCGGGAGAGGATCTCGCGGACCGTCGCCTGCGTCTTCCAGGGCTCGTCGGCCGCGTCGTACATGTAGGCGATGTGGTGCGCGGGCTGGTTGGACTGACCGAGCATGCCCATCCGGACGTCCCGGGCCTCGGTCATCTCGTGGATGACGCCGCCGTAGGAGCCGACGAAGTCCGGCGAGGCCGTCTCCGGGGTGGCGAAGAACGCGTCGAGCTTGTCCGCGAGGCCCTGCCGGCCGCCGTACAGGTTGGCCAGGCCCCGGCTGTCCTGCGGGACGCTGAAGGCGTAGCCCCAGCCGTTGGTCTCCGTGTAGTCGTAGCCCCACACGCGCGGGTCGTACGACGCGGAGTCGACCCGCCGGCCGCCGTCCGGGTCGCGGCCCTGGAAGAAGCCCGCCCGGGGGTCGAACAGCCGCACATAGTCCCGGGCGCGGTTGAGGAAGTACGCGGACTCCTCCCGGTAGCGGCTCTCGCCCGTCCTGCGGTACAGCTCCTGGCCCATCCGGGCGATGCCGTAATCGTTGACATACCCCTCCATCGCCCAGGACAGGCCTTCGCCGGTGGCGGTGCTGGTGTAGCCGAGGAAGGGGGAGGTGGCCATGCCCTTGCGGCCCACCCCGGACATCGGCGGGACGACGGTGGCGTTCTTCAGGGCCGCCTCATACGCGGCCCGCGCGTCGAACTTCACGCCCTTGACGTAGGCGTCGGCGAAGGCCACGTCCGAGGAGGTGCCGGTCATCAGGTCGGCGTAGCCGGGGGAGGACCAGCGGGAGGTCCAGCCGCCGTCCTTGTACTGCTGTATGAACCCGTCCACCATCTCGCCCGCCTGGCCGGGGGTGAGCAGCGAGTAGGCCGGCCAGGTGGTCCGGTAGGTGTCCCAGAAGCCGTTGTTGACGTACACCTTCCCCTCGACGATCTTCGCGCCGGTGTGCGTCGGGGTGTCCTGGGCCGGCATGGGGGAGAAGGGCGAGGCGTACGCGTAGGCCCCGCCCACCTTCTCGAAGCCGGAGTTCGGATAGAGGAACAGCCGGTACATGCTGGAGTACAGCGTGGTCAGCTGGTCCGGGCTCGCGCCCTCCACCTCGACCCTGCCCAGCAGCCGGTCCCAGGTGCGCTGCGCGCGGTCCCGGACCGTGTCGAAGGAGGTGCCGTCCGGGATCTCCTGGCGCAGGTTGTCCTCCGCCTGGTCGACGCTGATGAGCGAGGTCGCCAGGCGCAGCGTGACGGTGTGGTCGGCGCCCGCGGCGAACCGCAGATAGCCCTTCACCCCGCTGGAGCCGCCGTCCGTGACCGGCTTGTCGAAGACGCCGTACAGGAACAGCCGGGTCGCGCCCGTGGACAGGCCCGACTTCACGTCCGAGTAGCCGGTGACGACCCCGTGCTCCTGGTCCAGGGTCAGGCCCGCCTGCTCGGTGACATTGTCGAAGAGCACGCTCGCGTCGTCACCGGGATAGGTGAAGCGCAGGACGGCCGCGTGGTCGGTCGGGGCCAGCTCGGCCTTGAGTCCGTTCTCGAAGCGGACGCCGTAGTAGTACGGCCGCGCGGTCTCGTTCTCGTGCCGGAACGGCAGCGCGCGCGCCGTCCGGCCGGTGGCGGGGGTGCCGTGCGCGGCCGAGGGCATCACCTGGAAGGTCTGCCGGTCGCCCATCCACGGGCTCGGCTCATGGCTCGCGCTGAACGCCTGGATGGTCGGCAGGTTGTCGGCGTTGTTCGCACGTGCGTATTCGTACAGCCAGCTCAGCGAGGACGCGTTGGTCACCGGCGTCCAGAAGTTGAAGCCGTGCGGCAGGGCCGTCGCCGGGAAGTCGTTGCCGCGCGAGAAGCTGCCGCTGGAGTTGGTGCCGCGGGTGGTCAGCGCATAGTCCGAGAGGTGTGCCTTCGGCGGCTGGGGCGGTACGGGACGCAGCGCGATGTCGTCGATCCAGCCGCGGAACTTCGCCGGGCCGTCGGGGGAGTCGTACGCCACCAGGATCCGGTCGACCGTCCGGCCGGCCGCCACCGAGCCGATCCGGGAGACCACGTTGTTCCACTGGTTGACGTACAGCGACTTCGAGGCGCCCTGCCCGCGCGGCGACAGCGGGAACCCGTGCTGGTCGAGCGCGCCCAGGTCGCTCAGATAGCTGCCGTCGGTGAAGGCCAGGTCCACGGAGACGTTCGTGGCGTCGTAGTCGCGGTCGCCGTCGGCCATCGACGGGAAGATCCGGTACGCCAGCTGGGTGTCGCCGCCGACCTTCACGTTCACGTCGAACACCTTGTTGTACGAGTAGGCGCGGCCGCCCGCGGTGTGCCGTCCGGCGTAACGCAGGGCCCGCTTTCCGGTGAACCCGGCGCGGGCCTTGGCCGTGGGGGAGCCGGTCGGGCCCTTGTCGACCAGGGTCAGCATGTCCTGCGGCACCGGGCCGCCCCCGCCGCCGGTGGAGAACTGCACGTCGGCGAGTTGGAGGATGCCGGTGGCGCCGTTGTTGCGGGTCACCTCCAGACGGAAGTGCTGGTACTCGGCCGGCTGGTCGAGGTCGTACGACTTCGTCTGGTACCGCTCGTCGAAGGTCTCGTCGGAGCGGGTGTCGACGGTCTTCCAGTCCTTGCCGTCGGTGGAGCCGAGCAGCGCCCAGTCGCGTGGGTCGCGTTCGGCGTAGTCGTTGGCCGAGGTGAGCGCGTAGGTCACCAGTTTGACCGGTTTGTCGAGGTCGAACTCCACCCATCCGGTGGATTCGAAGGTCAGCCACTTGGTGCCGGGCTCGCCGTCGGCGAGGTTCTCCTTGACCTCGCCCGCGCCCTTGTTCTCGCCGCTCGCCCGGATGTCGGTGACATGGTCGGTGACATTGCCCGGGATGCCGGTGCTGTAGCCGCCGTCCACGCCCGAGGCGCGTTTGCCGCCGTCGGGGCCGGTGTCGACGGTGTTGAGCCAGTCGGGTGCCGGATCGCCCGTCTCGAACGAGGATGCGAACTCGCGGTCGGGGACCGGGTCCTTGGCGGGCAGCGCGACCGCGGCGCCCTGGGCGCCGGCCGCCATGACAAAGGCGGCCGTGAGGACGACCGCCGGACCGTGTCTGTGCCGAGTTCTCCGCTGCATCTACGGATTCCCCTCCTGTGCCCCCTTGAGACAACGTTGTCAGCTTCGGGGCACGGAAACCAGTAGGTGGTCAAGTGGCCGTTGATGTCAAGGGCGTTGGGTGTGGCATTCAGGGACTTGTGTCGCGAGTTTTTCCACCCGGCCGGCCCTGGGGGTGCCAGATTTCCGCGAGGTCTCAACTCGGAAAAGACCCGGCGCCCGTACTGCATTCGATCTTGCTCAGCCGACCGGAAATGGACTATACCTGTCGGCGTTTCCAGCACGACCCTGCACGCTCCTGCATGACCCTGCACTACCCAGCACGACCAGCCCGCGGTGCCGGGGAGGATCCGGTTCACCGCCTGAGTCCTGGAGAAGGCGAGGACTTGAGCATGGGATCCACTTCCGAGCACGGCGTCGAGGGTGTCGGACGGCGCGAACTGATCAAGCGGTCTGCGGCGCTCGGCCTGGTCGCGGCACCGGGCATGGGCCTGCTGTCCGCGTGCGCCAGCAGCGGGGGCGGCGGCCAGAGCAAGGCCAAGGCCGGCGAGAAGACCGCCAAGAACCCGCTGGGCGTCAACGACAGCGCCAAGATGGAGTTCGTCCTCTTCGACGGCGGCTTCGGCAAGGAGTACGCCGAGGACGCGGTGAAGATCTACGAGAAGGACTTCCCCAAGGCCACGGTGAAGTTCGCCGCCACCCAGAAGATCCAGTCCACCCTCCAGCCCCGCTTCAACCAGGGCAACCCGCCGGACCTCATCGACAACTCCGGCGCCGAGCAGATGGACATGGGGGTGCTCGTCGGCAAGAACCAGCTGGCGGACCTCACCCCGCTGCTGGACGCGCCGTCGTACGACGACCCGAACAAGAAGGTCCGTGACACGCTGCGCCCCGGCATCGTGGAGATGGGCCAGTTCGACGGCAAGCCGGTGTGGGTCCTCTACTACGCCTACACGGTCTACGGCGTCTGGTACTCGCAGAAGGCCCTCGACTCGCTCGACGAGAAGTACCCGCAGACCTGGGACGAGATGCTGAAGGTCTGCGAGAAGGCCAAGAAGAAGGGCATGGCGGGCTGGACCTACGCGGGCAAGTACCCGTACTACATCCCCTTCTCGCTCTACCCGATGATCGGCAAGGTCGGCGGGCGCGAGGTGCTCGACGCCATCGACAACCTGGAGCCGGGAGCCTGGAAGCACCCGGCGGTCAAGGCGTGCTTCGAGGCGTACTACGAGCTGTACAAGAAGGGGTACATCCTCCGGGGGACCCCGGGCCTGGACCACATCCAGTCGCAGACCGCCTGGGCCGAGGGCAAGGCGCTGTTCATCCCGAACGGCTCCTGGGTGGAGAACGAGTCGGCCAACGTCATCCCGAAGGACTTCGACCTCGCGGTCTCGGCGCCCTCCGGCATCGACAGCTCCGACAAGCTGCCGTTCGGCACCATCTGGGCGTCCGGCGGCGAGCCGTTCGTCGTCCCGGCCAAGGCCGCGAACCCCGAGGGCGGCATGGAGCAGCTGCGCATCATGCTGTCGGAGGCATCCTCGAAGAACTTCACCGCCAAGGTGAAGTCGCTGACCGCCTACAACGGCGGCACCAGCGGCATCACCCTCACCCCGGGCCTGAAGTCGGGCGTGGCGGCCCTCCGGCTGGCCGGCTCCAACGTGGTGAATCCGCGGCTCCAGGACTGGTACGTGCAGTTGCAGAAGGAGAAGATCGGGGTGGCCGGTCTCGGCGAGATGATGGCGGGCCGGCTCACCCCGGCCGAGGCGATCAAGAAGATCCAGGGTTTCGCCGACGAAGCGGCCAAGGACAGCTCGATCAAGCACTACAAGCACCAGTAAGCGCCCCAGCAACCGCACCGGAGTGGCGATGCAGCACGGCAAGTACCGGTTCATCGTGGGGTTTCTGGCAGTGCCCCTGGGACTGTACGCGCTCTTCGTGGTGTGGCCGTTCATCCAGTCCATCTACTACTCGTTCACGGACTGGACCGGCCTGAGCCCCGAATTCAAGATGGTCGGCTTCCAGAACTACTCGAGAATGCTCGACGACGACATCTTCTGGAAGTCGCTGGAGCACAGTCTGCTGTTCGCTCTGGTGCTGCCCCTGGTGACGATCGGTCTGGCGCTGTTCTTCGCCTTCATGATCAATGTGGGCGGACGGCGGAGACGGGGCGGCCCCGTGATCTCGGGCGTGCGGGGTTCCGCCTTCTACAAGATCGTGTATTTCTTCCCGCAGGTACTGTCCATCGCGATCGTGGCGCTGCTGTTCCAGTTCGCGTACAACCCGGACAGCGGCGCGGTCAACTCCGTCCTGCGGGGGATCGGCCTCGGCTCCGTCCAGCCGCTCTGGCTGGGCGACCCCGATCTCGCACTGTGGTGTGTGATGGCGGTGCTCGTCTGGTCCACGGTCGGGTTCTTCGTGGTCCTGTTCTCCGCGGGCATGGCCTCGATCCCGGCCGAGCTGTACGAGGCGGCGCTGCTGGACGGGGCGAGCCGGGCCACCACGTTCTTCCGGCTCACCCTGCCGCTGCTGTGGGACACCGTGCAGTCCGGCTGGGTGTACATGGGCATCCTCGCGCTCGGCGCCGAGTCCTTCGCGGTCGTGCAGATCATGACGACCGGACCGGGCGGGCCCGACTACTCGACCACCGTGTTGGTCCTGTACGTGTACCAGAAGGCGTTCCGGGACGGTCAGGCCGCCTACGCCACCACCATCGGCGTCGCCCTGCTCGTGGTCACGCTCGCCTTCGCGGCGATCGTGATGAAGCTGGGCCGTCGCGAGCGGCTGGAGTTCTGAAGCGATGAAGACGACCGAGACCCCCGCCCCGCTGCCGGCCGAGTCCGGCGCGACCGTCTCCAAGGCCGACGTCCCGCCGCCGCGGCCCGCCCGTCCGCAGCGGGAGGGCGGTGTCCTCAACGCCTTCTCCCACGGGGTGCTGGTCATCTGGGCGATCATGGTGGTGATGCCGCTGCTGTGGGCGGTGATGACCTCCTTCAAGGACGACCGCTCGATCTTCAGCTCGCCCTGGGCCCTGCCGCACACGCTGCACTTCGACAACTGGGCCAGGGCCTGGACCGACGCCAACATGAGCGACTACTTCCTCAACACCGTCCTGGTGGTGGGCGGCTCGCTCGTCGGCACGCTGGTGCTCGGCTCGATGGCGGCCTATGTCCTGGCCCGCTTCGACTTCCCGGGCAACCGGTTCATCTACTTCCTGTTCGTCGGCGGCATGAGCTTCCCGATCATGCTGGCGCTGGTCCCGCTGTTCTTCGTGGTCAACAACATGGGCCTGCTGAACACGCTCCACGGCCTGATCCTGGTCTACATCGCGTATTCGCTGCCGTTCACGGTGTTCTTCCTGACGGCCTTCTTCCGTACGCTGCCCACCTCGGTGGCGGAGGCCGCCTTCGTGGACGGAGCTTCGCATACGCGAACGTTCTTCCAGATCATGCTCCCGATGGCCAAGCCCGGCCTGATCAGCGTGGGGATCTTCAACTTCCTCGGCCAGTGGAACCAGTACATGCTGCCTACGGTGCTCAACACGGACCCCGACAAGCACGTCCTCACCCAGGGTCTGGTCCAGCTGGCGGTCAGCCAGGGCTACAAGGGTGACTGGTCCGGCCTGTTCGCGGGCCTGGTGATGGCCATGCTGCCGGTGCTCGGGGCGTACATCGTCTTCCAGCGCCAGGTGGTCCAGGGGCTGACCGCGGGGGCGCTGAAGTAGCCCCGGGGGCCGCTGCGGGGTAACACCCAGCGATCGCTCGTACGCACGCCGCTTCCCTTCGGGGGCGGCGTGCACGCGTATGTCCGGGTCCCCGGAAACGGTTCAACCTCTTGACGGAAGGCGACCCGAACAGCTCAGCTTAGAGTTCACTAGTTGGACATACGCGGGGCCTCGCCGAAGCGGCCCCGCGCTCAGGAGGTCGTCGTGGAGACTCCAGGGTCGCAGTCGTCGCTGCACCGAGCCAACCTGGAGCGGGTGGTCCGGGCCGTACGGCTGGCCGGGTCCCTCACGCAGGCGGAGATCGCGCGGACGACCGGTCTGTCCGCCGCGACCGTCTCCAATATCGTGCGGGAGCTGAAGGACGGCGGAACCGTCGAGGTCACGCCCACCTCGGCGGGCGGGCGGCGCGCCCGCAGCGTCAGTCTGAGCGGGGACGCCGGCATCGTCATCGGCGTCGATTTCGGGCATACCCATCTGCGCGTCGCGATCGGCAACCTCGCCCACCAGGTGCTGGCCGAGGAGTCCGAGCCGCTGGACGTCGACGCCTCCGCCGCGCAGGGCTTCGACCGGGCCGAGGAGCTGGTCAGTCGCCTGATCGCAGCAACGGGCGTGGACCGGTCCAAGGTGGCCGGGGTGGGGCTCGGCGTGCCGGGCCCGATCGACGTGGAGTCGGGGACCCTGGGCTCGACCGCGATCCTGCCGGGCTGGGGCGGCACCAAGCCCGCCGAGGAGCTGCGCGAGCGGCTCGGCGTGCCGGTGCACGTGGACAACGACGCCAACCTCGGCGCCCTCGGCGAGCTGGTCTGGGGCGCCGGCCGGGGGGTGCGCGACCTCGCGTACATCAAGGTCGCGAGCGGTGTCGGCGCCGGTCTGGTCATCGACGGGAAGATCTACCGCGGCCCGGGTGGCACTGCGGGCGAAATAGGACATATTACACTCGATGAATCCGGCCCGGTCTGCCGTTGCGGAAACCGCGGCTGCCTGGAGACCTTCGCGGCCGCGCGCTATGTGCTGCCGCTGCTCCAGCCCAGTCACGGCCCCGACCTCACCATGGAGGGCGTCGTACGGCTGGCCAGGGACGGTGACCCGGGCTGCCGTCGGGTGATCGCCGACGTCGGCCGCCACATCGGCAGTGGAGTGGCCAATCTCTGCAATCTGCTGAACCCGAGCCGGGTGGTGCTCGGCGGTGATCTCGCCGAGGCCGGTGAGCTGGTGCTCGGGCCGATCAGGGAGTCCGTCGGCCGCTACGCCATCCCCAGCGCGGCGCGCCAACTGTCCGTTCTCCCCGGGGCACTTGGTGGTCGCGCGGAGGTGCTGGGGGCGCTCGCCCTCGCCCTCAGCGAGATGGGTGATTCAACCCTTTTGGACGGCACTCCGCCGGTCGCCACCCCTGCCTTCACTTAGAGAACGGATGGCACCGTTGCCATCTCGTTAAGGATTTACTTCTTGACGTCGCACGTGTGGCCGAGTTGACTTCCAGCCACCTCGGCCGCAACGACGCGGCCTCGTCAGGGAGGTTTCTGAAGTGAACGCACGTATGCGTCGTGCCGCCGTTGCCGTTGCCGCGGGTGCCATGGCCGTCTCGCTGGCCGCCTGTGGCAGTGCCAAGGAGTCGAAGGGCGGCACCTCTTCCTCGTCGGCCCCGAAGGGCGACAACATCAAGGTCGGTCTCCTGCTTCCGGAGAACAAGACCGCGCGTTACGAGAAGTTCGACCGCCCGCTGATCGAGAAGAAGATCAGCGAGCTGACGCACGGCAAGGCGACCATTCAGTACAACAACGCCCGCCAGGACGCGAACCTTCAGGCCCAGCAGGTCGACACGATGGTCACCAACAAGGTGGACGTCCTGATCGTGGACGCCGTCGACGCCAAGGCCATCCAGAACTCCGTGCAGAAGGCCGTGGACGCCGGCATCAAGGTCGTCGCCTACGACCGCCTCGCCGAGGGCCCGATCAGCGCCTACACCTCGTTCGACAACGAGGAGGTCGGCAAGACCCAGGGCCAGGCCCTGCTGAAGGCCATGGGCAGCAAGGCCACCAAGTCCTCCAAGATCGTCATGATCAACGGCTCGATCACCGACCCGAACGCCGCCCAGTTCAAGAAGGGCGCCCACTCCGTCCTCGACGGCAAGGTGACCATCGCCAAGGAGTACGACACCAAGGAGTGGTCGCCGGACAACGCCAACTCCGAGATGGAGGCGGCGATCTCCGCGGTCGGCAAGGACAAGATCGCGGGCGTCTACTCCGCCAACGACGGCATGGCCGGCGGTATCATCACCGCCCTGAACGCCGCGGGCATCAAGGTCCCGGTCACCGGCCAGGACGCCGAGCTGGCCGGTGTGCAGCGCATCGTCGCCGGTACCCAGTACATGAGCGTCTACAAGCCGTACGCCCCCGAGGCCGACGCCGCCGCCGAGATGGCCGTCGCGCTCGCCCAGGGCAAGTCGCTGGACTCCGTCGCCAAGGACAAGGTCTCCAGCACCTCCCAGAAGGACGTCCCCTCGGTGCTCGTCCCGGTCACCTCGCTGACCCAGGCGAACATCAAGGACACCGTCGTCAAGGACGGCGTGTACACGGTCAACGAGATCTGCACCGCCGACTACAAGGACGCCTGCAAGAAGATCGGCCTCCAGTAGGCGGACCGACCTTCGGTCACCCGGCCCGGTCCCTTCCCTGAAACGGGCATCCGCTCTTGAATGCCCCTGGGGAACACGGCCGGCCGCCCAAGCTCCTCCGGTGCCCCGCGCACTCATACAGCCCCGCAAGCTCGGCGCGGGGCGCCGGACGGAACTACCCCCCAAACTTTCTGCACAACCTCCCGCCGGGTCAGGCGGCGAAGGAGATGGTTCACGTGTCCGCTACGCCCGTGCTGGCGTTGCGCGGGGTCTCCAAGCGATTCGGTGCCGTTCAGGCGCTCACCGACGTAGAGCTTGAGGTCCACGCCGGTGAGGTGGTCGCCCTGGTCGGCGACAACGGCGCCGGAAAGTCCACGCTGGTCAAGACGATCGCCGGCGTGCACCCGATCGACGAGGGTGCCATCGAGTGGGACGGCAAGCCCGTCACCATCACCCGTCCGCACGACGCCCAGGCCCTGGGCATCGCGACGGTCTACCAGGACCTCGCGCTGTGCGACAACATCGATGTCGTCGGCAACCTCTTCCTCGGCCGAGAGCTGAAGAAGTGGGGCGTCCTGGACGAGGTCGAGATGGAGCGCCGCTCCCGCGAGCTGCTCACCACGCTCTCGATCCGCATCCCCAGCGTCCGCATCCCGATCGCCTCGCTCTCCGGCGGTCAGCGCCAGACCGTGGCCATCGCCCGCTCCATGCTCGGCGACCCCAAGCTGGTGATCCTCGACGAGCCCACCGCCGCCCTCGGCGTGGAGCAGACCGCCCAGGTCCTCGACCTGGTCGAGCGGCTGCGTGAGCGCGGCCTCGCCGTCATCCTCATCAGCCACAACATGGCGGACGTGAAGGCGGTGGCCGACAAGGTCGCCGTCCTGCGCCTCGGCCGCAACAACGGCGTCTTCGAGGTCAAGACGACCTCCCAGGAGGAGATCATCTCCGCCATCACGGGCGCCACCGACAACGCCGTGACCCGCCGTGCGGCGCGCACGACCGGGGAGGTTTCCAAGTGAGCATCGACAAGACCTCCGCGAACGCCGACAAGGCGAGCCTCGACAAGAGCGCCGAGACGGCGCAGGCGGTGGAGAACCCCGAGGCCGCGGTGCCCTCCGTCGCCGCGGTCGACCCCCGGCTGCTGGTCCGCCAGGAAGGCATCCTCGGCTACTGGGACGAGTTCAAGCGCAAGATGAAGGCCGGCGAGCTGGGCTCCCTGCCGGTCGTCGTGGGCCTCGCGATCATCTGTGTGATCTTCCAGGTCCTGAACTCGAACTTCCTGTCCGCGCAGAACATCAACGACATCACCATCACGATGGTCGGCACGGGCATGATCTCGGTCGGCATCGTGTTCGTGCTGCTGCTCGGCGAGATCGACCTGTCGGTCGGCTCGGTCAGCGGCGCGGCCAGCGCCCTCGCCGGTGTCCTCGCGGTGAACCAGGGCTGGCCCGAGTGGGCGGCCGTGCTGGTCGCCGTCGCCGCCGGTGTCGCCATCGGCGCGCTGCACGGCTTCTTCTTCGCGGTGCTCGGCGCCCCCGCCTTCGCCGTGACGCTGGCCGGTCTGCTGTTCTGGCTCGGCTTCATGCTGAAGGTGCTGGGCGCGGACGGCACGATCAACCTCGACCCCAACGGTCTGGTCGGCAAACTCACCACGTACTACTTCTCCGACGTCGCCGCCGCCTACGGGCTCGCGGTCGTCGTGGTCGCGGTGTTCTTCCTCACCTCCTTCCTGAGCAACCGGCGCCGGGAGGCCGTGGGCGTCCCGTCCCGGCCGCTCAGCGACACCCTGCTGCGCACCGCGCTGCTGGCCGTGATCGCCTTCGCCGCCGCCTACATGTACAACCAGTGGAAGGGCCTGCCGCTGGCCACGGTCGTCTTCCTGGCCTTCCTGGTCGGCACGGACTTCCTGCTGCGCCGTACCGCCTACGGCCGCAAGATCTTCGCTCTCGGCGGCAGCGTCGAGGCCTCGCGGCGCGCGGGCATCAACGTCACCGCGGTGCGGATCTCCGTGTTCGCGATCTCCGGTGGCTTCGCGGCGATCGGCGGTCTGTTCCTGGCCTCGAAGATCGCGTCGGCCAACCAGAGCGCCGGTACCGGTGACCTGCTGATGAACGCGATCGCCGCCGCGGTGATCGGCGGTACCTCGCTGTTCGGCGGCCGCGGCCGCACCTGGAACGCGCTGCTGGGTGTGCTGGTGATCGTCTCGATCCAGTACGGCCTCCAGCTGGAGTCCATCGCCGAGCCGGTGAAGTACATGATCACCGCCGCGGTGCTGCTGACCACCGTCGTGATCGACTCGATCACCCGGAAGACGCAGAAGACGGCGGGACGCGCGTAACAGCGCCGTCTCACCGAACGGGCGTGGGGCCGATACAGCCCCACGCCCCTTTTTGTGTTGCCGGAGCCGCAAATTGCCAGGGCTGTCGTGTGCCGCAAAGTCGGAACATTAGACTCTGGCGAGTCCGGTAACAAGCTCGATCAGCTCTATTGCAAGGAGGCACGGGGTGCCGCTGCTGACCCGCATCAGGGGACCGCGCGATCTGGACCGGCTCAGCCTGGAGGAGCTGGACCAGCTGGCAGAGGAGATCCGGAGCTTCCTCGTCGAGGCCGTCTCGAAGACCGGCGGTCACCTCGGTCCCAACCTCGGTGTGGTCGAGCTGACCATCGCCCTGCACCGCGTCTTCCACTCCCCGAAGGACAAGGTGCTCTGGGACACCGGCCACCAGTCCTACGTGCACAAGCTGCTCACCGGCCGGCAGGACTTCTCCAAGCTCAAGATGAAGGGGGGCCTGTCCGGCTACCCCGCGCAGGCCGAGTCCGAGCACGACGTCATCGAGAACAGCCACGCCTCCACGGTGCTCGGCTGGGCCGACGGCATCGCCAAGGCCAACCAGCTCAAGCAGCGGGACAGCCGGGTCGTCGCGGTCATCGGTGACGGCGCGCTCACCGGCGGTATGGCCTGGGAGGCGCTGAACAACATCGCCGACGCCAAGGACCGCCCCCTGGTCATCGTCGTCAACGACAACGAGCGCTCGTACGCGCCGACCATCGGCGGCCTCGCCAACCACCTGGCGACCCTGCGCACCACCGACGGCTACGAGCGGTTCCTCGCCCGCACCAGGGAGGTGCTGGAGAAGACCCCGGTCGTCGGCAAGCCGCTGTACGAGACCCTGCACGGCGCGAAGAAGGGCCTGAAGGACTTCATCGCCCCGCAGGGCATGTTCGAGGACCTGGGCCTGAAGTACGTCGGCCCGATCGACGGCCACGACATCGAGGCGCTGGAGTCGGCGCTGGCCCGCGCCAAGCGGTTCGGTGGCCCGGTGATCGTGCACTGCCTGACCGAGAAGGGCCGCGGCTACCAGCCGGCCCTCCAGGACGAGGCGGACCGCTTCCACGCCGTCGGCAAGATCCACCCGGACACCGGTCTGCCGATCGCCACCTCCGGCGCCGACTGGACCTCCGTGTTCGGCGAGGAGATGGTGAAGCTGGGCGAGGAGCGGGAGGACATCGTCGCCATCACGGCGGCCATGCTCCAGCCGGTCGGCCTGGACAAGTTTGCCAAGCGCTTCCCCGACCGCGTGTACGACGTCGGCATCGCCGAGCAGCACGGCGCCGTCTCCGCCGCCGGTCTCGCCTACGCCGGGGTGCACCCGGTCTTCGCGGTGTACGCCACCTTCCTCAACCGCGCCTTCGACCAGGTGCTGATGGACGTGGCCCTGCACAAGTGCGGCGTCACCTTCGTGCTGGACCGGGCCGGCGTCACCGGCACCGACGGCGCCTCCCACAACGGCATGTGGGACATGTCGATCCTCCAGGTCGTGCCCGGGCTGCGGCTGGCCGCCCCGCGCGACGCCGACCAGGTCCGCGCCCAGCTGCGCGAGGCCGTGGCCGTCGAGGACGCGCCGACCGTGGTGCGCTTCTCCAAGGGGGCGGTCGGCCCCGCGGTACCCGCCGTGGGCCGGGTCGGCGGCATGGACGTGCTGCGCGAGCCCGGCACCGACAAGCCGGACGTGCTGCTGGTCTCGGTCGGCGCCCTCGCCCCGATGTGCCTGGAGGTCGCCGCACTGCTCGACAAGCAGGGCATCTCCACCACCGTGGTCGACCCGCGCTGGGTCAAGCCCGTCGACGAGGCGATGGCCCCGCTGGCCGAGCGGCACCGGGTCGTCGTCACCGTCGAGGACAACAGCCGGGTCGGCGGTGTCGGCTCCGCCATCGCCCAGGCCCTGCGGGACGCGGGCGTGGACGTACCGCTGCGTGACTTCGGCATCCCGCCGCGCTTCCTGGACCACGCCTCCCGTGCCGAGGTGCTCGCCGAGATCGGGCTGACCGCCCCCGACATCGCCCGCCAGGTCACCGGGCTGGTCGCCAAGCTCGACGGCAGGTTCGACCGTCCGGCGGACGCCGTCGACTCCGTCGAACCGGCGCGCGACTGACGCCGTACGCACCCTCCCGGGCCGGTTGCGCCGCTTTCTGCGGTGGCGGAACCGGCCCGCTTGCGTGAACCTGCCAGTGCCGGGCATACGCTTCCCGACCCTCTGCGTGGGAGGTAGGTACGTGAGCAGCACGCTGTTCAGGACGAAGAACGTCGAGCAGTCCATCCGGGACACCGAGGAGCCGGAGCATTCACTCAAGAAGTCCCTCTCCGCGCTCGACCTGACCGTCTTCGGCGTCGGTGTCATCATCGGCACCGGCATCTTCGTCCTCACCGGACAGGTCGCCAAGAACAACGCCGGTCCGGCGGTGTCCCTGGCCTTCGTCGCGGCCGGCGTGGTCTGTGCGCTCGCCGCCCTCTGCTATGCCGAGTTCGCCTCCACGGTCCCGGTGGCCGGTTCGGCGTACACCTTCAGCTACGCCTCGCTGGGCGAGCTGCCCGCCTGGATCATCGGCTGGGACCTGGTCCTGGAGTTCGCGCTCGGCACGGCGGTGGTGGCCGTCGGCTGGTCCGGCTACATCCGCTCGCTGCTGGACAACGCCGGCTGGCACCTGCCCGCCTATCTGTCCGGCCGGGACAACGCCTCCGGCTTCGGCTTCGACATCCTCGCCGCCGCCCTGGTCCTGGTGCTGACCGCCATCCTGGTCCTCGGCATGAAGCTGTCGGCCCGGATCACCTCGCTGGTGGTGGCCGTCAAGGTGGCCGTCGTCCTCATCGTGATCGTCGCCGGCGCCTTCTTCGTCAAGTCCGCCAACTACTCGCCGTTCATCCCGCCGGCCCAGCCGGTGCCGGCCGGCGGCAGTCTCAAGGCCCCGCTGATCCAGCTGATGTTCGGCTGGGCGCCCGCCAACTTCGGTGTGATGGGTATCTTCACCGCGGCCTCGGTGGTGTTCTTCGCCTTCATCGGCTTCGACATCGTCGCCACGGCCGCCGAGGAGACCCGCAACCCGCAGCGGGACATGCCGCGCGGCATCCTCGGCTCCCTGCTCATCTGCACGGTGCTCTACGTCGCCGTGTCCATCGTCGTCACCGGCATGGAGAAGTACACCAGGCTGTCGGTGGCCGCGCCGCTGGCCGACGCGTTCAAGGCCATCGGCCACCCCTGGTACGCGGGCGTGATCAGCTTCGGCGCGGCCGTCGGTCTGACCACCGTCTGCATGATCCTGCTCCTCGGCCAGACCCGGGTCTTCTTCGCGATGAGCCGGGACGGCCTGCTGCCCCGCTTCTTCTCCCGCGTCCACCCCCGGTTCAAGACCCCGCACCGGCCCACCATCCTGCTCGGCGTGATCATCGCGATCGTGGCCGGCTTCACCAGCCTCAGCCAGCTGGCCGAACTGGTCAACATCGGCACCCTGTTCGCGTTCGTCGTCGTCGCGATCAGCGTGATCATCCTCCGCCGGACCCGTCCCGACCTGCCGCGCGCCTTCCGCACCCCGTGGGTGCCGTTCGTCCCGATCCTGTCGGTGTGCGCCTCGCTGTGGCTGATGCTCAACCTGCCGGCCGAGACCTGGCTCCGGTTCGCGATCTGGATGGTCATCGGCTTCGCGGTCTACTTCTTCTACGGCCGCACCCACAGCCGCCTCGCCCTGCGCGAGCAGACCCCGGCCGGGGAAGTCCCGCAGCCGCCCCCGGGAAACGCGCCGTAGGACATCCTCAGCCGAGCACCGCGCGCGGTCCCGTCACCTCCGCGCCCAGCTCGGTCACCCGGCGGCGCAGCTCGCGGTCGGCGGTGACGACCAGGCACGGGCGGTCGCCGGCCGCCGCCGCGAGGTCCACGATGCGGTCGTCGCCGCTGCCGGACGCCTCCTCGATCCGCACCCCGGGTACGGCGGCCACCCCCCGGGCCGCGCCCTCCAGGACCAGCACCAGCTCCACCGGCCCGCCCAGCCCCGCCACACCGGAGCGCGCGTACGGCACCAGCCGGTCGCGCAGCCGCTCGGCGGCGGCCCGGCGGTCCCGCCACCAGCCGTCGGGCACGGACCCGACGACATTGGCGCCGTCGACGAGGAGGAGGGGGAGGGGAAGGGCGTCGGTCATGGCGTCAGGGTGTCATCAAGGGGTTCGGGCCGCAGCGGCGTCACGGAGGAGTCCGGCGAAGGTCAGGGCGGCGGGGGTGAGCGCGTGGTCGGCCATACGGACCAGGAGGATACGGCGGATGGGGGCCGGCGGCTTCAGGGGCAGGACGTCGACGCCGGGTCGGATGCCCTCCAGAGCGAGGGTGGGGGCGAGGGCGACGCCGATGCCGGCGGCGACCATGGCCTGGGCTTCCTGGTAGTCGTGGGCCTCGTAGGCGATGTGCGGTTCGAAGCCGGCGGCGCGGCAGCCGCGGACCAGGGCCTCGGCCACCGGGTGATGGTCGGCGCGGGTGATCCAGGGGTCGTGTGCGAAGTCGGCGAGTGAGGCGGTGTGACGGCCGGCGAGGGGATGGTGGTCGCTGACCAGAAGGGCCGGCGGGTCATCGAGGAGGGGGGTGATGACGATGTCCTCCCGGTCGATGCGGCTCCAGTCGTAGTCCCACATCAGCGACATCTCGATCTCCCGGTTCTCCAGCATGGTCCAGAGTCCGGCGATGCGGGCGCTGCGGACGGTCAGCCGTACGTCGGGGTGGGCGTCCCGGAAGGCGGTCACGGCCTGCGGGAGGAGCGAGGCGCCGACGGTGGGGAAGGTGCCGATGCGCAGGGTGCCCGCGCGCAGGCCGGCGAAGTCGGCGAGTTCGTTTTCCGCGGCCCGCAGTTCGCGTTCGATCCGTTCCCCCCGTTCGGCCAGCGCCCGTCCGGCGTCGGTGACGGTGACGCCCCGGGCGTGGCGTTCCAGCAGGGGCTGTCCCGCCTCCGCTTCCAGGCGGCTGATCTGCTGCGACACCGCTGACGGTGTGTAGTTGAGGGCGCGCGCGGTCGCTGTCACCGAGCCGCGCCGGGCGACCTCCGTGAACAGCAGGATGCGCCGGACGTCGAGCATGCCGCCACCTCCAGCGTTCACTTCACCTTAATAGCCATAAAGATTTCCGAGATTGTACTTCACGCTGCCGTAACCCACCGTGGAGGACACCACGCCGCGGCGAGACCGTCGGTGGGCTTCCCCTTCCCTGTCTGTGAGGAGTCGGCTGTGCTGCGTCTGAAGGGCGAAATGATCCGGGGTGGAACCAGCAAGTGCTGGCTCTTCGACCACCGTGACGTGGCCGCCACGGGCGTGGACGTCGATGCCCTGCTGCTCGCCGCCTTCAACGCCGCCGACCCCCGCCAGATCGACGGCGTGGGCGGCGCTTCCTCCACCACCTCCAAGGCCGCCGTCGTCCAGGCGTCGACCCGGCCCGGTGTGGATGTCGAGTACGCCTTCGCCCAGGTCGGCATCGGCGACGAGCGGGTGGAGTGGGCCAGCAACTGCGGCAACTGCGCCACCGCCGTGGCCCTGTACGCCGTCCACCACGACCTCGTGCCGATCACGTCGGACACCACCACCGTCCGCATGCTCAACGTCAACACCGGGGCCCGCCTCACCGGCACGATCCCCACCCCTGGGGGCCTGGCCCCGGAGGAGGGCACGGCCGTGGTGCCGGGCACCTCGGCACCGGGCGTTCCGGTCCTGCTCGGGTTCGAGGACCCGGCGGGCTCGACGACCGGCCGCGCTCTGCCGACCGGCCGGGCACTGGACGAACTGACCGGCCCGGACGGTCCCGTCGAGGCGACCCTGGTGGACGCCGGTGCGCCGGCCGCCCTGTTCGAGGCCAAGGCGTTCGGCCTCGACGGCACGGAATCCCTCACCGCGTTCGCCGCCGCAGTGCCCGCGCTGACCCTGCTGCGCCGCCAGGCGGCGCTGGCCATGGGCCTGGCCCGCGAGGGCGATCCGGTCAGCCACGCGGTGCCGAAGGTGGGCATCGTCGCCCGCCCCGCCCCCTACCGCACCACTCACGGCACACTCGTCAACCAGGACGAGTACGACCTGGCCGTACGCATGGTCTCCATGCACGCCCCGCACCCGGCGATCGGCCTGACCTCCGCCGTGGCCCTGACCACGGCCGCCGCCACCCCCGGCACCCTCGCCCACCGCGTCGCCCGGCAGACCGCCGATGGCACGCTGCGCCTGGGCACCCCCGCCGGCGTGATCGCCGCCCGAGCCGTCCCCGCACCGGACGGCGCGTCCCCCACGGTGCTGCTGCACCGCGCCGCCCGGCGTATCGCCCGAGCCGAACTCCTCGTTCCCGTCCTGGAAGGACGCCCCGCATGAGCCGCAACGACGCCGCCCCGGGTACCGTCACCGCACCACCCGGCCGCATCCGCCGGATGCTGTCCCACCTCTACGTCCAGTGTCTGATCGGCGTCCTCCTCGGCGCCGCCGTGGGCGGGCTGTGGCCGTCCGTCGGCGCCGACCTCAAGCCGCTCGGCGACGGTTTCATCGCGCTGGTGAAGATGTTCATCGCGCCGGTCATCTTCTGCACGGTCGTCCACGGCATCGCCTCCATGGGCAACGCCCGCGCGGTCGGCCGCGTGAGCCTGAAGGCTCTGGTCTACTTCGAGGTGCTGACCACCGTGGCCATGGTGATCGGCCTGGTCGTCGTCAACGTCGTCAAGCCGGGCAGCGGTCTGCACATCGACCCGTCGACCCTGTCCGCCAAGGGCCTGCCGCCGGAGGCCACCACGGCCCACGAGGGCTTCGCCGGGTTCCTGCTGTCCGTCATCCCGGCCACCCTGGTCAGTGCCCTGAGCGGCAACCAGATCCTGCCGGTGCTGCTGGTGTCCGTGCTGTTCGGCTTCGGCCTGCACGCCAGCGGAGAGGCCGGCCTGAACATCGCCCGGGGCATCGAGAAGTTCTCCACGGTCCTGTTCACGCTCATCCGCTGGATCATGAGGCTCGCCCCCCTCGGCGCGTTCGGCTCGATGGCCTTCACCATCGGCCACTACGGCCTGGGCACCCTGCGCCATCTGGCCCTGCTGGTCGGCTCGTTCTGGCTGACCGCCCTCCTCTTCGTCCTGGTCGTCCTCGGGACCGTGATGCGCCTGAACGGGCTGCGGCTGCTGCCCTTCCTGCGCTACATCAAGGAGGAACTGCTGATCGTCCTGGGCACCTCCTCCACCGAGCCCGTCCTGCCGCGCATGATGGCCAAGCTCCAGCACGTGGGCGCCTCGAAACCGGTCGTCGGCATCACGCTGCCCGCCGGGTACTCCTTCAACCTCGACGGCACCGCCATCTACCTGACCATGGGCTCGGTCTTCCTCGCCCAGGCCCTCGGTATCGACCTCACCCTCACCCAGCAGCTGACCATGCTCGCCGTCATGCTGCTCACCTCCAAGGGCGCCGCGGGCGTCACCGGCTCCGGCTTCATCGCCCTGGCCGCGACTCTCAGCGCCGTCCCGCACGTCCCGGTCACCGCCCTCGCGCTGATCTTCGGCGTCGACCGGTTCATGTCCGAGGCCCGCGCCCTGACCAGTCTGGTCGGCAACGGCGTCGCCACCCTGGCCGTCGCCCGCTGGGAGGGCGAGCTCGACACGGACCGCGCCAAGGCCGTCCTGCGCGGAGAGATCCCCTACGCTCCCTCCACGGTGACCGCCGAGCCCGATCCCCAGCAGACGCCCGCACCCGCGGCGATGCCCGGCCCCACCCGCGACCCGGTCCCCGCCGCGAACTGACAGGACGTGCGCGGGTCTTCCCGCTTCCGGCCGCCGGCAGCGGACGCCCCCTCCACGGGCCGTCGGGCCCACCCGCTGCCGCTTCGAGCAGCACGGTTAGAGTGAACCGGTGAACGGCGACTGGCTTCTGTGCGGCCGAGACGGCCGACTCACTGTCTACCAGCTGTCGGGCGATGCCGTCCTCACCAGGGCGGAGCAGATCCCCGGCGGCCCCTGGACCGCCCCGCGCAGGGCGGGCGGCGATCAGCGGCTGCACCCCTCGGTGGGCGTCGGCGGGGGTGCCGACGGCTATGCCCACCTGGTGGCCTGGCGGCCGACGGTCGAGGGCGAGTCGGGCCTGGTGCACTCCACGCACTTCCGCCCGCTGCTCGCGCCCCTGGACTGGAACCCGATCGGGCACCCGAAGAAGAAGGGCGACCGGACGGGCACCCCCGCCGTCACGGTCGACGCCCAGGGCCGCGCCCATGTGTTCGTCCGCAACAACGGCGCCGGGGTGCACCATGTCGCCCAGAAGGAGACGGGCGGCTGGGAACCCTGGCGGGATCTGCGCGGCAGCAAGGTCCAGGACGGGCTGGCGGCGGTGACCGGCGAGTCCGGCCTGGTGGAGGTGTACGCGGCCGTCCCCGACGGCGTCCTGCACTGGCGCCAGGAGAAGCCGGGCGCCACGCCGGTCATGCAGGAGCCGCTGAAGGCCCCGGTCCGCCCGGGCACGCTGCGCGCGCTGGCCACCTCCGCCGAGCGTACGACCCTCTTCTACACGGACCCATCGGGCGACCTGTGCGCCTGGCGTCCCGGTGGCAAGCCGGTGGTCCTGGTGCGTGCGGCGGGCCCCGGCCCGGTCGCCGCGGTCCGCTGCGAACTCGACGGCTACGACTGCACGGTGCTCGCCCAGCGCTCGGAGAACGGCCGGGTCGCCTTCGCCGCCTATCCCTCGGAGCAGGAGTCGGCGGGCGCCTGGTGGACGGAGTCGGGCCCGCAGCTGCCCGTCGACGCGCTGGTGGCCCTGACCAAGGACGCGGACGACCGGGTGGTGGCCGCGACCCTGTCGCCGTCCACCGGCCGGCTGCTGCTCACCCGGCGCAAGGACGAGCCGGGACTGGCTCTGGAGGCGTGGCGCCAGGTCTGAGCAGAGGGAAAGAGCAGGAAAGGGCCCCCGCCGCGGCGGGGGCCCTTCGCTGTCGTACCGGTGTTACGCCGGGACGCTCGCCACGCCCGGGGCGAGGAACCGCTTGCTGTTCACCCGCTCCGAGACGCCCTCACGGTCCAGGTACGGCGTGATGCCGCCCAGGTGGAAGGGCCAGCCGGCGCCGGTGATCAGGCACAGGTCGATGTCCTGGGCCTCGGCGACGACGCCCTCGTCGAGCATGAGCCCGATCTCCTGCGTCACCGCGTTCAGCACGCGCTCGCGCACCTGCTCCTCGGTCAGGACGCTGTCGCCCTGCTTCAGCAGCGCGACGACCTCCGGGTCCAGCTCCGGCTTGCCGCTGTCGTAGACGTAGAAGCCGCGCTTGCCCGCCTCCACGACCGCCTTGAGGTTCGGGGAGACCGTGAAGCGGTCCGGGAACGCCTTGTTGAGGGTCTCCGAGACGTGCAGGCCGATCGCGGGGCCGACCAGCTCCAGCAGGACCAGCGGCGACATCGGCAGGCCCAGCGGCTCGATCGCCTTCTCGGCGACGGCGACCGGGGTGCCCTCGTCGATGACGTTCTGGATCTCGCCCATGAAGCGGGTCAGGATGCGGTTCACGACGAACGCCGGGGCGTCCTTGACCAGCACCGCGGTCTTCTTCAGCTTCTTGGCCACCGCGAACGCGGTCGCCAGCGAGGCGTCGTCGGTGCGCTCACCGCGGACGATCTCCAGCAGCGGCAGGATCGCGACCGGGTTGAAGAAGTGGAAGCCGACGACCCGCTCGGGGTGCTGGAGCTTGGAGGCCATCTCCGTGACGGAGAGGGAGGAGGTGTTGGTGGCGAGGATCGCGTGCGCCGGGGCGACCGCCTCGACCTCCGCGAACACCTTCTGCTTGACACCCATCTCCTCGAACACGGCCTCGATGATGAAGTCCGCGTCCGCGAAGCCCTCGGCCTTGTCCAGGACACCGGTGACCAGCGCCTTGAGGCGGTTGGCCTTGTCCTGGTTGATACGGCCCTTGCCGAGCAGCTTGTCGATCTCGGCGTGGACGTAGCCCACACCCTTGTCGACGCGCTCCTGGTCGATGTCGGTCAGCACGACCGGCACCTCCAGGCGGCGCAGGAAGAGCAGCGCGAGCTGGCTGGCCATCAGACCGGCGCCGACGACACCGACCTTGGTGACCGGGCGGGCCAGGCTCTTGTCCGGGGCGCCGGCCGGGCGCTTGCCGCGCTTCTGCACCAGGTTGAACGCGTAGATGCCGGAGCGCAGTTCACCGCCCATCATCAGGTCGGCGAGCGCCTGGTCCTCGGCGTCGTAACCCTGCTGGAAGTCGCCGTTCTTGGCGGCGGCGATGATGTCCAGGGCGCGGTAGGCGGCCGGGGCCGCGCCGTGCACCTTGCCGTCGGCGATGAACCGGCCGCGCGCGACGGCCTGGTCCCAGGCCTCGCCGCGGTCGATCACCGGACGCTCGACCTGGATGTCGCCCTTGAGGACCTGGGCGGTCCACAGCAGCGACTGCTCCAGGAAGTCGGCGCCCTCGAACAGCGCGTCGGCGATGCCCAGCTCGAAGACCTGCTCGCCCTTGAGCTGCTTGTTCTGGTTCAGCGAGTTCTCGATGATGACCGAGACGGCCTTGTCGGCGCCGATCAGGTTCGGCAGCAGGGTGCAGCCGCCCCAGCCGGGGACCAGGCCGAGGAAGACCTCGGGCAGCGAGAACGCCGGGATCGCCTTGGAGACGGTCCGGTAGGTGCAGTGCAGGCCGACCTCGACGCCGCCGCCCATCGCCGCGCCGTTGTAGTAGGCGAAGGTCGGCACGGCCAGCTTGCCGAGGCGCTTGAAGACGTCGTGGCCGCCCTTGCCGATGGCGAGCGCGTGCTCGTGCTCCTTCAGCAGCTCGACGCCCTTGAGGTCGGCGCCGACCGCGAAGATGAACGGCTTGCCGGTGATGCCGACACCGACGATGGTGCCGTCGGCGGCCTCCTTCTCGACCTGGTCGATGGCGGTGTTCAGGTTCGCCAGCGAGGCCGGGCCGAAGGTGGTCGGCTTGGTGTGGTCCAGGCCGTTGTCCAGCGTGATCAGCGCGAAGCGGCCGGCGCCGAACGGCAGGTCGAAGTGGCGCACGTGCGCACTGGTGACGACCTCGTCGGGGAACAGGTCCGAGGCCTGCTTCAGAAGCTCGGCGGTGGTGCTCACTTGTCCCCCTCGAAGTGCGGGTTCTCCCAGATGACCGTCGCGCCCATGCCGAAGCCGACGCACATGGTGGTCAGGCCGTAGCGGACGTGCGGCTGCTCCTCGAACTGGCGGGCCAGCTGCGTCATCAGACGGACGCCGGAGGAGGCGAGCGGGTGACCGAAGGCGATCGCGCCGCCGTACTGGTTGACCCGCGCGTCGTCGTCGGCGATGCCGTAGTGGTCGAGGAAGGCCAGGACCTGGACGGCGAAGGCCTCGTTGATCTCGAACAGGCCGATGTCGGAGATGGACAGGCCCGCCTTGGCGAGGGCCTTCTCCGTGGCCGGGATCGGGCCGTAGCCCATGACCTCCGGCTCGACGCCCGCGAAGGCGTACGACACCAGGCGCATCTTGACCGGCAGGCCGTGCTCGCGGGCGAACTCCTCGCTCGCCACGATCGACGCGGTGGCGCCGTCGTTCAGACCGGCCGCGTTACCGGCGGTGACCCGGCCGTGGACGCGGAACGGCGTCTTCAGACCGGAGAGGTTCTCCAGGGTCGTGCCCGGGCGCATCGGCTCGTCGGCGGTGACCAGGCCCCAGCCGGTCTCGCCGGCCTCCGGGTTGGTACGGCGCACCGAGATCGGCACCAGGTCCTGCTGGATCTTGCCGTTGGCGTACGCCTTGGCGGCCTTCTCCTGCGAGCGCACCGCGTACTCGTCGGCGCGCAGCTTGGTGATCTGCGGGTAGCGGTCGTGCAGGTTCTCCGCGGTCATGCCCATGAACAGGGCGGACTCGTCGACGAGTTTCTCGGAGACGAACCGCGGGTTGGGGTCCACGCCCTCGCCCATCGGGTGGCGGCCCATGTGCTCGACACCGCCGGCGATGGCGACGTCGTACGCGCCGAAGGCGATGGAACCGGAGACCGTGGTGACCGCCGTCAGCGCGCCCGCGCACATGCGGTCGATGGAGTAGCCGGGGACCGACTGCGGCAGGCCCGCGAGGATGCCGGCCGTGCGGCCGATGGTCAGCCCCTGGTCGCCGATCTGGGTGGTCGCGGCGATGGCGACCTCGTCCACCGTCTTCGGGTCCAGACCGGGGTTGCGGCGCAGCAGCTCCCGGATCGCCTTCACGACGAGGTCGTCGGCGCGGGTCTCGTGGTAGATGCCCTTCGGGCCCGCCTTGCCGAACGGGGTACGGACGCCGTCGACGAAGACGACGTCCCTGACGGTACGAGGCACGATGGCTCTCCTCCAGGGTGCGGAACGCTGAGCGCTTGCTTAAGCCCATGCTACTGCCGAGTAATGTAGCTGCCCAGTCCTGTTCGCCTTAGCGGCGAAGGTCACACCCCGATGGCGGACACCGGCGGCCCCGGCGGAGCCGTCGAGCCCCTCGGCGTCAGCACCGGAGTGGGCACCGGATGCGACCCGGGGCCGCCGCCCGCGATGTCCCCGAACAGGGTCCTGGCCACCTCCGCGCCGAACCCGTGCACGTCATGGCTCATCGCCGACAGCGTGGGGTGGGTCAGCCGGCACAGCTGCGAGTCGTCCCAGGCCAGCAGCGACACATCGGCCGGCACCCGCAGGCCCATCTCCGCGGCCACCGCGAGCCCCGCCACCGCCATGATGTCGTTGTCGTAGACGATCGCCGTCGGCCGGTCCCGGGCCGGCGCCGTCAGCAGCGAGCGGGTGGCCCGCGCCCCCGACTCGCCGGAGAAATCGGTCGCCACCTGCCAGGCCCCGGCCAGCTCCAGCGCCCGCCCGGCCTCGTCGAAGGCCGCCGCCCGGATCCCGGTGTGGCCGAGGGCCGCCGCGCCGCCCACCCGGGCGATCCGCCGGTGCCCGAGCGCCGCGAGATAGCGCACCGCCTCGGTGACGGCGGTGGTGTCGTCGGTCCACACCGAGGTGAGCCCCCCGGTCAGGGACGGGTGTCCGACCGCGACCGCGGGCAGCCCGAGCCGCCGGGCCACCGGCACCCGGGGGTCGTCCGCGCGCAGGTCGACCAGGATGGCGCCGCCGATGTGCCGTCCCCGCCACCACGACTCCAGCAGCCCGGCCTCCTCCTCCGGACTGCGCACCAGCCGCAGCAGCAGCGAGCAGGAGTGCTCGCTCAGCACGCTCTCCACCCCGGACACGAACTCCATGTAGAAGGGCTCCAGGCCCAGCATCCGGGCCGGCCGGCAGATGGCCAGGCCCACCACGTCCACCCGCGCCCCGGCCAGCGACCGGGCCGTGTGGCTCGGCGCCCAGCCCAGCTCGCGGGCCGCCGCGAAGATCCGGTCCCGGGTCGCCTCGGACAGGCCCGGCTTGTGGTTGAACGCCAGCGACACGGCCCCCTTGGACACCCCGGCGCGCGCGGCGACATCCTTGATCGTGACGCGGGGCGGCGGTGTCGGACTCATCAGGCGGGCTCCATGCAGTACAGGGCGGACCGGGCGGCGGACGGATCCGGAGTCTGCCAGCCGGACACCCCGATCGTGACCCGTTCGCCGGGCAGCAGCGTGATCAGGCCACGGTCGGCCCGCGCCGCCGGGTCCAGCCGGTCGGCCTGCAACAGCAGGTCCCGCACCAGGGTCCGGGCCGTGACCGTCACCGCCCCCGGCGCCACCTCCACCTCGAACTCCGGCCGCGGATACGGGATGTCCCGGTCCGGCACGGGGAAGTACAGGGCACGCAGCCCCTCGGCATCGCCCGGCCCCTCAGTGTCGGCGACCAGGAACTCCTTCGCCCCGGCGGGCAGCAGCTCCGGCGGTACGGCGGTCCACGCCACCGCCCGCGCCGCGGCGGCCAGTTCGACGCCCGCCTCGCCGAGCACCGCGCCGTCGACGGTCATCCGGCGCAGCCGCACCGACCCCGTCCAGCCGTCGGCGGACTGGTTGACCGCGGCCAGCTGCACGGAACCGTCCGCCGCGCGCAGGCTCAGCAGACGGTCCGCGTACAGCCGCCTCAGCTCGTGGTAGAGCGGTTTCTCCCGTCCGTCCCCGTCGATCGCCGCCCAGGAGGTCACCGGCCAGCAGTCGTTGAGCTGCCAGACGACCGTGCCCGCGCACACCGGCCAGTGCGAGCGCCAGTGCTCGATCCCGGCGGCCACCGCCCGCGCCTGGTTGACCTGGGTGAGGTAGTGCCAGCGGTCGAAGTCCCGTACCGGCGTGGCGAAATGGCGGGCGAGCCCGCGCTCCAGCTTGCCGTTGCCGTCGTCCGCCTTCTGGTGGTGCAGCATGCCGGGGGAGTCCGCCGCCGGGTCCTCGTCCGGCAGCGCCCGGCGCAGCGTGGCGTAGGCGGGCGGCGCCTGCCAGCCGAACTCCGCGACGAACCGCGGCACGCTCAGCCGGTAGTCGGCGTAGTCCGCGCGGTTCCACACCTCCCAGGAGTGGTGGGTGCCGTGCGCCGGGTCGTTGGGGTGCCGGTCCCAGGAGCCGGACCACGGGCTGCCCGCCGTGTACGGCCGGGTGGGGTCCAGCTCGGCCACCACGCGCGGCAGCACCGCCAGGTAGTACCCCTCGCCCCAGGACCGGCCGGCCAGCCGCCGCTCCCAGTCCCAGTCCCGGAAGCCCCACAGGTTCTCGTTGTTGCCGTTCCACAGCACCAGTGAGGGATGCGGCATCAGCCGTACGACGTTCTCGCGGGCCTCCGCCTCCACCTCCCCGCGCAGCGGTTCCTCCTCCGGGTAGGCCGCGCAGGCGAACGGGAAGTCCTGCCAGACCAGCAGACCCAGCTCGTCGCAGGCGTCGTAGAAGTCCTCGCTCTCGTAGATCCCGCCGCCCCAGACCCGGACCAGGTCCACGCCCGCCGCGGCGGCCTGCCCGAGCCGCTCCCGGTACCGCTCGCGGCCGACCCGGGACGGGAAGACGTCGTCCGGGATCCAGTTGACCCCCCGCGCGAACAGCCGCTCCCCGTTGACGACCAGGGTGAACCCGGTGCCGTGGGCGTCCGGCCGGCGGTCCAGCTCCACCGTCCGGAAACCTATCCGGCGCCGCCACACATCGAGCGGCGCGTCCTCGTGCAGGAGCGTCACCTCCATGTCGTACAGGGGCTGTTCGCCGTACCCGCGTGGCCACCACAGCCGTACGTCCGGCACCCGGACCCGCACCGTCGCGCCCGTCCCGGCCAGGTCGGCCCGCGCCGTCCGGCCGGCCACCCGGGCCTCGACCGCGAGCCGGGCCGGTACGCCGGTCCGCTCCACCTCGATGTGCAACTCGACCACGCCCGTGCCCTCTTCGACGGTCACGAGCGGCCGGACCCGGCTGATCCGGGCGGTGGACCAGTGCTCCAGCCGCACCGGGCGCCAGATTCCGGCCGTCACCAGCGTGGGCCCCCAGTCCCAGCCGAAGGAGCAGGCCATCTTGCGCAGGTACTGGTAGGGCTCGGCATAGGCGGCGGGCCGCTCGCCCAGCCGGTCGCGCACCCCCTTCGCCTCGGCGTAGGCGGACTCGAACCGCACCGCCAGCCGGCCCGTGAGGCCGGTGACGGGGATGCGGTACGAGCGGTGCATGTTCCGTACGCTGCCGAGGAGCCGGCCGTCCAGGGTGATCCGGGCGACGGTGTCCAGCCCGTCGAAGACGAGATCGGTCCGCTGGTGGCCGCTGGCCGCGCGCAGCTCCCTCTCGTACGTCCACGCCCGCCGCCCGACCCAGGCCACCGCGCGCTCGTTCGTGCCGAGGAAGGGATCCGGGATCACCCCGGCCGCGAGCAGATCGGTGTGCACGCACCCCGGCACCCGGGCGGGCAGCTCCGCCCCCTCGTGCCGCAGGATCCAGCCGTCGCCGAGCGGTGTGACCTCCAGCATGCACACTCCCTAAACCGGTCTATGCCAGCACTGGACGTTGTTCTGCCATCCTTGGCGGAATTGGGACTTTACCGGTTGAGGAAAGCGCTGTCAGAGTGCCGAACCAGCCAACCCCGCACGTGCTCGTCCGTCATTTCGCGAACGGAGCTGATGCACATGAACCGCCGTACGACCGCCCTCGCCACCGCCCTGGCGGCCGCCGCCCTGCTGCTCGCGGGCTGCACCGGCACCGGAGGCGCGACCAGGGGCGAGGACGCCGCCGCGCCCACCGACCCGGCGAAGGTGAGCGGGACCATCACGGTCCTCACCCAGCGCACCGACCTCGTGCAGGACGGCACGATGGACCGGTACGCGGCCGAGTTCAACAGGACGTACCCGAAGGTGAAGGTGAAGTTCCAGGCCCTCACCGACTACGAGTCCGAAGTCAAGATCCGGATGAACACCGAGAACTACGGTGACGTCCTGATGATCCCCGGGGTGATCAAGAAGAGCGACTACCCGAGGTTCTTCGCCTCCCTCGGCACCCGGGCCGAACGGTCCAGGAAGTACCGCTTCACCGACTTCACCACCGTCGACGGCAAGGTGTACGGCCAGAGCCCGATCGGCGTCACCCCCGGCTTCGTCTACAACAAGCGCGTCTGGCGGCAGGCGGGCGTCACCGAGTGGCCCACCACCCCCGCCGGGTTCCTCGCCGCCCTGAAGGCCGTCAAGCAGAAGACCGGCGCGATCCCGTACTACACCAACTTCGCCGCCCAGTGGCCGCTGACCGCCTGGACCTTCGTCAACGGCTCGGTGCACTGCGACACCCGGGCCACCACGAAACTCGCGACCGGCAACCCGTGGGCGCCCGGCGCCGACCTGCGCGTCGGTGACACGCTGCTCTACGACATCGTCCACCAGGGCCTGGCCGAGAAGGACCCGACGACCACCAACTGGGAAGCGTCCAAAGCCCGGTTGGCGAAGGGACAGATCGCCACCGAGTGGCTCGGCACCTGGGCGGTCATCCAGTTCCGGGACGCGGCGAAGAAGGCCGGGGTGAGCCCCGACGACATCGGCTTCATGCCCTTCCCGGCCCAGGCCGGCGGGACGTTCTGCGCGGTCGTCGGCCCCGACTACAACCAGGCCGTCAACATCCACTCCGCCCACAAGGACGCGGCCCGCGCCTGGATCGACTGGTTCACCGACAAGTCCGGCTACGACCGCGACAACCTGGCGATCTCCCCGCGCATCCACGCACCCCTGCCGAGCGTCCTCAAGCCGTACCAGGACGCGGGCGTGAAGCTGATCGAGCTGGACGACACCGACGGCGCCCGGGTCAAGCTCATCGACTCCGAGTCCGAGGTCGGCATCAACGCCCCCGACTACCGGCAGAACCTCGTCGACCTGGCCCGCGGCGCCCGCTCCGGCAGCCTGGACGCCTTCCTCGACGGACTCGGCAGGAAGTGGACCGACGCCGAGCAGCGGGTGGGCTCCTGATGAGCCGGCGCACCCTGACCCCCTGGCTGTTCCTGCTTCTCCCGCTCGCCCTGCTGATCACCTTCACCTACGCGCCGATCGTCAACATGGTCGCGTACAGCTTCACCGACTGGGACGGCGTCAGCCCCGAACTCCACTACACCGGCGCCCACAACTACGGCGAGATCTTCACCCGCCGGGACCTCTTCGAGGTCTTCTTCGTCAGCGGCTACTACCTCGCCGCCTCCGTGCTCCAGATCGTGGCCGCCCTGTACTTCGCGACGATCCTCAGCTTCAAGGTCCGCTTCCGGAACTTCTTCAAGGGCGTGCTGTTCTTCCCGTCCCTGATCAACGGCGTCGCGATCGGCTTCGTCTTCCTGTACTTCTTCCAGGACGGCGGCACCCTCGACACCGTGCTGCGGCTGGCCGGTGTGCACAGCGACCACGCCTGGCTCGGCACCCCCGTCTCCGCCAACACCTCGCTCGCCGGGGTCTCGGTCTGGCGCTACACGGGCCTGAACTTCGTGCTCTTCCTCGGCGCGATCCAGTCCATCCCGGGCGAGCTGTACGAGGCCGCCGAGCTGGACGGCGCGAACCGCTGGCAGCAGTTCCGCCACATCATCGCGCCCGGCATCAAACCGGTCGTCACCCTCAGCGTGATCCTCTCCGTCTCCGGCTCGCTGTCGGTCTTCGAGGTGCCGTACATCATGACCGGGGGCGCGACCGGCACCGAGACCTTCGTGACCCAGACGGTGAAGCTGGCCTTCCAGTACAACAAGACCGGGCTGGCCTCGGCGGCGGCGATCGTGCTGCTCCTGATCGTCCTCGCGGTGACCTGGGTGCAGCGCAGGCTCGTCCCCGACGACCGGGTGGACCTCGTATGACGCGCCGCGTCGCCGCCCGCGCCCTGGTCTACGTAAGCCTGGTCGCCGCCACCGTCGTCGTCCTGCTCCCGCTCGGAGTCGTCCTGCTCACCTCGCTGAAGTCCGGCACGGAGATGGCGAACGACAGCGGCGCCCTCACCCTCCCCGACGACCTGCTGAACTTCCACAACTACGTGACGGCGTTCCGGGACGGCCGGATGCTCCAGGCGTTCGGCAACACCCTGTTCATCTGCGCCTTCGCCATCGGCGGCACGGTCCTGATCGGCTCGATGACGGCCTACGCCATCGACCGCTTCACCTTCCGCCTGAAGAAACTGGTGATGGCGCTGTTCCTGCTGGCCGCGCTGGTCCCGGGGGTGACCACCCAGGTGGCCACCTTCCAGATCGTCAACAGCTTCGGCCTGTTCGACACCCGGTGGGCCCCGATCGTGCTCTCCATGGGCACGGACATCGTCTCGATCTACATCTTCCTGCAATTCATCCGCTCCATCCCGGTCTCCCTGGACGAGGCGGCCCGCCTGGACGGCGCCAACGCGTTCACCGTCTACTGGCGGATCATCCTGCCCCTGCTGAAGCCGGCGATCGCCACGGTGGTGATCGTGAAGGGGATCGCCGTCTACAACGACTTCTACATCCCCTTCCTGTACATGCCGTCCCAGGATCTTGGCGTGATCTCGACGTCACTGTTCCGCTTCCGCGGCCCCTACGGCGCCCACTGGGAGATCATCTCGGCCGGCACGGTCCTGGTGATCCTGCCGACCCTGATCGTCTTCCTGGCGCTCCAGAGGTTCATCTACAACGGCTTCCTGCGCGGAGCCACGAGATAGCCGCGCCGCAGCCGCCGCACGCGCGACACCGCTGCGGCGGCTGCGCAAGCTCGTTGAGTTACGCGCTTTCCTTGGCCAGCGCGGCGACCAGTACCGGGGTGACCAGCTCCACCTGCCACGGGCGTGCCCCGTATCCGGCGAGGGCGGCACCCACCGAGGCCGCGTCCACGGCCTTCGGCGGCTCCCAGCACAGGCGCCGGACGGTGTCCGGGGAGACCAGGTTCTCCTGGGGCAGGGCGAGCTGCTCGGCCAGGGCCGTCACGCCCGCGCGCGCGGCCGACAGCCGGGCGGCGGCCGCCGGGTCCTTGTCGGCCCAGGCCCGCGGCGGCGGCGGACCGGCCACCGGCTGCCCAGGCTGCGGCAGCGCGCTCTCGGGCAGCGCCCTGGCCCGGTCCACCGCGGCCTGCCACTGCTCCAGCTGGCGCCGCCCGATGCGGTGCCCGAAGCCGTTCAGCGCGGCCAGCGCGTGCACATTGGCCGGAACGGCGAGCGCGGCCTCCACGATGGCCGCGTCGCTCAGCACCTTGCCCGGCGACACGTCCCGCCGCTGGGCGATCCGGTCCCGGGTCTCCCACAGCTCCCGTACGACCGCCAGCTGCCGGCGCCGGCGCACCTTGTGCATGCCGGAGGTCCGCCGCCAGGGGTCCTTGCGGGGCTCGGCCGGCGGCGCGGCCGCGATCGCGTCGAACTCCTGGAGCGCCCACTCCAGCTTGCCCTGGCGGTCCAGCTCCTTCTCCAGGGCGTCGCGCAGGTCGACCAGCAGCTCGACGTCCAGGGCGGCGTAGCGCAGCCACGGCTCGGGCAGCGGCCGGGTGGACCAGTCGACGGCGGAGTGGCCCTTCTCCAGGACGTATCCGAGGACGTTCTCGACCATCGCGCCGAGGCCGACCCGGGGGAAGCCGGCGAGCCGGCCGGCCAGCTCGGTGTCGAACAGCCCCGTCGGCACCATGCCTATCTCCCGCAGGCAGGGCAGGTCCTGGGTGGCGGCGTGCAGCACCCACTCGACGCCGGACAGCGCCGAGCCGAGAGCGGACAGGTCGGGGCAGGCGACGGGGTCGATCAGGGCGGTGCCGGCGCCCTCGCGGCGCAGCTGGACCAGGTAGGCGCGCTGGCCGTAGCGGTAGCCGGAGGCGCGCTCGGCGTCGACGGCGACCGGGCCGGAGCCCGCCTCGAACGCGGCGATCACCTCGGCCAGCGTGGCCGCGTCGGCGACCACCGGCGGAATGCCCTCACGGGGCTCCAGCAAGGGAGTCGGCGCCCCCACGACAGAAGATCCGGCGTCGTCCGGAGGGGTGCCTCCGGTGATGCGCAGGGAGCTGTCTGCTGCGGTGTCTTGGGCGTCGGTCACCTGTCAAGGGTATCCGTGCGCGGACGGCGCCCGTCGACGGAACGTTCCGTCGACGGGCGCCGGAGGGTCGTAATCCAGTCAGGCCGGGGAAACGCGGGGTTCACCCGGAAGGGCCGGAGGCGGCCCCGGCCGGCTCGGGGGGCGGGCGGGGTCCCGGGTGGGCGGGCGGTCGCGGTGCGGACTCAGTGGATGATCCCCGTGCGCAGGGCCACGGCCACCATTCCGGCCCGGTCGCCGGTGCCCAGCTTGCGGGCGATACGGGCGAGGTGGCTCTTCACGGTGAGCGCGGACAGCCCCATGGAGACGCCGATCGCCTTGTTCGACTGGCCCTCCGCGACCAGCCGGAGCACCTCGACCTCGCGTCCGGACAGTTCCCGGTAGCCGCCCGGGTGGCTCGGGGCGCCCGGGGGGCGGCGGTGCATCCGGGCGGCGCCGAGGGGAGTGGCGCCGGGCCGGGTGGGCAGCCCGATGTTGGTGCGGGTGCCGGTGACGACGTAGCCCTTGACGCCACCGGCCAGGGCGTTGCGGACGGCGCCGATGTCGTCGGCGGCGGAGAGGGCGAGACCGTTGGGCCAGCCGGCGGCGCGGGTCTCGGACAGCAGGGTCAGGCCGGAGCCGTCGGGCAGGTGGACGTCGGCGACGCAGATGTCGCGGGGGTTTCCGATACGGGGGCGGGCCTCGGCGATGGACGAGGCCTCGATGACATCGCGCACGCCGAGCGCCCACAGGTGGCGCGTGACGGTGGAGCGGACGCGCGGGTCGGCCACGACCACCATGGCGGTGGGTTTGTTCGGGCGGTAGGCGACCAGGCTTGCGGGCTGCTCGAGGAGAACGGACACCAGGCCTCCTGGGGTGGGGGGACGGGGGGCCGGCTTGTGGGGATGAAGCCGGGACTAACCGTGCTTTCAAGGTCACAGTCGTCTTCGGCAGCAAACCCGTCCGCCTTTAGAGAATGATCACGATCTAGTGAGTAACAATCCGTGCAATTCGGACACGCGATCGATCATCCGAAGATCGAGTCGGTTCAAGCGGATGCGATTCCGATGCGGAAAGTGGCCGTATCGACAAAGAGATGGTCAATACGGCGCTCACCGTGTTTTCGCGGGTTCGACGGTTCGACGGTGGCCGCTCAGTGCGGCTGCGGGCCCCGGCGCTGCGGCAGCGTCACCACCGACGCGTCCCCCGGACCGGCCGGCGGCAGCCCCCCCACCTGCGCCAGCAGATCGCACCAGGAGGCCAGGTGGGCGGCGGTGTCCGGCACCCCGCCCAGCCCCTCGCGAGGCGTCCAGGAGGCCCGGATCTCGATCTGCGAGGCGGGCGGCCGCTCGGCGAGCCCCCCGAAGTAGTGCGACCCCGCCCGGGTGACCGTGCCGCTCGGCTCGCCGTAACCGAGCCCGCGCGCCTGGAGCGCACCGGTCAGCCACGACCAGCACACCTCGGGCAGCAGCGGATCGGCCGCCATCTCCGGCTCCAGCTCCGCCCGCACCAGCGTCACCAGCCGGAACGTGCCCCGCCACGCGTCGTGCCCGGCCGGGTCGTGCAGCAGCACCAGCCGGCCGTCGGCCAGCTCCTGCTCGCCGTCGACCACCACCGCCTCCAGCGCGTACGCGTACGGCGCGAGCCGCTGCGGCGCCGGCGTCGGCTCCACCTCGACCTGCGGCCGCAGCCGGCACCCGCGCAGGGCGTCGACCGCGGCCCGGAAAGCCGGGGGGCCTGAAGCACGGGAACGCGGGTCCGCCCCCTCGGTGTCCTGCACGTCGTCCATTCCGTCGGAGTCGTCCGACATTTGTCCGTGAGCCGCAGCCATGCGGGGAAGAGTAAGGCGAAGCGGGCCCCCGCGCAGGGCAAGACACCCCTACGGCATGTGCGAGCGCCCCGCCGCCGGGCCACCCCCTGCCGGGCGGGCCGCGGAACGGCGGCATGCGAAACTTGCCCCTGTGACCGCGAACGAGAGCACGCAGCCGACCCCGACGTACGACAGCGCCTTCCTCAGGGCGTGCCGCCGCGAACCCGTACCGCACACCCCCGTGTGGTTCATGCGCCAGGCCGGCCGCTCCCTGCCCGAGTACCGCAAGGTCCGCGAGGGCATCCCGATGCTCGACTCCTGCATGCGCCCCGAGCTGGTCACCGAGATCACCCTCCAGCCGGTCCGCCGGCACAACGTCGACGCGGCGATCTTCTACAGCGACATCGTCGTCCCGCTCAAGGCCATCGGCGTCGGCCTGGACATCAAGCCCGGCGTCGGCCCGGTCGTCGACGAGCCGATCCGCACCCGCGCCGACCTGGACCGGCTGCGTGACCTCACCCCGGAGGACGTGCCCTACGTCACCGAGGCCGTCGGCCTGCTCACCCGCGAGCTGGGCGGCACCCCGCTGATCGGTTTCGCCGGCGCGCCGTTCACCCTCGCGAGCTACCTGGTCGAGGGCGGCCCGTCCCGCACGTACGAGAACGCCAAGGCGATGATGTACGGCGACCCGCAGCTCTGGGCCGACCTGCTGGACCGCCTCGCCGACATCACGGCCGCCTTCCTGAAGGTCCAGATCGAGGCCGGCGCGAGCGCCGTCCAGCTCTTCGACTCCTGGGCCGGCGCCCTCGCCCCCGCCGACTACCGCGCCTCGGTCATGTCCGCCTCGGCGAAGGTCTTCGACGCCGTCGCCGGGTACGGCGTCCCGCGCATCCACTTCGGCGTCGGCACCGGCGAGCTGCTGGGGCTCATGGGCGAGGCCGGCGCGGACGTGGTCGGCGTCGACTGGCGGGTCCCGCTGGACGAGGCCCGGCGCCGTGTCGGCCCGGGCAAGGCGCTCCAGGGCAACCTCGACCCGACCGTGCTGTTCACCGGCAAGGAGACAGTCGAGGCCAAGGCCCAGGAGGTGCTCGACGCCGCCGCCGGGCTGGAGGGACACATCTTCAACCTCGGCCACGGCGTCATGCCGAACACCGACCCGGACGCGCTCACCCGCCTCGTCGAGTACGTCCACGCCGCGAGCGCGCGCTGAGCCTCACCATGTGTACCGGGGCCGGGCGCGCCTGCCGAACAGCAGGCCGCGCGGCTCCGGCGGGGCAGGCGTACCGGGCTTGAGCGGCCAGGCGAGCAGCGCGCCCGCCACGAAGCCGACCACGTGCGCCGCGTACGCCACCGTGCCGGCGCCGGAGACGCCGTGCCCCGAGGAGTACACCGCCTGGAGCGCGAACCAGAAGCCCAGCACCAGCCAGGCGGGCAGCCGCAGCGGCAGGAAGACCAGGAACGGCACCAGCACCCACACCCGGGCCTTCGGCCACAGCACGATGTACGCGCCGAGGACCCCGGCGATCGCCCCGGACGCCCCGATCAGCGGGTCGCCGGAACCGGCGTTCAGCAGCGCGAAGCCGTACCCGGCCGCATAGCCGCAGACGACGTAGAAGAGGAAGAAGCGGATGTGCCCCATCCGGTCCTCGACGTTGTTGCCGAAGATCAGCAGGAAGAGCATGTTGCCGAGCAGGTGCAGCCAGCTGCCGTGCAGGAACATCGCCGTGAACACCGACAGCGCCGGCGACTTGTGGTAGCCGGGCGGGCCCACGACACAGCCCGGGCCGTGCGCGCCCAGCCCCGCCTGACCCGTCGGCACCACCCCCGGCAGCTGATGGTGGATCAGTTCCCGCGGGACCGCCGCGTAGTGGTCCATGAAGGCGTGCAGCTGGCACAGCTGGACCAGATCGCTGCCGCCGGCCACGGAACCGGCTATGCCGGGCGTGGAGATGAACACGAGCACATTGGCGGCGATGAGGGCGTACGTCACCCAGGGGGTGCGGCGCACCGGGTTCACGTCATGGACGGGGATGACCACACAGGACTACTGCCCCAGGCGGGCCGGGTGAATCGGTGAACACCTCCGAGCGGGTGTGCGTATCTCTTCACAACCGACGTGAGGACAGGCGATGAACGCTGCACAGGTTCCGGCTCTGCATGCTCTGCCCGACGGCGAGGCCGAGCTGTCACTGGTGATACGGCTCCCCTGGGAGGACGTCGCCCGGCTCGGCCAGGACGCCGGCCGGCTGGCGGCGCAGACCGGGCGGCCGGTGACGCTGGACGAGGCCGTCAGCCATCGCCTGCGCTCGGCCCGGCCGACCGCCACCCATGCGAAGCCCGCGGACGCCACCGGCGGCGCGGCGGTGTCCGCCCTGCCCCGGATCAGCGGGTCGGCATAGGGCGCCTCACCGGGCCGCTCCCTGGCGCACCTTCGCCGCCGCCTTTCTCGCCGCCACCAGGACCGGGTCCCACACCGGGGAGAAGGGCGGGGCGTAGCCGAGGTCCAGGGCCGTCATCTCCTCCACCGTCAGCCGCGCGGTGAGCGCCACCGCGGCGATGTCCACCCGCTTCGCCGCGCCCTCCCGGCCGACGATCTGCACGCCGAGCAGCCGGCCGGTACGGCGTTCGGCGAGCATCTTGACCGTCATCGGGGAGGCACCCGGGTAGTAGCCGGCGCGGCTGGTCGACTCGATGGTGACCGTCTCGTACGCGAGACCCACCCTGCGGGCGTCCTTCTCGCGCAGCCCCGTACGGGCGATCTCCAGGTCGCACACCTTGCTGACGGCCGTGCCGACCACGCCCGGGAACGTGGCGTAGCCGCCGCCCGCGTTGGTGCCGATGACCTGGCCGTGCTTGTTGGCGTGGGTGCCCAGCGGGACGTACTGCTCCTGGCCGGAGACCAGGTTCAGCACCTCCACGCAGTCGCCGCCCGCCCAGATGTTCTCGTGGCCGCGCACCCGCATGGCGAGGTCGGTGAGCAGGCCGCCGTGGGCGCCGAGGGGGAGACCGGCCGCCTCGGCGAGACCGGTCTGCGGGCGGACGCCGATCCCGAGGACCACCACGTCCGCCGGGTACTCGGCCTCCCGGGTGGCCACCGCGCGGACGCCGCCGTCCGCGTCGGTGAGGATCTTGGTGACCTCGGCGTCGTTCACCATGGTGATGCCCAGGCCCTCCATGGCCCGGTGCACCAGCCGGCCCATGTCCGGGTCGAGCGTCGACATGGGCTCCCGGCCGCGGTTGACGACGGTCACCTCGAAGCCGCGGTGGAGCAGCGCCTCGGCCATCTCCACGCCGATGTAGCCCGCCCCCACGACCACCGCGCGGCGCCCACGCGCACGCGTGAGCGTGTCGAGCAGGGCCTGGCCGTCGTCCAGGGTCTGCACACCGTGCACCCCCGCGGCGTCCGCGCCGGGCAGGTCCGGGCGGACCGGGCGGGCGCCGGTGGCGAGGACGAGCTTGTCGTACGACGTCCAGGACTCGGCCCCGGAATCGACGTCACGCGCGCGTACCCGCTGTCCGGGAACGTCGATCTCCACCACCTCGGTGCGCAGCCGCAGATCGATCCCGCGGGCCCGGTGCTCCTCGGGGGTGCGGGCGATCAGGTCGTCCCGCTCGGCCACGTCGCCGCCCACCCAGTACGGGATGCCGCACGCCGAGTAGGAGGTGAAGTGCCCGCGCTCGAACGCCACGATCTCCAGCTCGCCGGGGTCCCTCATCCGCCGCGCCTGTGACGCGGCGGACATCCCCGCCGCGTCTCCGCCGATCACGACCAGCCGCTCCATGCCACCGTTGCCCATGAGGACACGCTAGAGGAGGACCCGTCCGTCGCACCGGTGTTCCCGGGTCCCGGACGGAGTGTCAGCGGGGTCTGAGAGAGTGGGGGGCATGAGCGCAAGGGGTACCGAAGCCGAGCACGCCGTCGTCGTCGGAGCCGGTGTCGCCGGCCTGGCCGCCGCCCACCGCCTGCTGGCACGCGGCGTCCGCGTGACCGTCCTGGAGGCCTCCGACCGGGTCGGCGGCAAGCTGCTGCCCGGCGAGATCGCGGGCGTGCGGGTCGACCTCGGCGCCGAGTCGATGCTCGCCCGCCGCCCCGAGGCAGTGGCCCTCGCCCGGGAGGTCGGCCTCGGCGAGCGGCTCCGGCCGCCGGCCACCGCCACCGCCTCGATCTGGACCCGCGGCGCCCTGCGGCCCATGCCGAGGGGCCATGTGATGGGCGTCCCCGGCACCGCCGCCGCACTGTCCGGAGTCCTGTCCGACGAGGGCCTGGCCCGGATCGAGCAGGACGCCGGCCTGCCCCGCACCGAGATCGGTGACGACGTGGCGGTCGGCGCGTACGTGGCCGCCCGGCTCGGCCGCGAGGTCGTCGACCGGCTGGTCGAGCCCCTCCTCGGCGGGGTCTACGCGGGCGACGCGTACCGCATCTCGATGCGCTCGGCCGTACCCCAGCTCTTCCAGGCCGCCCGCACCCACACCTCCCTCACCGAGGGCGTCCGGGAGATCCAGGCCAAGGCCGCCGCGAGCGCGCAGACCGGCCCGGTCTTCATGGGCATCGAGGGCGGCGTGGGCACGCTGCCCCTCGCCGTCGCCGAGTCCGTCCGCGCGCGCGGCGGCGAGATCCGCACCGGGACGCCCGTGACCGGGCTGCGCCGGGAGGCCGGCGGAGGCTGGCGGGTCACGGCCGGCGACCGGGTGCTGCACGCCGACGCGGTGATCGTCGCCGTACCCGCCCCGGCCGCCGCGCGGCTGCTGCGCGCCGAGTCCCCGGCGGCCGCCGCCGAACTGGCCGCGATCGAGTACGCCTCCATGGCCCTGGTCACCCTCGCCTACCGGCGCACCGGGCTGGAGCTGCCCGAGGGCAGCGGCTTCCTCGTCCCGCCCGTCGACGGCCGCACCATCAAGGCGTCCACCTTCGCCTCCCAGAAGTGGGGCTGGATCGCCGAGGAGGACCCCGACGTGGTCGTCCTGCGCACCTCGGTCGGCCGGCACGGCGAGACGGAGATCCTCGAGCGCGACGACGCCGAGCTGGTGGAGGTCTCCCGGCGCGACCTGCGGGAGGCCACCGGACTGGACGCCGTACCCCTGCGCACCCGGGTCACCCGCTGGACCGACGGCCTGCCGCAGTACCCGGTGGGCCACCACGCGCGCGTGGCCCGCGTCCGGGAACACATCGCCAAGCTGCCCGGCCTCGCGGTGTGCGGGGCGCAGTACGACGGCGTCGGCATCCCGGCGTGCATCGCGAGCGCCAACGCCGCGGTGGACCAGCTGGGCGGAGATCTGCGCGGTGTGCAGCAGCTCACCGCGGCCCCGGTGCAGAGTCTGCACGGCGGAGCAGGAGAATAAGGGACATGAGTGACGACGCCTCCACCACCGAGTCCGGCAGGATCCCGAACAAGGGCAAGCTGGCCAAGGACCTCAACGAGGTCATCCGCTACACCCTCTGGTCGGTCTTCAAGCTGAAGGACGTACTGCCGGAGGACCGCGCGGGATACGCCGACGAGGTCCAGGAGCTGTTCGACCAGCTCGCCGCCAAGGACGTGACGATCCGCGGCACGTACGACGTCTCCGGCCTGCGGGCCGACGCCGACCTCATGATCTGGTGGCACGCCGAGACCAGCGACCAGCTCCAGGAGGCGTACAACCTGTTCCGCCGCACCAGGCTCGGCCGTGCGCTGACCCCGGTGTGGTCGAACATGGCGCTGCACCGCCCCGCGGAGTTCAACCGCTCGCACATCCCGGCCTTCCTCGCAGACGAGACGCCGCGCAACTACGTGAGCGTGTACCCGTTCGTGCGCTCCTACGACTGGTACCTGCTGCCCGACGAGGACCGCCGCCGCATGCTCGCCGACCACGGCAAGATGGCCCGCGGCTACCCGGACGTGCGCGCCAACACGGTCGCCTCGTTCTCGCTCGGCGACTACGAGTGGCTCCTGGCCTTCGAGGCCGACGAGCTGTACCGCATCGTCGACCTCATGCGCCATCTGCGCGGCTCCGAGGCCCGCATGCACGTCCGCGAGGAAGTCCCCTTCTTCACGGGCCGCAGGAAGGACATCGCGGATCTGGTGGCAGGCCTGGCCTGAGCGCAGGCCGCCTCACCGCCGCCCGGCCCTGCCGGCGAGGGTGCTCTGCGCCTTCGGCCCGGCCGCCGGGGGCGTGTGCGGGGCACAGGACGCATGCCGCTCCGGCACCCGTCCCGCCAGCAGATACGCATCGAGGTACGCGTTGACGCACGCATTGGGGCCGCCCCCGATGCCGTGCGTCCCCGCGTCCCGCTCGGTCACCAGCGCCGAACCGGCCAGCCGCCGGCTCATCTCCAGCGCCCCCGGGTACGGCGCGGCCGCGTCCCGCTCGGCCGCCAGGATCAGCACCGGCGGCAGCTCACCCGGCCCGGTCCGCACGTCCAGCGGCCGCTGCCGGGGCGCCGGCCAGTAGGCGCACGGCAGGTTCATCCACGCGTTGTCCCAGGTCTCGAAGGGCGCAGAGCGGGCCAGCCGGGTGTTGTCCCGGTCCCACACCTTCCAGTCCGTCGGCCATGGCGCGTCGTTGCACTCGACGGCCGTGTACACCGCGCTGCCGTTCTCCGCCTCCGCGGCCGACTCCGGGCTCGGGGCGGCCAGCCGGACCAGCGGCTTGGGGTCGCCGTGCAGATAGGCCGAGAGCGCGGCGGCCCGGCTCGGCCAGAAGTCGTCGTAGTAACCCGCGGTCAGGAACGCGTTCTGCAACTGGCCGGGCCCGACCGTGCCGCCCGCCGCCTTCCGGCCCAGCCGCTCCCGCGCCGTGTCGTAGCTGCGCTGCACCTTCGCGGGGGTGTCACCGAGCCGGTACACGGCGTCGTTCCGGGCGATCCACTCCCGGAAGTCCGCCCAGCGGTCCTCGAACGCGGCCGACTGGTCCAGGTTGTCGCGGTACCAGATCTTCTCCGGGTCCGGGTCCACCGCCGAGTCCAGCACCATGCGCCGCACATGCGAGGGGAACATCGCCGCGTACAGCGCGCCGAAGTAGGTGCCGTACGACGCGCCCATGAAGGTCAGCCGGTCCTCGCCCAGCGCGGCCCGCAGGACGTCCAGGTCACGGGCGTTGTTGAGCGAGTTGAAGAAACGCAGCCCGCTCCCGGACCGCTGCGCGCAGCCGCGCGCGTACGCCTTCGCCTGGGCGATCCGCTGCCGCTTGTAGCTCTCCGAGGGGTGCTCCGGCGCCGCCGTCGGTGCCTTGAGGAAGTGCGCGGGGTCCACACAGGACAGCGGCGCCGAACGGCCCACTCCGCGTGGGGCGTAGCCGACCAGATCGTAGGCGGCCGCGATCTGCTTCCACTGCGGGACCACGCCGATCAGCGGGAAGTACATGCCGGAGGCGCCCGGCCCGCCCGGGTTGTAGACCAGGGCGCCCTGCCGGGGCACCTTCCGCTTGCTGTTGCGCGGGTCCCGCTGGGTGGCCCGGACCCGGCTGACGGTGAGCCGGATCCTCCTGCCGTCGGGGTGCGCGTAGTCCAGCGGGACGGTCACGGTGCCGCACTCCAGGCCCTCCGGCGCGTCCGGCACGTCGGCCGCGGAACAGGTCCCGAAGTCGACCCCGGCCGCCCGGGCGCGGGCCACGGCCACCGCGGTGCCGCGCAGCTCGGCCGTGCCGGGGGCGCCGGGGAGGCTGCCGGGCCCGCCGGGTGCGCCGCCCGCGGGGGCCGCGGCCAGGCTGGTCAGGAGCAAGGAGCCGGCGGCCGAGTACAGGGCGGCAGTTCTCATCGCGAATCCCTTCGGTGAGCGGCGGCGATGGCACGGCTGCCATGGCCCGGCGACCACAAAAGGGATGTTTCGTATGACTGTCGGGGAAGGCAAGCACCACCCGGCCGGTGTCGGCGCCAATGCCCCCTATGCGCCCCCCGAAGCCCTCCGGCGCCCTCAGGACCTCTCTTTCGCCCCTAGGGCCTCTCTTTCGGATCTTGCCGGCGTCGCGGGCCCTGGCACGCACATCTGCTGCGTTGTCGTCACTCTCCCCCACTCTCGGCTCCGCTCGAGCGGGGGGACCCCCATGAGCAGGGGGCACCCCCATGACCCCGCTCGGGTCGGCCGAGAAGGCGCCGGCGCCGCAGCCGACCTGATCCGAAAGAAAGGCCCTAGTCCCGCCAGTGTGGCTGGTCGCGGTGGGCGAAGGCCGCGCGCAGCTCCGGTTCGCCGATCGCGCGGACGCCCCGCATGGCGACCGAGGTGAGGAAGGACCGTTCGTCACCGGCCGGCCTGCGGGCCAGCGCGCCCAGCAGCCGCTGACCGGCCGGGGAGGCCCAGCGCGAGTACGGGTGCACCTCGAAGCGGGCGATGGCCAGGCAGCTCAGGGACAGGATGACGGGCAGCGCGAACCACAGGCCGACCAGCAGCCGGGACGTCCCCGACTCGACGGGCAGCAGCAGCGCGGTCGCCCCGAGCAGCAGCGCGGCCGCGGCGGCGGCCCGCACCTGCCGTACGGCGGCTCCCACGGTCCCCGTACGGGCGCCGTCGGGTACCGCGAGGCCCGCGCGCACCAGCCCGTCGGCCAGCCGCCGTACCGCCTCCGCGCCGGCCGTCCGCGCCCGCACCGGTGCGATCCGGGACTGGCCCTCCGGCCCTATCGCCCCTATGACGGACTTCTCCAGCTCGTCCCGGCCCCGCGGGTCCACCACGGTGGCCCAGCCGGTGTGGGCGAGCAGCAGACGGCGCTGCCGGGCCATCGACACGAGGGCCACGTCGGCGACCCGGGCGGGGCCGCCGGAGAGGAAGGCCGCCTCGTACAACGTCAGCGCGTGCTCCCGGTCCGCCGTCGCGACATCCGTGTCGACGGCGGCCGCGCGGGCGGCCGCCAGACACAGCCGGGTACAGGCCGTACCGGCGAAAGCCCAGGCCAGGAGCAGGAGTAGGACCCAGAACATGACGTGTTTCTATGTCACGGCCCCGGGCCCGCGCCATGGCATTTCCCGTATCCGGACGCGGTGTTGCGGCTTTGTGACGTTCCGTTCGCCGTGCAGGTCAGGGGCCGGGCGTGACCGGGACGGCGGAGGCGGGTGCGACCGCGGGCGGGGTCGGTACGGGGGTGGCGGAGGCCGCCAGTTCGCGGGCGAGCGAGGCGAAGTCGACGTATCCGGTCGCCTCCAGGACCTTGATGTGGTCGAGGACGGTCGCGTTGGCGTCGTCGGCGAGATCGCGGACCAGGGAGTTCTGGGTGCCCGCCCGGACGGCGGCGACCAGCGAGAAGACCCGGCCGTGGGCGAGGCGCAGCAGACCGGCGAACTGGCGGTCGAAGTCCTGGCCCTGGGCCGCGTTCAGGGTGGCGAGCCACTGCTTCTGCTGCTCGTTCGGCTCGTTGGGCAGCGGGACGCCGAGCTGGGTGGCGACGGTGCGCACATGCGCGTCGAGGGAGGTGTGGCCGTCGATCAGGTGCCGGCCCGCCGCGCGTACGGCCGGGGTGGTGCCCTTGCGCTCCGCGAGCCGACCGGCGGGCAGCTCCCACAGTCCGGCCAGCCGCACCTTGGTGATGAAGTCCTGGTCCTGCGCGGACAGCGGGCCGTACGGCGTGGTCACGGCCCGGGCGCTCAGGGTGGCCGCGCCGGTGGGCTGCTGCCGGTCGGCGTAGGTCCACAGCGGGTACAGCAGCGCGACCGTGGTCGCCGCGAGGGCCGCGATGACGAGCCCGGTGCCGCTGAATATGCCTCGACCCTGGATCGGGGGACGCGGTCGCATGGTGACTCCTGCTACGCACCGCACACCACGGTGGGTCGGGGGGCGGGTGCGGGGTGGTACGGGCTGGTGCGGGGTTGGATATTACTGGGCGGTGGACGGCGGGGGAGGATCGCGGGGCGGCACGGCTGGGCAGCGCGCTGTTTCCGGCCGGGGGCGGGGTGGCTGGGGTGGCGTGAAGTTTGCGGGTGGGGGAGCGGCGTGGCCGGGGTGCGGGCCGGCTGGGTGGCTGAGGTGTGCGTGGCTTCCGGCTGGTGCGCGGTGCGGCTGGGGTGAGCGCCGTCGGGTGCCTGAGGCGTGCGCCGTTTCCGGCTACTGCGCGTTGCCGCCGGGGGCCGTCGGGTCGGCCGGGGTGCGTGTTGTTTCCGGGTGGGGGAGCGGCCCGCCCAGGCGGACAACACCGTGGTGTTCCCCGCCATGGTGCGTGCTGTTTCCGGCTGGGGGAGAGGCGCGGCTGGGGTGCGCGCGCCGTCGGGGTGCCTGAGGTGTGCGTCGCTTCCGGCTGCTGCGCGGCGCGGCCGGGGTGCGCGTCCTCGGGGCCGCTGGGGTGCGCGCCGGTTCCGGCCATGGGCCGGCATCGCTCCGGCCGCGCCGCGCCGCGCCCCGCCCGCTCCGGCCGCGCCGCGCCCCGCCCGCACCGGCCGTCCGCGCCTCACCTCCTCCCCGGCAGCACCCTCCCCACCGCCCGGGCCAGCCGCGCTCGCCGCCCGTGGGGCCTCGGCGCCGGGCCCGCCCGGTCCAGCCACCACTCCCGCAGCGCGGCGTCCGCGCCGCCCGCCAACTCCGCCCCGCTGCGCAGCACATGCGCCGCGAAGTCGAGGGCGTCCCGGCGGTACCCCCCGCTCATCGGCCGCTCGCGGGCGTACTCCAGGAACGCCGGCCGGTAGCCCGCCCCCAGGATCCCCGGCAGTTCCGGCGCGACCTTCGCCACCACGTCCGCCCGCTTCGCCGCCAGTGCCCGCGCCTGTACCCCCATCCGCACCCGGTCGAACCCCTCCGGCACCGGCGTCCCCGCCACCAGCGCCGACAGCACGGCCGCCTGGGCGACCCCGAGCCGCTGCCGGGTGGCCTCGCGGACCTCCGCCCCGGCCGTCGCCCGCGCCAGCACGGCCACACCCCCGCCCCCGGCCGCCGTACGGCCCCCGGCCGCACCGGCATCAGCGGCATCCCGCGTCGTACCCCGAGCCCGCCCGGCCGCACCGGCATCACCGGCACCCCGCGCCGTACCCCGAGCCCTACCGGCCGCACCAGCACCAGCGGCACCCCGCGCCGTACCCCGAGCCCTACCGGCCGCACCGGCATCAGCAGCACCCGTACCCCGCGCCCGCTCGGCCGCACCGGCATCACCGGAACCCCGCGCCGTACCCCGAGCCCTACCGGCCGCACCGGCACCAGAGGCACCCCGCGCCGTACCCCGAGCCCGCCCAACCGCACCGGCATCAGCAGCACCCGTACCCCGCGCCCGCTCGGCCGTACCGGCACCAGCGGCACCCCGCGCCGTACCCCGAGCCCGCCCAACCGCCACCGCCGCCCGGATCGCCGTCAGCTCGGCTTCCAGCTCCGCCGGTTCGGGGAAGTTCTCGTCGCGCTCCAGGAGCACCCCGGGCGGGGCCACCCGGGTGGAGAGGTCGGTCAGGAGGTCGAGGACCGGGCGGGGGACGGGGTGGGCGTGGCTGTCGTGCCAGACGCCGTCGCGTTCGAAGCCGCCCGCGACATGGACGTAGGCGAGCGCCTCCAGCGGCAGCGCGGCCAGTGCCTCGGCCGGGTCCTCGCCCCGGTTGACGCGGTTGGTGTGCAGGTTGGCGACATCGATCAGCAGCCGTACGCCGGTCCGCTCGACCAGCTCGGACAGGAACTGCCCCTCCGTCAGCTCCTCGCCCGGCCAGCCGAACAGGGCGGCGATGTTCTCCAGGGCGAGCGGCACCGGCAGCGCCTCCTGGGCGATGCGGACGTTCTCGCACAGCACGTCCAGGGCGTCCCGGGTGCGCGGCACCGGCAGCAGGTGCCCGGCCTCCAGCAGCGGGGACGCGGTGCGCGGGCCGCCCGCGCGGACGAACGCGATGTGCTCGGTGACCAGCGGAGCGCCCAGCGCCTCCGCCCGCTCCGCCAGCGCCGTCAGCCGGTCGGGGTCGGGCCGGTCGGCGCCGCCGAGGCCGAGGGACACCCCGTGCGGGATCACGGTGACCCCGCGCTCCCGCAGCCGCAGCAGGGAGTCGGGGAAATGGCCGGGGCAGACGTTCTCCGCCACGACCTCCACCCAGTCGATGCCCGGCATGCGCTCGACGGCCTCGGCGATCTCCGGCCGCCACCCGATCCCCGTGCCCAGTCCCCGCATCCGTGTCCCCCTCCTGGTCCGTGAGGGGGGTATGGCCCCGGCACACCGCACCGAATCACCTACGGGCTTCCTTCAGAGCAACATTTGAGGTTCCGCCGGAGGCACCGGCTTCGGCGGGATATTCCGATCAGGATCATGACAGCGGAAGCTACTGTGCCCCGATGACCGAGATCAGCATCCTGGGCGAAACCACCGACTGGCAGGCGGACTTCGAGCGGCGGCTGCGCACCGCGTACACGGCGTCCGGGCTGACCGCGGCCGCGGCGGACCGCCTGATCGAGAACGGCCGCGCCGGCATCGCTGACTGCACCGTCGCCGAGATCACGGACGCCGGGACCCGCGTGGGGCACATTGCCGTGGCCACGGCCGACGACCGCAACGGCGTCCCCACGGGCCGGATCCACGACCTGCACATCGACCCGCGCCACGCCGGCCGGGGCCACGAGCAGGTGGCCCGGGACTGGGCCGAGGCCTGGTGCGAGGAGCGGGGCGCGCACCGGATAGACGTGACGCTCACCGAGCCCGCCGGCGAGCTGTTCGCCGGGTACGGCGTCCGCGCCCAGTTCCGGACCCGGCCGATCGGCTCCCCGCCGGACGCGCCGGACGGCGTCACCGCGCGGCCCATGACACCGGACGAGTATCCCGAGTGGGTCGCCGCCGAGAAGGCCCAGTACGCCGGGGACATCATCCGGGCCGGATTCCTGAGCCCCGAGGACGCCGCACGCAAGGCCGACCGCGACTTCGCGGAGCTGGTCCCCGAGGGCCTCGACACGCCGGACCACACCTTCCTGGTGCTGGAGGCGGCGGGCGAGCGGATCGGCACCGGCTGGCTGAAGCACGGATACCTTCCCGGGGTCAGCTACGGCTACTCGCTGTACATCCACGAGCAGCACCGGGGAAAGGGCTACGGCCGGGCCGCGATGACGGCCGGTGAACAGGCGACGCTCGCGGCCGGCGACTCGGTGCTGATGTTCACCGTGTGGGGCGGCAACGAGGTCGCGATGGGCCTGTACACCAGCACGGGCTACCGCGTCCTGGAGGAGGCCCGCTCCCTCCCCCTGCCGCGCGCCGGTTCCTGAGGTCCGTCGCCGCGCGGGCGGTCAGCGCAGGGCGGGATGGTCCGCCACGACCGTGCAGGAGCCGGGGGCGATCTCGGTGAAGCCCGCGTCCCGGACCAACGGCAGCCCCGAGCGGGTCAGTTCCGGCCAGGCGGCGGGGTCCGCGGTGCGGACGGCCAGCGGGAAGCCGGCGTCCCGCCAGGCGGTGCGCGCCGCGTCGGACAGCGCCCACCAGGCCAGTTGGGCGCCGTGCCCGGCCTGCGCCATCGCCTTGCCGGCCGACATCTCCAGCTCGGGGTTGAGCCACAGCACCGGCTCGGCGGAACCGGCCGCCGGCGGCGGTTCCGGGTCGTCCAGTTCGGTGCCCGACACCTGGAGCTTGGCCAGCTCCTTGGGCCAGCCGTCCAGCGGGACGGGCGGAAACACCCGTACCTGCGCGGACGTTCCGGTGAGCGTGATGCCGGGGAGCGCCTCGGCCCGCCGCCACTCCGCGCCCCGGGCCCGCCGGACCACCTTGCGGATCCGGGCGTCCTCCCAGTTCCGTACCGCCTCGGCCCACTCGCCGTCACCGAGCGCCCGGGCGTCACCGAGCAGCACCAGCACCGCCCGCGCGGCCGTCTCCAGCGCGTCGGTACGGGCCGGCGGCGCGGCACGCTCGATCCGCACCACGAGGGGCAGCACGAACTGCGGTGCCTCGTCGCGGACCGTGCGGTCGGCGTGGAAGGGGCTGTCTCCGGGGGGCGCTGAAACACTGCTCACACCGGCCAACTCTACGGGGCGCGGCCCCCGCACCCCGCCCCGCCGACCACAATGGCCCCATGCACCATGACCTGCGCCTGACCGCCGTCGGCCGCCGCTACGGCCTGCGCGGCCCCTGGGTGTTACGCGGGGTCGACCTCACCGTCGCCCCCGGCACGCTCATCCGGGTGGAAGGGGCGAACGGCAGCGGGAAGTCCACCCTGCTCCGGCTGCTGGCCCGCCTCGACGCCCCCACCGAGGGCCGGGTCACCGGCCGCCCCCGCACCGCCTACGTACCCGAGCGCTTCCCCGCCGCCCTGCCCTTCACGACGATCGGCTATCTGACCCACCTCGGCACCGTCCACGGCCTCGGCCGCGCCGACGCCGCCCGCGCCGCGGGCACCTGGCTGGAGCGGTTCGGCGCCGCCGCCTACGCCGGTACGCCGATGGCGCTGCTGTCCAAGGGCAGCAGCCAGAAGGTCGCCGTCGCCCAGGCCCTGCTCGGCGAGCCGGAGCTGCTGGTGCTGGACGAGGCGTGGACCGGGCTGGACACGGCCGCGCGGGCCGAGCTGGAGCGGGCGGTGGCCGAGCGGACCGCCGCCGGGGGCGCCGTCGTCTTCGTCGACCACGACCCCCGCCGGCTGGCCGGGGCGCCGGACGCCACCTACGCCGTGACCGACGGCCGGCTGGAGCGCCGTACCGCGACGCCGCGTCCGCAGACCGGGCCGCTCGCCCGGATCACGGTCCGGGGACCGGCCGGCGGACAGCTGCCGCCGGACGCCGTGCGCGCCCTCGCCTCCGCCGAGGAGACCACGCCCGGCACCTACCGCCTCACCGTCCCCGCCGCCCGCTCCGACGTCGTGCTGCGCGCGCTGCTCACGGCCGACCCGCCGTGGCACGTGGTCAGCGTCGCCACGCCCCCGGATCCCGCGGCCGCCCCCGACCACTTCCAGGACCGCCCATGACCGCACTCCTGCGCTACCAGGCCGACCTGCTGCTGCGCTCGCAGCGGTGGCTGCCGCCGGTGATCCTCTACGTCGCCTTCCTCGGGGTCGGCGTGCAGAGCGGCGAGCCGATCCTCGACTCGCTCGGCTACACGGCCGCCGGGCTGCTGCCGGTCGCCGCCTGGCTGGTACGGATCTGTGTCACGGCGGAGCCGCCCGCCGCCCAGGCCTGTGTCGCCGCCGCGCGCGGGCCGGTCCGGGCCCACCTCGCCTGTCTGCTGACCGCGCTGCTGGCGGCCGTGCTGCTCGGGGTGGCCGCGACCGTGGTCTTCACGCTGGTCAGCGACGCGGCGAGCAACGGCCACCGGATCCCGGTGCCCCGGCTGCGGGCGGCCGCGGCCGGGCTGCCGGCCACCCTGGTCTGCGCGCTGCTCGGCGCGGCCGTCGGCGCGCTCACCAACCGGCCGGTGCTGCGGTCCACCGGCCGCGCGGTCCCGGCGATGCTGCTGGGCGCGCTGCTCGCGGTGGTGGTGACCGGGTCCCCGGCGCAGGCCGCGGTGAGTGGTCTGGTCACCGGTTCGCAGACCGGCCGGGCGCCGCTGTCGCTGCTGCCGCTGACCGGGGCGGCCGTCCTCACGGCGGCCGCCTTCGCCCTGGCCGCGGGTCTCACCGCGCGCCGCTCACCCTGAACAGGCGGTGCGCTGCGCCTCCTGCCACTCGCACACCGGGCACAGCGTGATGCCCTTGTAGGACTCCGGGTACTCCGTGGGCTGCCGGCACAGCACGCACTCCGCGTACGGCGGTCCGTCGGCCTGCGGCGGCCGCAGGGCCGCGGCGACCGTGCAGTAGTCCTCGTCGCTCATAGGTCCAGCGTAGTGAGCGGCGGGCGTCACGGTTCCCGCCGCTCCAGCGGGTGCACCGCCGGACCCTGGAGCACGCTGCCGTCGACGGCGAAGCGGGAGCCGTGGCAGGGGCACTCCCAGGCGCGTTCGGCGCGGTTGAAGCCGACCAGGCAGCCCAGGTGGGTGCAGCGGGCCGAGACCGCGTGCAGCTCACCCGCGTCGTCCCGGTGCACGGCGACCCGCCCGCCGCCGGCCGCCCGGACCACCGCGCCGTCGCCGGGCGCGATGTCGTCCGTCGAGGCGGGTGGCCTGAGCCGGTCGCCGACGAAGTGCCGGGCCACCTCCGCCTGCGTCTTCAGCAGTGCCGGTGCCTCCCGCACCACCGGCTTCAGCCGGCGCGGGTCGTACAGCTCCCGCCAGGCGCAGTCCCGGCCGGTGATCAGCGCGGTCAGCAGCAGCCCGGCCATGATGCCGCCGCTCAGCCCCCAGCCGCCGAAGCCGGTGGCCACGTAGGTGTGCCGGGCGGCCGGGTGCAGCGGGCCCACCATCGGCACGGTGTCGGTGGCGTCGTTGTCCTGGGTGGCCCAGGCCTGGTCCAGCGTCACGCCGGGGAAGTGCCGCTCGGCCCAGCCGGCGAGGGCGTCGAGACCGGCCCGCACATCGCCGGTGCCGGGCGTGAAGTGCTCCCCGGTGACCACCAGCAGCCGCTGCCCGTCCGCCCCGAACGGCGCGGTGCGCACGGACCGGGTGTTCTCCTCCGGCGTGATGTACATGCCCTCCGGGTCGGCGCCGTCGTCCAGTGGCCCGGCGACCACCATTTCCCGGCGTGGGGAGAGGCGGGGGAACAGCAGGGCGCGGTCGAACACCGGGTAGTGGGTGGCGACGACCACGTCCCCGGCGGTCACCGTGTGGCCGGCCTCGGTCGTCACCCGGCAGGGCCGCCCGCCCTCCTGGAGACCGACGACCCGCGTCCGCTCGTACACCCGCCCGCCCCGCGCGAGCAGATCCTCGGTGAGCGCCCGCAGATACCTGACCGGGTGGAACTGCGCCTGCCCGGTCACCCGGACCGCGCCCGCCACCGGGAACGGCAGCCCGGTCCTGGTCGTGAACGCGGCCGGCAGCCCCGCCTCCCGCGCGGCCTCCGCCTCCGCCCGCACCTCGTCCACCCGCGCCTGGTCCCGTACGAAGGTGTAGGCGTCCCGGGTCTCCCACTCGCAGTCGATGCCCAGCTCGTCCACCAGCCCCTTGGCATGCTCGATCGCCTCCGACTGCGAGCGGGCGTACAGCCGCGCGGCCTCGGGGCCACGGGTGCGGCGCAGCCGGTCGTAGACCAGGGTGTGCTGGGCGGTCAGCTTGGCGGTGGTGTAGCCGGTGACCCCGGCCGCCACCCGCCCGGCCTCCAGCACCACCACCCGCAGCCCGGCCCTGGCCAGCTCATGGGCGGTGCTCAGTCCGGCGATGCCCGCGCCGACGACGGCCACATCGGCGTCCAGATCCCCGTCCAGGGCGGGAAGCTCGGGCCCCGGGGCGGTCCGCAGCCAGTACGAATCCGTGAGATGCGGTTGCTCGCGCATGCGCGCCGGGTACCCGCCTACCTCTGGTTCAGCAGCCGGTCCCGGCATTCCGCCACATCGAACCCGGGCTTCGGGTACTGCGGGTCCAGGGCCGTCAGATGCTCCAGCAGCAGCCGGCTGACGGCCCAGTTGCGGTACCACTTGCGGTCCGCGGGGATCAGGTACCAGGGCGCGTACGGCGCCGCGCAGCGCTCCAGGGCCAGCTGGTAGGCCTCCTGGTAGGCGGGCCACCGGGACCGCTCGTCGATGTCGCCGGGGTCGAACTTCCACTGCTTGTCCGGGCGGTCCAGCCGGCGCAGCAGCCGGCGCCGCTGCTCCTGGTACGAGATGTGCAGGAAGCACTTGACGAGGGTCACCTCGTCCTCGGCGAGGGACCGTTCGAAGTCGTTGACCAGGCCGTAGCGGCTGCCGATCTCGGCGGGCGGGACGAGATGCCGGACGCGGGCGATGAGGACGTCCTCGTAGTGCGAGCGGTCGAAGATGCCGATCTCGCCCGGCTCGGGCAGCGCCTGCCGCACCCGCCACAGGAAGTCGTGCCGCCGCTCCTCCTCCGTCGGCGCCTTGAACGCCCGGATCCGGCAGCCGGAGGGGTTGAACTGGCCGATGACATGCTTGACCGTGCCCCCCTTGCCGCTGGTGTCCATGCCCTGGAGCACCAGCAGCACCCGCCGCCGGTCCCCCGCGGTCCCGGCGGCCCACAGCCGCTCCTGCAACTCGGCCAGACACGCGCCCATCCGGCCCGTGTCCGCCCGGGACACCTTCTTCCCGCCGGGCGCCTCGGGCGTGGCCCGGCTGTCGTACGCGGCCAGCTCGACCGGTTCCCCGACCGGCAGCCGCAGCACATCGCGGAGTTCCCCGGTCACCCGCACCGCCTAACCATCCCGGACCTCGCCGTCCCCGTCGGGCAGCGCCTGCTGCTGTCCGCCCTGTCCGCCCCGCTCCAGAAAGTGCAGCAGCTCCACCGGAATCGGCAGCACCAGCGTGGAGTTCTTCTCCGCGGCCACCGCCATCACGGTCTGGAGAAGCCGGAGTTGCAGCGCGGCCGGCGTCCCGGACATCTGCTGGGCCGCCTCCGCGAGCTTCTTGGAGGCCTGGAGCTCCGCGTCCGCGTTGATGATCCGTGCCCGGCGCTCCCGGTCGGCCTCGGCCTGGCGGGCCATGGACCGCTTCATCGTGTCCGGCAGGGACACGTCCTTGATCTCCACCCGGTCGACCTGGATGCCCCAGCCGACGGCCGGGCTGTCGATCATCAGCTCCAGCCCCTGGTTGAGTTTCTCGCGGTTGGAGAGCAGGTCGTCCAGGTCGCTCTTGCCGATGATCGAGCGCAGGGACGTCTGCGCCATCTGCGAGACCGCGAACTTGTAGTCCTCGACCTTCACCAGCGCGCTCGTCGGGTCGATCACCCGGAAGTAGACGACCGCGTCCACGCGGACCGTGACGTTGTCCCGGGTGATGCCCTCCTGGGCGGGGATCGGCAGCGTCACGATCTGCATGTTGACCTTTTGCAGCCGGTCGACGAACGGGATGATCAGCTTGAAGCCGGGCGTCCGGGCGTCACCGGCCACCCGGCCCAGCCGGAACAGCACCCCGCGCTCGTACTGCTTGACCACGCGGGCCGCCATCGCGAGATACACCAGACCGAAGACGGCCGCCGCGGCGATCGCTCCCAGCAGCTCCTGGACCATGTCGACCTCCTCGCACAGAGGTCTGGTTTGTCTGTTGCTGCAACGATATGCCCGCGGCGGCCGCAGTGGCCATGCCGGGATTACGCGGCGGCGGTCAGCACCCGCACCGGCTCGGTGCCGGCCGCGCTGTGCCGCTCGGCCCAGTTCTCCAGGGCCGTACGACAGGCGTGGTCCAGATGGTGCAGCCCGGACAGGTCCAGGCGGACCGGGCGGTCCTGGGGCAGCGACTCCAGGGTGTCCAGGATCTTCGGCAGGCGCAGGAAGGTCGCGTTGCCCGACAGATACGCCTCGATGGGGCCGGCGCCCTTGTCGACGATCTCCAGCTTGCCGTGCGAGGCCTCCCAGGCGGTCTTGACCACCGCCAGCGCCAGGCCGATCAGCACCCCCTCGAACATGCTGACCGCGACGATGGACACGGCCGTGGCGGCGAGTACCACCGCCTCGCCCCGTTGCTCGCGCCAGAGCGCGGCCAGCGCCCGGACCGGTACCAGCTTCGCCCCGGAATAGATCAGGATGCCGGCGAGCGCCGGGATCGGGATGTAGCCGAGCACGTCCGGCAGCAGCGCGGTGAACAGCAGCAGCCATACGCCGTGCAGCACCCGGGAGGCCTTGGTACGGGCGCCCGCCTGGACGTTGGCCGCGCTGCGCACGATCACCGCGGTCATCGGCAGCGCGCCGAGCACCCCGCACACCGCGTTGCCGACGCCCTGGGCGACCAGCTCCTGGTCGTACCGGGTGCGCGGGCCGGAGTGCAGCCGGTCCACGGCCGCCGCGCTGAACAGCGACTCGGCGGACGCGATCAGCGTGAACGCGAGGACCGTGCCGAGCGCGCCGACGGCCGCCAGCTCGCCGAACGCGCTCAGCGGCGGCGGCTGGACCGAGCCCAGCAGCCCCTGCACCTCGACGGTGGCCACCGGCAGGCCCAGCGCGAACACGGCCACCGTGGCGAGGCCGACCGCGGCCAGCGGGCCGGGCAGCGTACGCAGCTTCGCCGGGACGTGCTTCCACAGCAGCAGCACCGCGACGGTGCCCGCGCACACCGCGAGCGAGGCCAGCGCCCTGCCCTCGCCCAGGGCGTCCACGAACGCCCCGGGCAGCCCGGCGATCTTGCCCAGGCCGGAGTCGGGAGCCTTCGCGGCGAGCGCCGGGTACAGCTGTCCGGCGACGAGCACCAGCCCGATCCCGGCCAGCATGCCCTCCACGACGGAGACCGATATGGCGCGGAACCAGCGGCCGAGCCGCAGCAGGCCCATGCCCACCTGGAGCAGTCCGGTGGCGAGCACGAGCGCGCCGAGCATCGGCAGCCCGAACTCCTTGACCGCCTCGAAGACCAGCACGGTCATGCCGGCCGCCGGCCCCGAGACCTGGAGGCTGCTGCCCCGCATCAGCCCGGTGACGATGCCGCCCACGATGCCGGTGACCAGGCCGAGTTCGGCCGGGACCCCGGAGGCGACGGCCACGCCCACGCAGAGCGGCAGCGCGACCAGGAAGACCACGAGCGAGGCGGTGAAGTCCTGCCGCAGATACGGGAAACGGGCTATCAGGGTGTTGTCGTTGCTGGTCATCGGCGCGCTCACAGGGACTCGAAGGTGTCGGTCTGCGGGCGGTGCGTCCGTACGGAGCCGGTGTGCACCTCGTAGTACCAGGCGTGCAGGGTCAGCCGGCCGTCCGCCAGCCTGCGCTCGACGCAGGGGTACGAGCGCAGCCGCAGCAGCTGGGTCAGGACATGGGCCTGCACGCCCTCGGCGACCTCCGGGTCCTCGGGCGCGCCGGCCGGGCGCGGGGTGGCGTGGGCGAGCCAGTCGCGTACGGCGGGTACGGCGGTCAGGTCGTCGCCGCGCACCAGCGCGCCGACGGCACCGCAGTGCGAGTGGCCGCACACGACGATGTCGCGGACGCCGAGCACCTCCACGGCGTACTCGATGGTGGCCGCCTCGCTGGTGGGCTGCTCGGAGGTGTGCGGCGGGACGATGTTGCCCGCGGTGCGCAGCTCGAAGAGCTGGCCGGGGCGGGCGCCCGTGATCAGGGCCGGGACGACCCGGGAGTCGGAGCAGGTGATGAAGAGGACCTCGGGGGACTGGCCTTCGGCGAGCGGGGCGAACTCCTCAGGGCGCTGTCCGAACGTACGGGCGTTGTCGATGAGGGGCTGCATGTGTGTGGGTTCCTCCTGGCGCGCCTGCGTGGCGCGTCGGACGTGCACGACAGGGGTGGGGGGAGCGGAGCCGCGGCGCGGCCGGCAGCGGCTGTCAGTGGCCGTCAGCAGCGGAAGACCTGAAGCGCCGCCGGGGCGTGGGCTCTGGAGCTTCTGGGGGCGTGCGGGTGCGGGGCGCCGGTCGCGCCCGGGGTCCGCGCAGCGGCGGACTGCCGGGATATCGGTGCGCGATCCGCCGGCCATCCGTGGCCGGAGCCGCGCTGCCGGTCGCGCAGATGCTGGGTGGACGCGGCGTCCTGGGTGCCGCCGCCGTCGCGCAGGGTGCTGGGCTTGTGGCGCACGGGCTGCGTGGACAGCACGGTTCCGGAAGTGGCCTTGGCCTTCGCATGGCTGAGCGTGTGCGCGGCTGCGAAGGGGCCCGTGAGAGCGAAGAACTTGAGGGCGAGCAGGGTGACGGCAAGCAGGGCGAGCCGGGTGCGGGTCGTCGTACCTCGGAACATGCGCCCCCCTCCGGGAAGTCCACACCTCTCGCTTGGACCAAACATTGGTCAATGGTTGGTCAAGAAACAGATTAACCCTGCAAAGTCCTTTGCAGGGTTAACGGAGGGTTACGTGCCGAAGGAAGCGTGGAAAGCGCTGTCGGGTGGCGTGAACTAGTCGCTGTGCCGGTCGCCGGGGACGAGCCCCTTGGCGTCCCGGGCCAGCGCGGTGAGCCGGGAGATCGCACGGAAGTACTTCTTCCGGTAGCCGCCCTTCAGCATCTCCTCGCTGAACAGCCGGTCGAAGGGCAGCCCCGAGGCCAGCACCGGGATCTCGCGGTCGTAGAGCCGGTCGGCGAGCACCACCAGGCGCAGCGCGGTCGACTGGTCCGGCACCGGCCGCACATCGGTGAGGCACACCGCCTTGAGACCGTCGGTCAGCGCGCCGTACCGGCTGGGGTGCACCCGGGCCAGGTGCTCCAGCAGATGCGGGAAGTGGTCCAGCGAGGCGCCCTCGGTGGCGTACGCCGCCTTCGTCACCTCTTCGTCGGTGAACGGCGCCGGCGCCTCGGGCAGACCGCGGTGGCGGTAGTCCTCGCCGTCGATGCGCAGGCTGCGGAAGTGCGCCGACAGGCCCTGTATCTCGCGCAGGAAGTCGGCGGCCGCGAACCGGCCCTCGCCCAGCTTCCCGGGCAGCGTGTTGGAGGTCGCGGCCAGCGCCACACCCGCCTCGACCAGCTTGCCCAGCAGCGTCGAGACGAGCACCGTGTCGCCCGGGTCGTCCAGCTCGAACTCGTCGATGCACAGCAGGCGGTGGCCGGACAGGGTCCGTACCGTCTGCTGGAAGCCGAGCGCGCCCACCAGGTTGGTCAGCTCCACGAAGGTGCCGAACGCCTTCAGCGCGGGCTCGGCCGGGGTGGCGTGCCACAGGGACGCGAGCAGATGGGTCTTGCCGACGCCGTAGCCGCCGTCCAGGTACATCCCGCGCGGACCCGCCGGGGCCTTGGGCGCCTTCCCGCGGCCGAACCCGAAGAACCCGCGGCGCCCGGCGCCGGAGGCGTGCGCCCCGCCGAGCCCGGCCGCGAAGCCCTCCAGCACGCCGACCGCCTCGGTCTGGCTGGGCTGCTTCGGGTCCGGGATGTACGTCGAGAAGCGCACCGAGTCGAAGCGCGGCGGCGGCACCATCTCGGCGACCAGCCGGTCCGCGGGCACGTGCGGCTCACGCTCGCACAGGGAGAAGGGGCCCGCGTCGGTCAGCGGGGCGGAACCGGGGGCGGTGGTGGAGGACGACACGGTTATCCATGCTAAGCGCCGTGTCAGACTGCACGGCATGCGACGCCTGTTCCCTGTGACCGACGAAACAGCAGCCCAGACCGCCGGTACGGCCCCTGGTGCCGAGGGCGCCGGTGGCGGGTCGGACGCCGGGGCGCTCGCGGACCGTGAGTGGAGCCTCGCCGAGCTGGCCGCCGCGTACGCCTACCCGCCGGCCCAGGGCGCCCCGCGGCCGTGGCTGCGGGCCAACATGGTCTCCACGCTCGACGGCGCCGCCCAGCACGAGGGCCGCTCCCAGCCCATCTCCAGCGCCGCCGACATGCGGATCTTCGGCACGCTGCGGGCGCTCGCGGACGTCATCGTGGTCGGCGCGGAGACGGTGCGGATGGAGGGCTACCGCCCGGCCCGCGCGCGGGCCGAGTTCGCCGGGGCCCGCAAGGCCGCCGGACAGGCCCCGGCCGCGGCCGTCGCGGTGGTCACCGCCAGCCTGGACCTGGACTTCTCGCTGCCCCTGTTCACCTCGCCCACGGTGCCCACGCTGATCCTCACCGGTGCCGCGGCCGCCCCCGACCGGGTCGCCGCCGCCGAGCGGGCCGGCGCCCGGGTCGTGATCGCCGGCGAAGGCATGGGCGTCGACCCCGCGCGGGCCGTCGAGGCCCTCGCCGGTCTCGGCCACACCCGGCTGCTCACCGAGGGCGGTCCGCGGCTGCTCGGCCAGCTGGTCGCCGCGGAGGTGCTGGACGAGCTGTGTCTGACCGTCTCGCCGATGCTGACCGCCGGTGACGCCCAGCGGATCGCCGGGGGGCCGTCGGTCACCGTGCCGCGCCGGTTCTCGCTCGCGTCCCTGCTGGAAGAGGACGGATTTCTGTTCGGTCGTTACCAGCGCTCCTGAATTCAGCGGAATCTACCGTTCCGGTTAGCTTCCGGCGGGCAGACTTAGTCCGGCAGTACCCGTGCGATCACGGGGAAGGATGGTTTCCGCAAGGGCCTTGTCCGGGCCCCAAAGGAGAAGAGGCGCCTGGTGTTCACAAGCGTTCTGATGATCGAGAAGGCCCTGACGTCCGCCGACGTGGAGTTCGTCACCACCCTGCACGGAGAGGAGCCGGTGACCTTCCATGTGCTGCTCCAGCCGCGCGGAGACCAGGCGGACCGGCTGCTGCGGGCCATCGACGACATCGCGCTGGGCGAACTCGACGAGGCCGTCCGAGAAGGAGAGACGCCGGAGGGTGAGGAGGCGCTCAGCGTCGGCCGGCGGGCGCTGGAGGTCTCCCTGGCGGCCCTGCGGGCGGCCGGCAGCGAGGCGCACGGCTCGCTGGTCGAGGACCACCCGCTGGACGCGCTGAAGGACCTGGTGGCCTCGGTCTCCGCCGACGAGGTGATCGTGCTGACGGACCCGCACTACGTGGAGGAGTTCTTCCACCGCGACTGGGCCTCCCGGGCCCGGCACAAGGTGGGGGTCCCGGTCCTGAAGCTGTTCTCGCACAGCAAGGCCTAGCCGACGCCCGCGCGGAGCCGGTCGGCCCTCGCTGCGCGGGGCCCGGTGCCGCAGCGCATAGGCTAGGGCCCGCTCTAGTCACGTACCGCCCCTGGGGAGAAACGCATGGCACCCGGCCTTCCTACCGCCATGGACCGACCGCACTTCATCGGCATCGGCGGCGCCGGGATGTCGGGCATCGCCAAGATCCTCGCGCAGCGCGGGGCCAAGGTCGCCGGCAGCGACGCCAAGGAGTCGGCGACCGCCGAGGCGCTGCGCTCGTTCGGCGTGACCGTGCACATCGGGCACGCCGCCGAGCACCTCGCCGACGACGCGAGCTGTGTCGTCGTGTCGTCGGCGATCCGCAAGGACAACCCCGAGCTGGCCCGCGCCGCCGAGCTGGGGATCCCCACCGTGCACCGCTCCGACGCGCTCGCCGCACTGATGGAGGGGCTGCGCCCGATCGCCGTGGCGGGCACGCACGGCAAGACCACGACCACCTCGATGCTGGCCGTCTCGCTCACCGAGCTGGGGCTGGAGCCGTCGTACGCCATCGGCGGCGACCTGGACGCCCCCGGCTCCAACGCGCTGCACGGCACGGGCGACATCTTCGTCGCCGAGGCCGACGAGTCGGACCGCAGCTTCCACCGGTACGCCCCCGAGGTCGCCATCGTCCTCAACGTCGAGCTGGACCACCACGCCAACTACGCCTCGATGGACGAGATCTACGAGTCCTTCGAGACCTTCGCCGGGAAGATCGTGCCCGGCGGCACGCTGGTGATCTCCGCCGACCACGAGGGCGCCCGCGAACTGACCCGGCGACTGGCCGGCTCCGTGCGGACCGTGACCTACGGCGAGGCCGAGGACGCCGACGTACGCGTGCTGTCGATCGTCCCGCAGGGCCTGAAGAGCCAGGTCACCGCCGTCCTCGACGGGCAGGAGCTGACCTTCGCCGTCTCCGTGCCCGGCCGGCACTACGCGCTCAACGCCGTCGCCGCGCTCGCCGCCGGTGCCGCCCTCGGCATCCCGGCCGCCGAGCTGGCGCCCGCGCTGGCCGCCTACACCGGCGTCAAGCGGCGCCTCCAGCTCAAGGGCGAGGCGGCCGGGGTGCAGGTGATCGACTCCTACGCGCACCACCCGACCGAGATGACCGCCGACCTGGAGGCCATGCGGGCCGCCGCCGGCGACTCCCGCATCCTCGTCGTCTTCCAGCCGCACCTGTTCTCCCGCACCCAGGAGCTGGGCAAGGAGATGGGCCAGGCGCTGGCCCTCGCGGACGCCTCGGCCGTGCTCGACATCTACCCGGCCCGGGAGGACCCGATCCCGGGCGTCACCAGCGAGCTGATCATCGAGGCCGCGCGCACGGCGGGCACCGAGGTGACCGCCGTGTCCGACAAGGCGGAGATCCCCGAGGTGATCGCGGGAATGGCGAAGCCGGGCGATCTCGTTCTCACCATGGGCGCGGGCGACGTGACCGACCTGGGCCCGCTGATCCTGGACCGCCTGGCGCGGCAGTAAGCAGCAGTGAGGGGATAGGACCCATGTCGTACGAGGTCGAGAAGCCGGACGAGCAGTGGCGCGCGGAGCTGACTCCGGGGGAGTACGCGGTGCTGCGCCAGGCCGCCACCGAGCCGGCCTTCACCGGTGAGTACACCGACACCAGGACCAAGGGGGTGTACTCCTGCCGGGCCTGCGGTGCCGAGCTGTTCACCTCGCAGACCAAGTTCGAGTCGCACTGCGGCTGGCCGTCCTTCTACGACCCGAAGGACACGGACGCCGTGGAACTGGTCGAGGACCGGTCCCACGGCATGGTCCGCACCGAGGTGCGCTGCGCCCGGTGCGGCTCCCACCTCGGACACGTCTTCGAGGGCGAGGGCTATCCGACCCCCACCGACCAGCGCTACTGCATCAACTCGATCTCGCTGCGGCTGACCCCGGACCAGGGCTGAGCCTCGGCGGCCGGCGCCGAGCGGCGGCTGGGCCGGGCTGTCCTGCTTGTACTGGTTTGAGACGCTGTGAGGGTGTTGGGTGTGCCGCGTTGGATCCGGTCCCGGCGCCGGCCCGTGCCCGTCGGCCTGCGCCACCGCCGCGACGGCGGTGCCGGGGAGCCCTGCGCGGACACGCAGGCCGCCGTGCCGCCGGCCACGCTGCGCACGGCCCTGGCCGCGATCGGGACCACCCTCGACGAGGCCACGACCTGCACCGAGCTGACCCGGGCCGCCGTACGGCTGACCGGTGGGGCCGCCGCCGTACTGCTCCGCCACGGGCAGACCCTCTCCGGGTACACGGCGATCACCGGGGACACCGACCTGCTGCCCGACGCCCGCTGGGCCACCGCCGTGGCCCGGCAGACGGCCGTACCGGTGCTGGACGCCCCGGCCCGGACCTGGCTGGAGCAGCCCGCCGGCACCCACCGCCGGACCGCGCTCTGTGCGCCGCTGACCAGCGGCGACGACACGTACGGCGTCCTGGTGTGGGCGAGCGCCGGGCGGCCGCCTGGCCCCGCGGAGGGCGAGCTGCTCGCCCTGCTCGCCGAACGCGCCGCCTCCCACCTGAGGCACGCCCGCGCCCATGAGCGCGTCAGCCGCACCGCCGTGGACCTGCAACGCGCCCTGCTCGCCGAGCCCGGCCGGCCGCACCCCAACCTGGACGTCGCCACCCGCTACCTCCCGGCCGGCCGGCGCGCCCTGGTCGGCGGCGACTGGTGCGAGACCGTACGGCTGCACTTCGGCCGGACCCTGCTGGTCGTCGGCGATGTCATGGGACACGGGCTGGAGGCCGCCGTCGACATGAACGCCTACCGCTCCTCACTGCGCGCCATCGCCGCCGCCGACCTCCCGCCGCACCGGGTGCTGCGGCAGATGGACGACCTCGCCGCCGGTGAGGCCGAGCACCGGCCCGCGACCTGTCTGCTCGTCCGGGTGGACCCCGCCCGGGGCCAGCTGACGCTGGCCAGCGCCGGTCACCTGCCGCCCCTGCTGATCAACCGGGACGGCGCCGCCACCCTGCTGCCGGTGCCGGTCGGACCGCCGCTGGGCACCGGGCTCGGCGGGTACGACGTCACCACCCACACCCTGGAGCCCGGGCAGACGCTGGTGCTGTTCACCGACGGGCTCGTGGAACGCCGTGGCGAGGACATCGACGACTCCCTCGCCCGGCTGGCCGCCCTCCGCTTCGCCCCCGATGCCGGTCTCGACGCCATCCTCGACACCGTCCTCCGCCGCCTGGACGCCCGGAACGCCGAGGACGACGTGGCCGTCCTCGGCGCCCGCCCACAACCGCGCCGCACCACCCGCAGTGCGAGTTCGTGATCGCGGTGCTCCGGTGACGACACGTCACCCGATGATGGTCACCCCGCGGTCTAGACTCGACCCGCATCAGTCCAGGACCGGTCAGACCCGAAGGGTACGCGGCGCTTTGATACGGATAGACGCAGTCACCAAGCGGTACCCGGACGGCACGGTCGCGGTCGACCGGCTGTCGCTGGACATACCGGATCGCGCGATCACCGTGCTCGTCGGCCCCTCCGGCTGCGGCAAGACGACCACGCTGCGGATGATCAACCGGATGGTCGAGCCCACCGAGGGCAGCATCCTCCTCGACGGCACCGACATCCGCCGGCATCCGGTCAACACCCTGCGCCGCTCGATGGGTTACGTCATCCAGCACGCCGGACTCTTCCCGCACCGCACCGTCCTCGACAACATCGCCACCGTGCCCCGGCTGCTCGGCGAGCGCAGGCGCCAGGCCCGGGACCGGGCCGCGGAGCTGATGGCGCGGGTCGGCCTCGACACCTCGCTCGCCCGGCGCTACCCCTACCAGCTCTCCGGCGGCCAGCAGCAGCGGGTCGGCGTGGCCCGCGCGCTCGCCGCCGACCCGCCGGTGCTGCTGATGGACGAGCCGTTCTCCGCCGTCGACCCCGTGGTCCGCAAGCAGCTCCAGGACGAACTCCTGCGCATTCAGGAGGAGTTGGGCAAGACCATCGTCTTCGTCACCCACGACATCGACGAGGCGGTCAAGCTGGGCACGATGGTCGCCGTACTGCGCACCGGCGGCCGGCTCGCCCAGTTCGCCTCGCCGGCCGATCTGCTCAGCGCGCCCGCCGACCCCTTCGTGGAGGACTTCCTCGGCGCCGACCGGGGCATCCGCCGGCTGTCCTTCTTCTCCTCGGCGGGGCTCGGCCTGCGGACCGCGCCGCTCGTCCCGGCCGACGCCGGACCCGAGCAGCTCGCCTCCCGAACCGACGCCCCCTGTCTGCTGGTCACCGACGAGGACGGCCGGCCACTCGGCTGGCACGAGGGCGACGGACCTGTCGACCGGCACCACCTCCTGCCGTACGGAAGGCCGTTCGTGCCCGGCGTCGACTCACTGCGCACGGCGCTCGACGGCGCCGTCCTCTCCCCGACCGGCTGGGCCGTCGCCGTGGACGGCGAGGGACGCGCCGTCGGTGTGGTCTCCCAGCAGGACATCGGCGAGGCCATCCGCGCCGCCCACCGCCGCGCGACCGCGGACAGCGACGCGAGGGCCGTACGATGAACGGCTTCTTCGACCTCCCCAGCGACCTCCAGCACAGCTACGCCGGCCTCGTCGGACTGCATCTGCGCGAGGCCCTGCTGCCGGTGCTGGCCGGGCTGCTCGTCTCGCTGCCCGTCGCCCAGCTGTGCGTGCGGCTGCGCTGGCTCTATCCGCCCGTCCTCGGCGTCACCACCGTCCTGTACGCCATCCCGTCGCTGGCCCTCTTCGTCGTGCTCATCGACTACTTCGGGCAGAGCGAGACCACGGTGATGATCCCGCTCGCGCTGTACAGCCTGGTGGTGCTGGTCCCGGCGATCGTGGACGGCGTCCGCTCGGTGCCGCCGCAGACCCTGGACGCCGCCCGCGCCATGGGCTTCGGCCCGGTACGCCGCTATCTCCAGGTGCAGCTCCCCATCGCCGTACCCGCGATCATCGCGGGCCTCAGGGTGGCCACCGTGTCGAGCATCTCCCTCGTCAGCGTCGGCATGCTCATCGGCAACCAGGGCGCGCTCGGCAATCTGCTCTACGACGCCATGACCTACCACCGGCCCGCCCTGGCCGTGAACGCGGTCGTGACGATCGGAGTGCTCGGCGCCCTCGCCGACGGCGCGCTGGTCCTGCTCCGGACGCTGCTCACGCCCTGGATGGCACGCTCGGGGGCCGCCCTGTGAACGTCCTCGACTTCGCCCGCGCCTTCTTCGCCGACAGCACCCACTGGCAGGGCTACGACGGGATCCCCACCCGGTTCGCCGAGCACCTCGCCTTCGCGGGGGAGGCGCTGCTGATCGCCGCCCTGATCGGCCTGCCGGTCGGCCTGGTCACCGGGCACTACGGCCGCGGCGGCACCGTGCTGTCCCTGATCGCCACCGCGGGCCGGGCGCTGCCCAGCTTCGGCCTGCTGGTGCTGATGTTCATCTGGATCGGCTTCGGTCTGCTCCCGGTGATGATCCCGCTGGTGGTGCTCGCCGTGCCGCCGATCCTCGTCACCACCTACGAGGCGGTCCGCTCCGTCGACCCGTCCCCGGTGGACGCGGCGCGGGGCATGGGCATGTCCGAGTCGCGGGTGCTGTTCCAGGTGGAGGTGCCGGTCGCGCTGCCGCTGATCCTGAGCGGTCTGCGCAACGCGGCGGTGCAGATCATCTCCACCGCCACCATCGCCGCGTACGTCAGCCTGGGCGGCCTCGGCCGGTACATCATCGACGGGCTCTACCAGAAGAGCTACGAGAAGGTCGTCGGCGGCGCCACCCTGGTCGCCGGGCTCGCCCTCGCCACCCTCGCGGTCTTCTGGGCGGTGGCCCGGCTGACGGTGTCGCCGGGCGTGCGCCGCGGCCGCTGAGCCGCGCGGCCGCTGAGCCGCGCGGGCGCTCAGTGGCCGGGGTCGGCGGCGCTGATGTCGGCCAGCGCGGAGTGCGGGTCCTCGACCGTGGCCAGGTCGCCGATGCTCACCATGCCGACCGGGCAGCCGCCGCGCTCCACGACGGGCAGCCGGCGCACGGCGTGCCGGCTCATCAGCTCCATGGCGTGGTCGGTGGTGTCCTCCGGCGACACCGTCACCACCGGCGGCTTGCTGCACACCTGGCCGACGGGGGTGGTGTGCGGGTCCCGGCCCTCGGCGAGCGCCCGCACCACGATGTCCCGGTCGGTGAGCACGCCGAACAGATCGCAGTCGTAGGCCACCAGGACGTCACCGACGTCGTGCTCCCGCATCACCAGCGCCGCCCGCTCCACGGTGGTCATCGGCTCCACCGCCACCGCACCGCACGACATCACGTCTCGTATCCGCCGGCTCATCGGTACCTCCTGGGCAGGAAAGAGAGCAGGGACAGGGGCAGGCCGGACCGCCCTGCGGTCCGCGACACCGGGTAGCCACCGGCGGCCGGACGAAACGGCGGGGTCGCCCGCGCGGGTGGGCCGAGCGGCGCGGGTGGGCCGGCCGCGCGGGTGGGCCGGGCCGCGCCGGGTACCCGGAGCGCGCCGGCCGCAGGGACCGGCGTACCGCGAGGCCCAGGGAGGCGGTCATGGTGCAGCACGTCCGGGAGATCATGACGCCGGACCCGGCGACGGTGACGGAGCGGACGCCGCTCACCGAGGTGGCGCGGCTGATGCGGGAGCGGGACATCGGGGACGTCGTCGTCGCCGAGTCGGGCCATGTCCTCGGCCTGGTGACCGACCGCGATCTGGTGATCCGGGCCGTCGCCGAGCACCGCGACCCCGCGACCACCGCGGCCGGCGACGTGTGCAGCGGCGATCTGTTCACCTGCGCGCCGGAGGACCCGGTCGAGGACGCGGTCCGGCTGATGCGCGAGCACGCCGTACGACGGCTGCCGGTGCTGGAGGACGACCGGCTGGTCGGCACCCTCAGCCTGGGCGACCTGGCCCTGGTCCGGGACCCGGACTCGGTCCTCGCCCACATCAGCGAGGCCCCGCCGAACGCCTGAACAACTGATCGTAACGCCAGGTAAATTGATGATCCGACGCCCTTGACTGACCGAGAACGACCTGGGTTGGATCGGCGGGTGACTTCAACACCCCAGAACAGCAGGCCCATCCGGCGGAGTCGGGGCGCGGCGGCGGTCGTCCTCGCGGCGGCGACAGCCCTGCTGGCGGGCTGTTCCTCCCACAGCGGCAGCTCCCGCGACCCCCTGTCGGACGGCGGCGGCAAGGCGAGCGCCGGCACGGTCGTCGTCGGCTCCAACAACTTCCCCGAGAGCACCCTGCTCGCCGACCTCTACGGGGAGGCGCTCAAGGCCAAGGGGATCAAGGTCACCTACAAGCCCAACATCGGCAGCCGTGAGACCACCTACGGGCTGCTCAAGAACGGCTCGGTGCAGGTGCTGCCCGAGTACAACGGCGCACTGCTCGCCTACCTGGACCCCAAGGCCGCGCCGAAGACCACCGCGGCCACGACCTCGGCCATCGAGGCGAAGCTGGACGCGGGGCTCACCCTGCTGGAGCCGTCCGCCGCGCAGAACAAGGACTCGGTGACGGTCAACGCGGCCACCGCGCGGAAGTACGGCCTCACCGGGAAGTCCTCCATCGCCGATCTGAAGCCCCTGGCGAAGGACCTGGTCATCGGCGCCTCGCCGGAGTTCCAGGCCCGGCGGCAGGGCCTGGTCGGCCTGAAGTCGGTCTACGGGCTGGAGTTCAGGTCCTTCCGGGCGCTGGACGCGGGCGGCCCGCTCACCCAGGCGGCGCTGCAACGCAACACCGTGCAGGTCGCGGACATCTTCACCACCGATCCGACCATCTCCAAGGAGAAGTTCGTCGTCCTCCAGGACCCGCAGAACCTCTTCGGGTTCGAGAACATCCAGCCGCTCGTGCGCAAGGGCGCGCTGCCGCAGAAGGGCGTGGCAGCGCTCAACGCGGTCTCGGCCAAGCTGGACACCGCGACCCTGCGGGACCTGGACACCCAGGTGCAGGCCCAGAAGAAGGACCCGCTGGACGTGGCCCGGGCGTGGCTGGGCTCCGCCGGCCTCGGCTGAACCACCCGTCACCGGCGGCCGGCGGTCGCGCGCGTGAGGGGGTCAGCCTCCCCTCACGCGCCCTCGGCCTGTGCCGCCTGCGCCGCCTGCGCCGCGGCCCGGGCCCGCCTGCGGCGTTCCCGGCGGCCGACGCGCGGTTCCTGGTCGGGCAGCCAGCCGAAGGCGAGGCAGCTGCCGGTCGCGCCCAGCAGCAGGCCGATGAAGAAGCCGCCCAGGTTGGAGGTGAGCCAGGTGCCCAGGGACAGCAGGATGCCGGTGACGGAGTAGAAGAGCCGCTGTGCGGGGTTGAAGAGGATCAGCAGACCCAGCAGCAGCATCAGGGCGGGCAGCAGATAGCCGGCCAGGCCCTGCATCCCGATGTGCATGACGACCTTCAGCGAGGCCTTCTCGGTCAGCAGGATCTCCCCGCCGCCCAGGGCGAGCAGCAGCCCGCCCCAGAACGGCCGGCGGGCCCGCCAGCCGCGGAAGGCGAGCCGCGCTCCCCGGCGTGGACGCTCCGGCACGGTGCTCAGCAACCCGAGTCGCTGAAGCGGAGCTTGAGGCCCGGCAGCTTGAACACACCGGCGGTCGTGGCGTAGTTCGTCTGGCGCAGATTGCCGATGTGCACGGTGTCGGCCTGCTGGCTGAACACGCCGATCGGGCCCTTCTTGCCGGCCTTCGTCAGCGTGCTGGCGTCGTTGCCGATCTCGATGTTGTTGAACTCCGCGTTGCCCGACAACTCGGTGGAGTCGGTGGTGAGATCGCTCGCCTGCACCTTCTGTGCGCCGCTGCCCGCGGTGATCAGCAGGTTGGTGCCGCCGAGGTCGACGCTCTGGCACAGGTGGTCCAGCGTGGCGTTCCTGATCGCCGAGGTGACGATGAGCACCTGGCCGCCGGAGTCCCCGGCGTTCGGGCTGCCGTCCGCCATGTTGTCCAGCCCGCCGTACTGCTCGAACCCGGTGCCGTTCAGGTCGGTGGCGGTGACGGTGAACGGCATGCCGGAGATCGCGAACTGCACACCGAGCGCGCCCTGCGCGGTGAGCACCGCGAGGCCGGCGGCGACCAGGGTGGCGGGCACCGCCATCACCGCGGCCCTGCGGGCCCGGACCCGTCCCCGTCTCTCGCCGCCCGCGGCGGTCTCGGTGGCGCTCGGGCTTGCGGACGGGGAACCGCTGTCCGGGTTGTCGGGGGTGTTGCCGGTGGACGGGACGTCCGGGGACGAGGCCATGTCTGCTCCCATGGGCATGGATCAAGTGGATCGGATGCGGGTTGGGCTCCAGTGGCGCGTGTCCTGGCGCGGACAGCGGCCGCCGCGGACGCCTCCTCGCACTCCCGGCGGGTGCAAGGGCTTTCTCGTTACGCGGCGGTAGCTTCCAGGAAGTTACCGCCGGTTACTTCGGGGGGTCAAGGGAGATGTGAAAAAACGGTGTCGGACATGCGCGCACCGCTTCCCGTCCTCATCAACTGCCCTTTCGAGCCTTGACGTTGATGGTTCATCAGGTCTACAACTTCCGGTGTTTCCGCGGATCCGTGGCGCCGGATCCACCGAGCGGCAGCAGGGGCGGCGGCAAGGCCGCGAGCCCCGCTTCCCGGCACGCACGGCAACCGCTTCCGCCCGTACGGCGATTCGGCGACCGCTCATCCCGACGGCCGCCGCGTCCGCCGGCTCACCCCCGGCTTGGCTTCGGCACGGTCTCTTCTCCTCCTTCTCCGTGCCCGGCCCTGTCCTGTCCGGGTGCGGCCGCAGGTCAACCCCCCGCCTCCGGCCGCGCCCGCACGCCCACCCCCCACCTCACCCCACCGTCCCCCCACTCCTGGAAAGAGGCACCCGCATGCGCACACGTACCCTCCTCGCCCTCGCCGGTACGGCCACCGCGCTCGCCCTCGCGACGGCCGGTCCCGCCTCCGCCGACGGCGGCGCCGTCCTCACCACCGGCGGCGCCGGCGGCACCGCGGCCGCCGTGGGCGACACCCTCACCGCGCCCCTGGCCTCCGGCACCTCCGCCACCCTCTACTCCAGCGCGACCGGCACCAGCGGGGTCAGCTGCAAGTCCTCGCAGTTCACCGCCAAGGTCACCGGCAACCCCACCGCGCCCGGCACGGCCACCGAGTCGGTCGTCGCGCACACCTTCGACAGCGGCAGCTGCACCAGCAACGTCGCCGGGGTGCTCGGGGTCAGCGGCATCACCGTCAACAACCTGCCCTACTCGGCGACGGTCGCCTCCGACGGCACCCTCACCGTCTCGCCCGCCAGTGGCTCCACCATCCAGACCACGGTCAAGCTGACCACCCTGCTGGGCACCGTCACCTGCGTCTACCAGGCCCCCGCCCTGACCGGAAAGGCCGACAACACCGACAACAGCATCGCCTTCACCAACCAGCAGTTCACCAAGGTGTCCGGCTCCTCGCTCTGCTTCTCCAGCGGCTACTTCACCGCCAAGTACGCCCCCGTCACCGACAACGGAGCCAAGGTCTTCGTCAACTGACCCCGGACCCGGCCGACTTCGAGGCCGGTACCGAGGATCCCGAGCCGCCGCGCGTGGCCTCCGTCACGGAGTGCCGTCGCCGGCGGCTCCTTCGTGTGCGGAGTTCCCCGTTCCTTCCGTGTGCGGAGTTCCCCGTGCCGCCCGCCCTGTCGCACGGCTTTCCGGTCCCGGGGCCGGTCACAGACCGAATCGGCTGTTTTGCTCCCGCGCGCGGCCCCGTTGAGGAGCCGGCCGTCGGCCTCGTATCGTGGCGATCAATCCGGGGATTCCCGCTGGCATTCGGTGAGTTATCGTGTGCAAGGGGCTAAAACAAACCGCATGTCCTGTTCGTCCGAGCCGCGAGGAGGGGTCCACCGATGGCGAGGCAGTTACGCGCTGAGCAGACCCGGTCGACGATCATCACGGCCGCCGCCGATCTGTTCGACCGGCACGGCTACGAGTCCACCAGTCTGAGTGACATCGTCGCACACGCGAAGGTCACCAAGGGTGCGCTGTACTTCCACTTCGCCGCCAAGGAGGACCTCGCCCACGCCATCCTGGAACTCCAGTTCAAGTCCGCGCAAGCGGTCGTGGCCGACGTCGAGAGCCGCGGCTACTCCTCGCTGGAGGCCCTCATGCGCTGCACGTTCGGCGTCGCCCGGCTCGCCGTGGAGGACCCGGTGCCGCGCGCCGGACTCCGGCTGGCCACCGCGGACGTCGCCGTACGGCCGCCGCTGCGGCACCCCTTCACCGAGGCGCTGGAGTTCGCCACCCGCAAGTTCAGCGGAGCCATCCGAGAGGCCGACGTGCACAGCGACCTCGATGTCGGCGTCGTCGCCCACTCCCTCGTCTGCTTCTTCATCGGCACCCGTGTCGCCGGACGTTCCCTCGAACCGGTGGGACGGCTTCCGCGCCGGATCGCCGAGATGTGGCACCTGCTGATCCGGAGCCTGGTCCCGGTGCACCGCCGCCCCCGCTATGTCACCCTCGCCACGCAGCTGGAGCGGGAGACCAGGACCGCCTGACCGCCGCGATACGGTGACCGACATGCCCGACACCCCGTTCGCACCCGTGATCCTCGGCAACGAACCCGGCTCGTTCCCGCACAGCGTGCTGGCCGAGCGGCACCCCGCGATCATCCGGCAGGTGCGGGACGCCTTCCCGTACGGCCCCGGGCAGCACCGGGCCCTGGACGAGCTGCTGAAGAGCTGCACCGAGGGCACGGTGGAGCCGCTGCCCGGCGACGCGCCGGACCGCGACCGGTGGCACGCCTGGGGCCTGGCCGAGCACACCGGGCGGTCCTGGTACGAGGTGCCGTGGCTGTGGGCCGAGAGCTACTTCTACCGCCGGCTGCTGGACGCCGTCGGCTGGTTCGGGCCCGGCGCCTGGCAGGGCATCGACCCCTTCCGTCCCTTCAAACGCGCCGAACTGGACGCCCCGGAGACCGACGCGGAACTGGCTGCCCTGGACGAGCTGCACGAGCGGCCCGCGGCCGAGCGCGCGCACGCCCTGCTGCACGGCTCGCTCTGGGGCAACCGCGCCGACCTCGGCTTCCGGCTCTCCGCCGCGGGCGCCGAGGCCGGCGAGCCGGTGCCCGCGCTGGTCGCCGACGACAGCGACACCCTGTGGCGGCTGCTGCCGCCCGGCGGCACGGGCACCCTGGTCCTGGTCGCCGACAACGCGGGCCGTGAACTCGTCCCCGACCTGCTGCTCATCGCCCATCTGCTCACCGAGGGCCGGGCCGCCCGCGCCGTGCTGCACGTCAAGCCGTACCCCTACTACGTCTCCGACGCCACGACCGCCGACGTGGTCGACGCCCTGCACCGGCTGCGCGCGGCGGGCGGCGCGGCCGCCGGATACGGCGGGGTGCTCTGGTCGGCGCTGGCCGACGGCCGGCTGACCGTGCGCGCGCACCCCTTCTCGTGCGCCCCCCTGCCGTACGCCGACATGCCCGACGACCTGCGCGCCGAGTTCGCCGCCGCCGCGCTCACCCTCTTCAAGGGCGACCTCAACTACCGGCGCCTGGTGGGCGACCGGTGGTGGCCGCCGACCACGTCCTTCCAGGAGGCGACCGCCTGGTTCCCCGGCCCGGTCGCGGCGCTGCGTACCCTGAAGTCGGACGTGATCACCGGCCTGACCGCCGCCACCGAGACGGCCCTGGTGGCGGCGGAGGGACAGCGCTGGCGCACCGCGGGCACCCACGCCCTCATCCAGGTCAACGCCTCACGCGGCCCGCGCCGGCAGTGACTTGAGGCCGTTGATGAAGTTCGACACCAGCCGCACCGGCGGCCCGGCGAGCCGCAGCTCGGGCAGGGCGCTCAGCACCTCCTCGTAGAGGATCCGCAGCTGCAACCGGGCGAAGTGGGCGCCGAGGCAGACATGCGGGCCGTCGCCGAAGGACACATGCGGATTGGGCGAGCGGGCCAGATCCAGCCGGTCGGGGTCGGCGAACACCCGCTCGTCGCGGTTGGCCGAGGCATGGAACACCACGACCTTGTCACCCGCCCGGATCCGCCGGCCGGCCAGTTCGGTGTCCCGGGCGGCCGTCCGCCGGAAGGTCAGCACCGGCGGATGCAGCCGCAGCAACTCCTCCACCGCCGGGCCCGGTTCCGCCTTCCCGGTGCGCAGCCGCTCGTACGCCTCCGGGTGCGCGGCGAGCTGCGCCAGGCCGCCGGGGGCCGCGCTGCGCACGGTGTCGTTGCCCGCGACCGTGAGCAGGAAGAAGAACATCTCCAGGCCGGCGTCGTCGAGATCCGGGTCGTGGGCGAGGGTGGTCAGGATGTCGTCGGCGGGACACCGTCTCCGGTACGCGGCCAGCCGGCGGGCGTAGCCGAACATGTCCGCCAGCAGCGCCGGGGAGCGGGGATTGACCGGGCGGCCCGCCGCGTCCCGCACCTGCGGCCCGGCCTCGTCCGGATCCTGGTAGCCGATGACCCGCCGGGTCCAGTGCAGCAGCAGGCCCCGGTCGCTTTCCGGCACCCCCAGCAGATCCGCCAGGTTGAGCAGCGCGTACTCGTCCGTGACGGAGCCGACCAGGTCGAGGGTGCCGTCGCCCGCCCGCGCCGCCGCGAGCGCCCCGGCGAGCAGACCGCGCGCCCGCTCCCGGGCGGCCTGAGCGAACCGGTCCACGCGCCCCGGGGTGAACGCCCGGCTCACCACCCTGCGCAGCCGCCCGTGGGCGGGCGGGTCCTGATTGAGCATCATGCGCCGGACGAACGGCAGGTCCGCCGGCTCCGGATCCCGGATCTGCGTCGCGCCGAGGTACGAGGAGAACGTCGCCGCGTCCTTGAGCACCCGGACCACGTCCGCGTGCCGGGTCACCGCCCAGAAACCCGGTCCGGCCGGCCAGCCCAGCACCTCGTGCTCCTCCTGCCAGGCCACCGGGTGGTGGTCGCGCAGCACGCGGTAGTCGTCGTAGGGCACCCCGGCCGCATAGCGGCGCGGGTCGAAGACATCGGGGACCGACGGCGTCGCGCGCACGCTCACGCCGGTGCGTCCCCGTCCGCGCGCAGGAAGTCCTCGACCGTGCGGACCAGCTCCAGCGGGGTCTCGTCCATGGCGTAGTGCCCGGCCCCCGGGAGGCTGACGAGCCGCGCCCGCGGATACCAGGCCATCCAGGTCTGCGTCATGACCTCGGCCGACAGCGCCGGATCCTGCTCGCCCGCGACTGCCAGCGCCGGCACCTCGCTGCCCTTGACCTCCGTGTGGAAGTCCTCGCCCGCCCAGGAGTCCAGCCAGGCCCGGAACGCCGTGGCGTCACTGCGTTCCAGCGAGCGCGCGGTCATCCGGTCCAGCCAGGCGGCCGGACGGCGGCCCCCGGTGGTGATGTCGATGATCGCCCTGCGGTTCTCCGCCCTGTGCGCCGCCTCCGTGAACAGGGCGCCCTGCTCGCCGTCCAGCGGCATGCCCGAGGCGGGCACGGGGGAGACCCCGACGATCCGGCGCAGCCGGTGCGGGGCGAGCGCCAGCAGCCGCTGTGCGACCGCGCCGCCCATGGAGTGCCCGATCACCGAGAACCGCGCCCAGCCGAGCCGGTCGGCCAGCACCAGCAGGTCCCCGGCCGCCTCGGCGGTCGTGTACGCGCCACCGGCGTCGCGGGCCTCGCCGTAGCCGCGCAGATCCACCAGCGCGTAGCTGAAGGCCGTACGGTCCAGGTCCGGCAGGACGGTCGCGTAGGCGGACCGGTCGGCGAACCAGCCGTGCACCGCGAACACCTTGTGGGCGCCGTCGCCGTGCACCTCATGAGGCAGTACGAAGGAGGTCATGGGCCTACCGTGACGTCCCCGCACGGCCGCGGCAAGGGCACCGGCACAACGCGTCGCCCGGCGCCCGCGTGCACACCGGTGCGCGGGAGCATCGGTGTTTCGACGACACTTCACGCGATGGTGTGATCATGTGCCTCCCGGTGGATGGGCCTCGGAGGGCACGGGTAGGGCCCCGGCCATGACGCAGCCGTTCGAACTCCCGCACTTCTACATGCCGTATCCCGCGCGGCTCAACCCGCACCTCGACGAGGCCCGTGCCCACTCCACCGCGTGGGCACGCGAGATGGGCATGCTGGAAGGCTCCGGAATCTGGGACCAGGCCGACCTGGAGGCGCACGACTACGGGCTCCTGTGCGCCTACACCCACCCCGACTGCGACGGACCCGCCCTCTCGCTGATCACCGACTGGTATGTGTGGGTGTTCTTCTTCGACGACCACTTCCTGGACATGTTCAAGCGCACCCAGGACCGCGCCGCGGGCAAGGCCCACCTGGACCGCCTGCCGCTGTTCATGCCGCTCGACCTCGCGACCGAGGTGCCCGAGCCCGCGAACCCGGTCGAGGCGGGCCTGAAGGACCTGTGGGAGCGCACGGTGCCCTCGATGTCGGCGGACTGGCGCCGCCGCTTCGCCGTCGCCACCGAGCACCTGCTCAACGAGTCGATGTGGGAGCTGTCCAACATCAACGAGGGGCGGATCGCCAACCCCGTCGAGTACATCGAGATGCGCCGCAAGGTGGGCGGCGCGCCCTGGTCGGCGGGGCTCGTGGAGTACGCGACCGCCGAGGTGCCCGCGGCCGTCGCCGGGACCCGGCCGCTGCGCGTGCTGATGGAGACCTTCTCCGACGCCGTCCATCTGCGCAACGACCTGTTCTCCTACCAGCGCGAGGTCGAGGACGAGGGCGAGAACAGCAACGGCGTCCTCGTGCTGGAGAAGTTCTTCGGCTGCACCACCCAGGAGGCCGCCGACACGGTCAACGACATCCTCACCTCCCGGCTGCACCAGTTCGAGCACACCGCGCTCACCGAGGTCCCCGCCGTCGCCCTGGAGAAGGGCCTCACGCCCGTCGACGTCGCCGCGGTCGCCGCCTACACCAAGGGGCTCCAGGACTGGCAGTCCGGCGGCCACGAGTGGCACATGCGCTCCAGCCGCTACATGAACAAGGGCGCACGCTCCCGCTCGCCGTGGCAGCTCCCGAGCGGGCCCGGCACCTCCGCGGCCGACATCGGCGCACTGCTCGCCTCGGCCGCCCAGGAACGCCTGCGCGCCTACGCGCACGTGCCGTACCAGAAGGTCGGCCCGTCCGTGCTGCCGGAGTTCCGCATGCCGTACCCGCTCCAGCTGAGCGCGCACCTGGACAGCGCCCGGAGCAACCTCGTCACCTGGTCGCACCGGATGGGCATCCTCCAGGAAGGCGTCTGGGACGAGGACAAGCTCGCCGCCTACGACCTCGCCCTGTGCTCCGCCGGCCTGGACCCGGACGCCACCCCCGAGGCCCTCGACCTCAGCGCCCAGTGGCTCGCCTGGGGCACCTACGGCGACGACTACTACCCGCTCGTCTACGGCCACCGCCGGGACCTGGCCGCCGCCCGGCTGACCACGGCCCGGCTCTCCCAGTGCATGCCCGTCGAGGGCGAGCCGGCCCTGGTGCCCGCCAACGCCATGGAGCGCGGGCTGATCGACCTGTGGGCCCGGACGACGGCCAGGATGACCGCCGAGCAGCGGCGCACCGTCAAGGCATCCGTGGACACGATGACCGAGAGCTGGGTCTGGGAGCTGTCCAACCAGATGCAGAACCGCGTCCCCGACCCGGTCGACTACCTGGAGATGCGCCGCTCCACCTTCGGCTCCGACCTCACCCTGAGCCTGTGCCGGATGGGCCAGGGCCCCGCCCTCCCGCCGGAGGTCTACCGCAGCGGCCCGGTGCGCTCCCTGGAGAACGCCGCCATCGACTACGCGTGCCTCCTCAACGACATCTTCTCCTACCAGAAGGAGATCGAGTACGAGGGCGAGCTGCACAACGCCGTCCTCGTCGTACAGAACTTCTTCGGCATGGACTATCCGACCGCGCTCCGGGTCGTCCATGACCTGACCACCCAGCGCATGCAGCAGTTCGAGCATGTCATCGCGCACGAACTGCCCGTGCTCTGCGACGACTTCGAACTGTCGGCGGGGGCGCGCGCGGCGATGGACGCCTATGTCCTGGACCTCCAGAACTGGCTGGCCGGGATTCTCAACTGGCACCGGAAGGTGGACCGCTACAAGGCCGAGTGGCTGGGCCGCCGGGCCCATGGCTTCCTGCCCGGCCACACGCCGGCACCACCCCTCCAGCTCGTCAGCTGACCTCCGCGGTCCGCCGTTCGGCCGCGGCGATGTGCTCCGCCGCCTCCGCCGCGGTCTCGTCCAGCCCCGCCCGGGCCGCCCCGCGCAACTCGGCGCGTATCGCCCCGCCGCCCGCCAAGGCCGCACGCGCCTCCGCAAGGAGGTCCGCGTCGGCCAGGGCGCGGACGAGCGCGTAGTGCTCCTGGGCGAGATACCGGCCGAGGTTCACCTCCCGCCAGTACCCGAGCGAGTCGTCACCCGGGGCGGTGAGGATCTCCCGCAGCCTGGCCAGCGACCGCGCGGCCGGGACGAGCCGGCCCGTCGCCCGCTCCAGCCGGGCCTGGTCGTGCAGGGCCGACACCCGGTCCCAGGCGCTGTCCCGCAGCGCGGCGTACAGCCGCTGGGCGCGCAGCGCCTGGTCCAGGTCGCCGAGGTGCTCGAAGTCGAAGGCCAGGGCGGCGAGCGGGGACGGGTCGAGCGCGGTGGGGTCGCCGGGCCGGCGCAGCAGGCTCTGGTCCATCTCGATGGCGTCCAGCCGCCGGATCAGCGCCACCCGGGCCGGCTCGGTGAGCCCCTGCGCGGCGGCCAGGTCGGTCCAGGTCGACTCCGGCTCGTCGGCCGGGTCGGCGCCGAACAGGGACGCGTCCAGCCCCTCGGCCCAGCGGCGCAGCGCGGCCCCGCCGGCTTCCGGCTCCGGTATCCCGCCGAGGCCGCACCAGGTGTCGAAGTCCGTCTCCCGCACCTCGTGCAGCAGCGGCAGGTCCGCCGGATCGCCGTGCAGTCCCACCAGGACGGCCGCGAGCCGCAGTTCGTCCGTCATGGACGACTCCGCCTCCCGGCGCAGCAGCAGCCGCAGCAGGGGCAGATCGCCGTCCGCGCGGTCGAACTGCGCGGCCCGCAGCACCAGTCGGCGCCGCACCGGATCGCCGGCCACGGACGTGTCCCCGGCGCGCAGCCGGGCGAGTCCGGCCCGTCCCTCGGCCAGCACCCGCTCCCACAGCGGCGGACGGGGATGGCCGTCGAGCAGCCGGTAGGCCCGCCCCTCCTCGGCGTTGAGCAGCACATGCTCCGGTTCGGTGCGCAGCAGGGCCGCGTGCAGCATGCCGACCAGCTCCACCGGGGAGCGCTCCGGCAGCCCGAGCGCCGCGCGCAGCTCGGCCCGCTCGGCGTCGATGCCGTAGCACTCGCGCAGCTCCTCCTCCGTCTCCGCCACGCGCGCGAGGATCGTCTCCGCGCCGTCCGCCGGTGACAGATCGAGGTGATCCGGCCAGCCGGGCAGGCCGATCAGGATCTCCAGCGCCTCGTCCACGCTCGCCCCGACGATCCCGGCGCCGCCCTCCGAGTCGGCGTACAGCACGGACCCGTCGGGGCAGCGGAAGAAGGTGCCTCCGGTGTCGTCACCCGCGAGCACCTCCAGCGGGCCGCCCGAGGCCAGGCGGACGGGCTCGACATGGCCGCGGGCGGCCCGGTCCAGGTCGAAGCCGAAGGGGAAGGCGGCCAGTTCGGCGAGGTGCCGGTGCCGGCGCAGCTGCCGCAGAAGACGATCGCTCATGTCACAGAACGTAACAGCGCCCACTGACAACGCCGCCCGGCCCGGCCTGCCCGGACCGACTGTTTCCGGACGTTCGCGTGCGGAACGGGGCATTCAGGGAACGCCGTCGGCCCGCCGGAAGTCTTGCGGGACATAGGGGGAACCACCACGGAACACACGGGGGTGTTCATCTTGACCGACCTCATCGCGGGAACCGTCGAAGCCGCCGGACAGCGTCCGGAACAGGTGCCGGAGGGGGCGGAACAGCCGTCGGTCACGGCCGAACTGACGCCGTACCTCGCGCCGCTGACCGTCCCGCCCGTCCTGCGCCCGGCCGTCGGGGACGTCCGGCACGAGACCGAGATCGCCCAGCGTCCGACCTGGGTGCGGCTGCACCCGCAGCTGCCGCCGACCCTGATGTGGGGGTACGAGGGCCATGTGCCCGGCCCGACCGTCGAGGTGCGGCGCGGCCAGCGCGTCCGGATCGCCTGGACCAACCGCATACCGAAGGAGTCCGAGTACCCGGTCACCGCGGTCCAGGTGCCCGCCCGCGCGCCCGGCACCCCGCCCGCCTCCACCGAGCCCGGCCGCGAGGGCGTCGAGCCGGACAAGGACGTCGCCGCGCTGCCCGCCTGGACGGTGACCCATCTGCACGGCGCCCAGACCGGCGGCGGCAACGACGGCTGGGCGGACAACGCCGTCGGCCACGGCGACGCCCAGCTCTCCGAGTACCCGAACGACCACCAGGCGGTGCAGTGGTGGTACCACGACCACGCCATGAACATCACCCGGTGGAACGTGATGTCCGGCCTGTTCGGCACCTACCTCCTCCGTGACGACGAGGAGGACGCCCTCCACCTGCCCTCGGGCGAGCGGGAGATCCCGCTGATCATCGCCGACCGCAACCTCGACACCGACGAGGACGGCCGCCTCAACGGCCGGCTGCTGCACAAGACGGTCATCGTCCAGCAGAGCAACCCGGAGACCGGCAAGCCGGTCACGCTGCCCTTCACCGGCCCGTACACCACGGTCAACGGCCGCATCTGGCCGTACGCCGACGTGGACGCGGCCTGGTACCGCTTCCGGCTGCTCAACGCCTCCAACGCGCGCATCTACGACCTCGTGCTGATCGACGAGGACGGTGAGCCGGTGCCCGGCCTCGTGCACCAGATCGGCAGCGACGGCGGGCTGCTGCCGCGCCCGGTGCCCGTCGACTTCGACGCGGACCTGCCCACCCTGACCGCGGCCCCGGCCGAGCGGTTCGACCTCCTGGTCGACTTCCGCGCGCTGGCCGGCCGGACGCTCCGGCTGGTGAACAAGGGCCGCAACCAGCCGGCCGGGGTGCCCGACCCGGCCGGGGACGTACGCCACCCCGACGTCCTGGAGTTCCGGGTCCGGGACGCCTGCGAGGAGGACACCTTCGAGCTGCCCGCGGTCCTCTCCGGCTCCTTCCGCCGCCTCACCCACGACCTCCCGCACGGTCACCGCCTGATCCTGCTGACCCCGCCGCCCACCAGGGGCAGCGGCGGCCACCCGGAGATCTGGGAGATGGCCGAGGTCGAGGACGTCGCCGGACTAACCCTCCCGGCCGACGGCATCGTCCAGGTCACCGGACCCGACGGCACCACGAAGACCTACCGGCGCATCGCACGGACGTTCAACGACGGTCTCGGCTTCACCGTCCCCGAGGGCGGCTACGAGCAGTGGAGCTTCCTCAACCTGGCGCCGATCGTGCATCCCATGCACATCCACCTGGCCGACTTCCAGCTGCTCGGCCGGGACGCCTACGACGTGTCCGGCTTCGACCCGGCGGTCGGCGGCACCCGCACCCCGATCCGGTACGACACCGGGCGGGTGATCCCGCTCGCCCCCAACGAGTGGGGCTACAAGGACGTCTTCCGGGTGCCCGGCAGCCAGCTGCTGCGGGTCATGGGCCGCTTCGACGGCGCGTACGGCCGGTTCATGTACCACTGCCATCTGCTGGAGCACGAGGACGAGGGCATGATGCGGCCCTTCGTCGTCATGCCGGCCGAGGCCATGAAGTTCAGCCACGACGCGGCGCACGGCGGTCACGGCGGCCACGGCGAGGGTCACACGGGCTGAGCGCGCCGCGACGCCGCGTGCTCGACGGCGGCCCGCGCCAGCGCCCGGACGATCGGGTGCGGGCGCGAGCCGTCGCCGGCCAGCTCCGGCTGGAACAGCGACGCCAGGAAGAACGGGTGACCGGGCAGTTCGGCGACCCGGACCCGGCCGTCCTCGTCATGCCCGGAGAAGCGCAGACCATGGGCGCGGAGCGGGTCGAGGCGGTGAGAGGGCCCGTACGCGCAGAAGTACCGCTCGACCGTGCGCGCCGAGCCGATCACGGACTCGGCCAGCGAGCCCGGCTCGATGACCACCGCGGCCTCGTGCCCGACCAGCGAGCAGGCCAGCGGCTCGATGAGCGGATCCTCGGCGCCCGGGTCGTTCTCCGCGTGCGCGGCCCCGCTCAGCCCGCACACGTTCCGCGCGTACTCCAGCAGCGCGTGCTGGAAGCCGCCGCACGTGCCGAGGAACGGAATGCCCTCCTCGCGCGCGGTCCGTACGGCCGCGAGGACGCCCGCCTCGCTGCGGTACGGGCTGCCCGGCAGCACCCACACCGCGTCGAAACCGCGCACGGCTCCGTCGGCCTCGGCGTCCTCGGACGGGATCCAGTAGGCGTCCAGGACCAGCCGGTCCCGCGCGGCCAGCGCCTCCAGCAGGAGCGGCACACGCGTGTGCGAGACGACGTTCGGGGAGCGATCGCCGACGAGGGCGACGGTGGCGGTGTTCGTCATGTGCCCCATCCTCGGCTCGGCCTCTCGTTCACGTCCAACGATGATTCATGCACTGTCGATAAGCAGAGCTGATGGTGCAGGCCCCGCACAGTGGGATCCTGAGCCGCATGGACCCCCATCTGCTGCGCACGTACGTCACCGTGGCGCGCCTCGCCTCCTTCTCCGCGGCCGCCCGCGAGCTGGGCTACACCCAGTCGGCGGTCTCCCAGCACATCGCCGCGCTCGAACAGGATCTGGGCGCGGCCCTGCTGACCCGGCGTCCGGTCACGCCCACGGCGGCCGGGGAGCGGCTGCTGGAGCACGCGGGTCCCTTGCTGCTGCGCCTGGACGCGGCCCGCGCCGATGTCTCCCGCATGGCCGCCGCGCCCGCCCATGGCCTCACCCTCGCCACCACGCCCACCGCCCTCGGTGCCGCCCTCCTCGCCGCGCTGCCGCCCTCCGGCGTCACCCTGCGCGTGCTCACCCGCCAGGAGATCCCGGCCGCCGTCGCGACCGGCACCGCCGATCTCGGCCTCGTCGACGGGCTGGCCGCGCCGAGCGATCCGCTGCGGCTGTCCGATGTGGCACCGCTGAGCAGCCACGGCGTCGCCGAGGAGCCCGTGAGCGTCCTGCTGCCCGCCGCCCACCCCCTCGCCGGCCGCCCCGGTCTGCGCCTCGCCGACCTGAGCGACGCCCGCTGGCTCGACGCGCCCGACGCCGCCCTGCCGCTCCCGCAAGCGCGCGCCGCCACCGGCGGCGGCGCCTTCCGCCGCGCCCTGCGCTACGAGGGCACCGACCTGCGCACCCTCACCGCCCTCGCGGCCGCCGGCCACGGTCTGGTCCTGCTGCCCCGCTCGACCGCCGAGGCCGTACCGGGCACGACCGCCGTCCCCCTCACCGACCCCCGCCTCGTCCACCGCACGGAACTCCTCCACGGCGGAACCCCGAGGGGAGCGGCGGCCCAGCTCGTGAGCAGACTGGTGCCGGGCGCATGAGGGGGTGCGGGCAACGGAGGGGGCCACCTGCGGGGCCGACGAGCACCCCCAGGGGATGGATACCCTGCGCCACGCCCCGGCCAGTCTCACTCGTTCGTGTCTTGTCGCGGCCCGGTGCCCCGGGTAGGCACCAGCCGGAGGCGAGCGAACCATGGAACAGACTGCGTTGCGGCCCAAGCCGATGCCCGGACAGGACCCGCGTGACCCCGGCAACCCCGGCCCCGCCCGCCGCCCGCACGCCGCGCGCCGGCGCGGCCGGCGGCTGCGGACCCTGCTGTTCGGCCTGTTCACCGGCGCCGTGCTGGTGCTGTCCGGGGTCGGCATCGGAGCGGTCGGCGCCACTGTGATCGGCATGAGCAGACTCGCCGGGCTGCAACGCCAGGAACCGAGGCCCACCCCCTCGACCGGACCCGGCCCCGCCGCCACCCAGAGCCCCGCCCCGGCAGGGCCCACGGCGACCCTGGGCGTGGAGGCCGTCGACGCCGGGAAGGTCGGGGCGCTGGTGGTGGGCGTCCATGTGCCGGGGCCCGGTTACACCGCCGGTCTGGTCCGCGGGGACGTCCTGCTCCAGTTCGGCGCCGTCCGGGTCGACACCGCGGCCGACCTCGCCCGCGCGGTGGCCCACGCCCGGCCCGGCAGCGGTGTGCTGCTCACCATCCGTCACAGCAGCGGGGGGTACCAGCAGTTGACGGTGGTGCCGGGAGTGGTGGTCTGACCGGGCCGGCCGCGCTGCCCCCCGACGCCGTGCGACCGGCTCGCGGGGCCCTGTCCTTCCGGGCAGGATGCTGCCCGAGAGACATCCCCGCCCGCTTCTCCCGTCTCTCCCGTCCGCCCCCGGAGGCATGTCATGACCGGTAGCGCGCCCGCGCCCTTCACCGCCGCCGACTACCGGGCCCGCATGGAACGCGCCGCACGCTCCGCCGCCGACGCGGGCCTCGCGGGCCTGCTCGTGGCACCCGGCCCGGACATGGTCTGGCTGACCGGCTACACACCGGCCGCGGTCACCGAACGGCTCACCGTGCTCGTCCTCGCCGCCGGCCGTGACCCCGTCCTCGTCGTGCCCACCCTGGAGGCGCCCGACGCCGAGCAGGCGGCCGGCGCCGCCGCGGTGGCGCTGCGCGACTGGACCGACGGCAAGGACCCGTACGCCGTCACCGCCGCGCTCCTCGACGCCCGCGGCCGGTTCGGCATCAGCGACAACACCTGGGCGATGCACCTGCTCGGCCTGCAACGGGCGCTGCCCGACACCTCCTACGCCTCCCTCACCGACGCCCTGCCCATGCTGCGCGCCGTCAAGGACGCCGCCGAGCTGGAACTCCTGGCAGCCGCCGGAGCGGCTGCCGATGCAACGTTCGAGGAGATCCGGAAGGTTCCCTTCGCCGGCCGCCGCGAGTCCGACATCGGCCGCGACCTCGCCGACCTGTTGCGCCGTTTCGGCCACTCCCAGGTCGACTTCACCATCGTCGGCTCGGGCCCCAACGGCGCCAACCCGCACCACGAGGTCGGCGACCGGGTCATCCGGCACGGCGACATGGTCGTCCTCGACTTCGGCGGGCTGAAGGACGGCTACGGCTCCGACACCACCCGCACGGTCCACGTCGGCGAGCCCACCGAGGAGGAACGCCGGGTGCACGACACCGTGCGCGCCGCCCAGGAGGCGGGCTTCCTGGCCGTACGGCCGGGCGTGGCCTGTCAGGAGGTCGACCGTGCCGCCCGCGCGGTGATCGCCGACGCGGGGTACGGCGAGTACTTCATCCACCGCACCGGGCACGGTATCGGCGTCACCACGCACGAGCCGCCGTACATGATCGAGGGCGAGGAGCAGCCCCTTGTGCCCGGCATGTGCTTCTCCGTGGAGCCCGGCATCTATCTGCCCGGCCGTTTCGGCGTGCGCATCGAGGACATCGTCACCGTCACGGAGGACGGCGGCCGCCGTTTCAACACCACGACGCGTGAGATGGTCATAGTGGACTGAGAGGCCCAGGAGACACACCCTCGACGACACCCGGAACGGCGACATCCGACCATGACCGAGGCACCGACACCCACCGCGGAGACCGTCCGCAGACTGGTCCGTTCGCTGATCAAGGACAGCGGCGACAAGGCGGGCGGCACCGCGGGACCCGACGTCCGTCCGGTCCGCGAGGGCCATGACTACACCTGGTACGTCGGCACCCGTCAGGTGCTGCGCCTGGCGCCCGACCGGGAGGCCTCGGCGCTGCGCCGCAGGGAACTGCGGCTGCGCGACCTGGTCCGCCCGCATCTGCCGCTCGCCGTCCCCACCAGCGTCGCGCACGGCGACTGGGCGCCCGGTCTCGCCTACACCCTCGACACCAAGCTGCCCGGCGGCACGGCCGACGAGCACGACGTCTCCGCCCTCGGCGAGGCCGACCTCGCCGGGCTGCTCACCGGGCTGCGCGCGGTGCCCGCACGCCAGGCCGAGGCGCTCGGCGTGCCGCGCACCGCCCCGCGCTCGCTGGAGGCGCTGCGCCGGATGGCCGTGCACGCGGCGGAACGGCTCGCCGCGGCCGACGAGTTCGACGCCGCCCGGCTGCTCCAGCTCACCCCCGCGGGCGCCGCCCAGCTCGCCGCGCAGCCCGGCACCGCCGTGCTCACCCACCACGGGCTGACCGGGGAGCACGTGGTGGTCAGCGCCGATGGCCGGGTGCGCGGCATCCTGGACTGGACCCGGGCGGCCGTGGGCGACCCCGCCGAGGACATCGCCGGACTCGCCCTCGCCGTCGGCTCGCCGGCCGCCGTCCGCGCCGCGACCCTCGCCGGGTACGGCGCCCGCCCCTGCCTGCGCGGCCTGTGGCTCGCCCGCTGCGACACCGTCATCCGGCTCACCGGCCACATCGAGGGCCGCGCGGGAGGCTCCCCGACCCTGCTGCGGACCCAGCTGCGGCGGGCGTGGGAGCCGATCCTTCTGGAACGGGTGACGGACTTCAAGGAAGACACCCCGGACCCGTGACGGCCCCCTGCCCCGACGACCCCGCGCACACCGCCCTTCCCGCGACCCCGTCGCCGTGCAGCACCGTGTCTCAGGGCTGGGTAAGCACCACGGAGGACTCTGCCGGGAGGTGGAGCAGGCCGTCCGGGCCCGGGGTGGACACCGGGGTCCAGGCGGCGAGGACCTCCACCCGGGCGGTGCCCAGCGGGATCGCCGCCGGCTGCTTGCCCAGGTTCACCGCCACCCGTACGTCGCCGCGCCGGAAGGCCAGCCAGCGGGCGTCCTCGTCGTAGGCCACCTTGATGTCGGTGAGGTCGGGATCGGTGAGGTCGGGCTGGTCCCGGCGCAGTGCGATCAGCTCCCGGTACCAGGCCAGCACGCGCGCGTGGGGATCGCGGCCGGGTTCCGACCAGTCCAGGCAGGACCGCTCGCGGGTCGCCGGGTCCTGCGGGTCCGGGACCTCCTCCGCGGCCCAGCCGTGCGCCGCGAACTCCCGCCGCCGGCCCTGCCGTACCGCCTCGGCCAGCTCCGGGTCGGTGTGGTCGGTGAAGAACTGCCAGGGCGTGCCGGCCGCCCACTCCTCGCCCATGAACAGCATCGGCGTGAACGGCGCCGTCAGCGTCAGTGTGGCCGCGCAGGCCAGCAGACCGGGGGAGAGGGACGCCGCGAGCCGGTCGCCCTGGGCGCGGTTGCCGACCTGGTCGTGGGTCTGGCTGTAGCCGAGCAGCCGGTGCCCGGCCACGCGCGCGCGGTCCAGCGGACGCCCGTGGCTCCGGCCCCGGAAACTGGAGTAACCGCCGTCGTGGAAGTACCCGCCGGTGAGCGTCTTGGCGAGCGCGGCGCAGGGGGCCTGGGCGAAGTCGGCGTAATATCCCTGCGACTCACCGGTCAGCGCGGTGTGCAGCGCATGGTGGAAGTCGTCGTTCCACTGGGCGTGCAGCCCCAGGCCCTGCTCCGCGCGCGGGGTGATGAACCGCGGGTTGTTCAGGTCCGACTCGGCGATCAGGAACAGCGGGCGCCCCACCTCCTCGGCGAGCGCGTCCACGGCGGCCGACAGCTCCTCCAGGTAGTGGCACGCGCGCGTGTCGTACAGCGCGTGCACCGCGTCCAGCCGCAGCCCGTCGATCCGGTAGTCCCGCAGCCACGCCAGCGCGCTGCCGACGAGGAAGGCCCGGACCTCGTCCGAACCGGGCGCGTCCAGGTTCACCGCCGCACCCCAGGGGGTGGTGTGCGTATCCGTGAAGTACGGCCCGAAGCGCGGCAGATAGTTACCGGACGGGCCCAGGTGGTTGTGCACCACGTCCAGCACGACGCCCAGCCCCAGTTCGTGCGCCCGGTCCACGAAGCGCTTCAGGGCCTCGGGGCCGCCGTACGGCTCGTGCACCGCCCACAGCGACACCCCCTCGTACCCCCAGCCGTGCCGCCCCGGGAACGGGCACACGGGCATCAACTCCACATGGGTCACGCCCAGTTCCACCAGGTGGCCGAGACGGTCGGCGGCCGCGTCCAAAGTGCCCTCGCGGGTGTACGTGCCCACGTGCAGCTCGTAGAGCACCGCACCCGGCAGCCCGCGCCCCGCCCACGACGCCCGCCACGCGTACCGTCCATGGTCCACGACCGCGCTCAGCCCGTCCGGGCCGTCCGGCTGGCGGCGCGAGCGCGGGTCCGGCAGCACGGGACCGTCGTCCAGCGCGAACCCGTACCGGGTGCCGTCCTCGGCCTCCGCCTCCCCCGTCCACCAGCCCGCCCGCGCAGGATCGCGCGCCAACGCGCGCGTGTCGCCCGCGCACTGGAGCGTCACTCGGTCTGCCTGCGGTGCCCACACCTCGAACTGCACGGACGGTTCCCCTTCGTCTGTGATGGATCGCCTGCTCACCGTGATGTCCCGCGGTCCCATCGTGCCGCCAGGACGATCGATCCGCCTCCGCATTCGATCCCTTTCCCGATCGGTGTCGTGGCAGTACTCGCAGGTGGGCACCGATTCCACGGTTTCTGGACACCAGGGGTTCACTGACCGACAATCACCTCCGTGACGTCGTCCTTCGAGTTCCCCACCTATCCCGCGCGGCTGTCCGACGCGCAGCGCGACAAGGCGTTGCAGGTGCTGCGGGACGGCGTCGCGATGGGCCGCATCTCGCACGACACGTTCGTGCACCGCATGGAGCTGGCGCTCGCCGCCCGCCATGCCGACGAACTCGCCGTCCTCGTGGCCGACCTGCCCCGCGAGAACCGCCTCTCCCGGGCGGTCCTCGGCACCGTGGAGGCCGTCTCCGGCTTCACGGTACGGCTGCGCCGGGCCTGGCAGGCCGAGCGGCTGCCCAAGCTGCTGCTGCCGCATCCCGCGCAGCGCGGACCGCTGCGCATCGGCCGCGACCCCGCCAGTGGGCTGCGCCTGACCCACGAGACGGTCTCCCGTGAGCACGCCGAACTCAGGCGCGAGGGCGAGCTGTGGGTCCTCAGGGACCTCGGCTCCACCAACGGCACCACGGTCAACGGCCGCCGCGTGATCGGCTCGGTCGTCGTCCGCGAGGGCGACCAGGTCGCCTTCGGCAGAATGGCCTTCCGGCTCGCGGTGAGCTGAGCGCCGCCGCCCCGCATGCCCGTGCCTCCGAGGGGCGGGCGTGTGTCCGGGCCCGCCGGTTCGAACTGGCGCTCCGGCACGCGCGCGTGTGGTCTCCCGATCGGGTGAGGCCGGGAGCGGCGCGCTGCGGAATCCGCGCCGCCGCGCCGATGCTTCGGGGATGACACATCTCACCGGTCTCACCAGGCTCGCCGGTCCCACTTCGCTCCCCGGCCGCATCCGTCCTGTCCGAACGGCCGCGGCCGCCGGGGCGCTGCTGGCGGCAGCCGGTCTCCTCGCCGCCGCCCCGGCCCAGGCGGCGGACCGCGCCTCAGGACCCCTGTCCGGCTCCGGCGACCGGCTGTATCTGACGGTCACCCGGGGCGACGCCCACACCCGCGACACGCGCGGCACGCTGCTGCTGTGCGACCCGCCGCAGGGGCACGCGCACGCGGCGGAGGCATGCGCCGAACTCGCGGCCGCCGACGGCGACATCGGCCGCATCCCGCCCCGCAACGTCTTCTGCACCATGCTCTACGCGCCGGTGACCGCCCACGCGCGCGGGTGGTGGCACGGACGGCCCGTCGAGTTCCGGCAGACGTACACCAACACCTGCGTCATGAACGCGCGGACGGGCTCCGTCTTCGCCCTGGACGACTGAACGCGCCGCCGGGGCCGTCCGCCGTGGCTCAGGCGTCCTGCTGCCGGGCCTGCCGGGCCGCCGCGAGCACCGTCCGGGACTGATGCTCCACCTGGTGCTCCAGCGGCACCCAGCGGGCCCGGAAACGCACCGCGAAGGAGTCGCACCAGGAGACGACCAGCCGCTCCAGCCGCGGTGCCGCGTGGTCGTCGGCCTCCCGCAGCACCCGCAGCAGCATCGCCGCCGCCCGCAGCGGCAGCCGCCGGCCGAAGGCGTCCACGCTGCCGATGTACGCCATCGTGCCCGCCGCCGGAGGCGTCTGCACCCAGTCCTCGGCCAGCCCCGGCACCAGCTCCAGCACCCATCGCGCGGCCCGCAGCAGCGGACCGTCCGCGCCGTCCAGGCGGGGCAGCGCGTCGGCGAGTATCCGCTCCACCTCCAGCGCGTCCCGCCGCAGCCGCCCGGCCAGCCGCTGCATCGCCACCGCGGGCGCCGGATGCGGCGCCGGATCGTCCACCAGGTCGCTCGCCCACATCGGCACCTCCACCACGGCCGTCAGACCGCCGTAGCGGTGCGCGTGGTACCAGGTGCTGTGCCGTGCGTCGTCCGGCATGCTCGGGTAGGCGACGCCCGTCTCGGGGCCCGGCATGACATGCACCCCCGGCCCCAGGACCGGCCAGCCCGCGGCGTCCGAGGCGCCCGTCTCCACCGGAATGTGCAGCTCCGCCGCGGACTTGGCGAACGGCTCGGCGAGGCCCGGCACGTCCCGCGTCAACTGCACCCAGCTGCCGCCCAGATCGGTGCCGTGCAGCGTCACCTGGAGGTACGGGCGCAGCTCGTCGATCACCCCGGTCAGCGCCCGTGTCTCGGGCGGCAGCCGGTCCGGAGGCAGCACCGACGGCGACCACTCCGGCTGCTCCGCGCCCGTCGGCCGGTAGAAGCCGAGGTGGTAGTCGAGCAGGCTGCGCGGCGCCGGCGTCACATGCAGGCTCGCCCCGTCCGGGTCCGCGCACAGCAGGAAGTGCCAGGAGACGCCGGCCCGCAACTCCCGCTCGGCCACCACCCGTTCGGCCAGCACGCGCAGGGTGCTGCCGCCGGTCGGCTCGTTGGCGTGGGCGCCCGCGACCACCAGCACCGCCCGGCGCGCGTGCCCCACCGACAGCAGATGGAGCGGCCGTCCCGCGCGCGAGAGCCCCACCTGGCGCAGCGTGCACAGCCCGGGTGCCCGAGTGGTCAATGCCCGGGCAAAGCCGACCAGTTCGGGAACGCTGGGGTAGCGCAGCTCCGGCAGGAGACTCACCCCCGATTAGTCCGCCCGGCTTCGCCCTCCCAGTCCCGCACGGGACGGGTGAACTGTCAAGGAGACGGCGGGGGAGGCGCCCGGGGGCGCCCGGACGCGGGCCCGGGGCGGTGACGCGTCCCCTGCGTTTCCCGGTGCACCTCAGGAGGCGCGGCACGGCCCGCGGGCCTCAGCAGCACCACCCCCGGCGCCTCCGGCGCATCCGACCGCCCCGCTCGCCGCGCCGGGCGGAGCCGCGTCCGCCCTCCGGATCGGCCTCAACGCTGGGTTCAGTCCTCCGGGGCGCGCTCCAGCAGGGCGACCGGCAGCCGTTCGAAAAGCTCCGCCACGCGCGCGTACCCGGAGAACTCCCGCCCCGGAGCGAGCAGACCGGTCCAGCGGCCCGGCGGCAGCGGCAGCCGGGTCTCCCGCCAGCCGCCCGCCTCGGCGAGCCGCAGCGGCAGCCGGGTCACCGCCGTGACCACCTCCCCGGAGCGGGCGAAGGCCACACAGTGCTCCGCCGCCGGGCCCTCGGCGGCCAGCGCCTCGTACGTCGCCGCCGGGCCGAAGGCGTCCGGCCGGCGGGCGCGCAGCCGCAGCGCCGCCGCCGTCAGCGCGTCCTTCTCGCCCGGCAGCCCGGGCGGGAAGGACACCGCCCGCCGGTTGTCCGGGTCCACCAGCGCCCGGTACTCGCCCTCCGTGCCCTGGAACACGTCCGGCACGCCCGGCATCGTCAGATGGACCAGCGCGGTGCCGAGGACGTTGGCCCGCACATACGGCTCCAGCACCTTGCGGAACGCGGCCACCCGCTCGCCCGGCGGACCGCACGGCCCGGCCCCGACGAACGCCGTCACCGCCTCCTCGTACGGCGGCTCCTGCTCCGTCCAGCTGGTGTACAGACCGGCCTCGCGCACATGCTTGAGCAGCGCCCCCCGGACCCGCTCCTCCTCGGCGGGGCCCAGCCCGAACACCGTCTGCCAGGCCGCCCAGGCCAGCTGGCCGTCCGGCACGATCGACTCGCCCCGGCTGACCTCGGCCAGCAGCTGCGCCCACCGTCCGGGGCACTCGGTGAGCACGGCCAGTGCGGCACGCACATCGGCGCTGCGCTTGGTGTCGTGGGTGGAGACCACCGTGCCGGTGGCGGGCCAGTCGCGCTGCACGCGCGCGCAGTACGCGTGGAACTCCGCCGGGGACACCCCGGGGCGGCCCGGATCGCCGCCCACCTCGGTCGCCGACAGCAGCGGCACATAGCGGTAGAACGCGGTGTCCTCCACCGACTTGGCGCGCAACGCCGACGCCGTCTGCGCGAACCGGGTGAAGAACTCCACCCGGCCGGCGTGGTCGGGGGCCGACGGGTCACCGGGCGGCTCCAGGAGCAGCCGGCGTACGACGTCCACCGCGCCGGCCTCCTCGGGCACCACGAAGGCATGCCGGGCCTCCTCGGCCGCCTCGGCGGTGACGACCTCGGCCACCTCGCCGCCGGCGTACGGCCGGTACACCCGCAGCCGTACCAGCAGCTCCTCCAGCGCGGTGCGCAGCGCCCAGGGCGCCCGGTCGCGCAGCGAGAGGTCCGGGGAGGCGGCGCACAGCCGGGCGGCGACCCGGGTGAGCCGGTCGGCCTCGGTGGCCAGCTCGTGCCGGAGCACCTCGTAGGCGGCCCGGCGGGCGGTGGCGTCCCAGTCGCCGCCCCGGTCCGTCTGCGGGGCCGCGAACCGCCGGTACTCGGTGAGGAGTTCCGCCGCCCCGGCCGGGTCCGTGAACAGGCCGTCGACGTGCCGCAGCGCGTCGTAGCCGGTGGTGCCCGCGACCGGCCAGGAGACCGGCAGCCGTTCGCCGTCGGCGAGGATCTTCTCCACCACCGTCCAGCAGCCGCCGGTCGCCTCGTGCAGCCGGGTGAGATAGCCCTCGGGGTCGGCGAGCCCGTCCGGATGGTCGACCCGCAGCCCGTCGATCACGCCCTCCCGCACCAGCTGGAGGATCTTGGCGTGGGTGGCCTCGAACACCTCCGGGTCCTCGACCCGCACCCCGATCAGCTCCGAGATGCTGAAGAACCGGCGGTAGTTCAGCTCGGTGCGGGCCAGCCGCCACCACACCGGCCGGTACCACTGCGCGTCCAGCAGCTCCGGCAGCGGCAGCTCCTCGGTGCCGGGGCGGAGCGGGAAGGCGTGGTCGTGGTAGCGCAGCACGTCCCCGTCGACCACCAGGTGTGCCAGCTGCTCGCCGACCGGCCCGCCGAGCACCGGCAGCAGCACCTGGCCGCCCTGCGCCTCCCAGTCGATGTCGAACCAGCGCGCGTACGGCGATCCGGGCCCCGCGCGCAGCACCTCCCACAGGGCCCGGTTGTGCCGGGGCGCCATCGCCATGTGGTTCGGCACGATGTCCACCACCAGCCCCAGACCGTGCTCCCGCGCGGTCCGGGCCAGCGTGCGCAGGCCCGCCTCGCCGCCCAGTTCCTCGCGCACGCGCGCGGGGTCGACGACGTCGTAGCCGTGCGTGGAGCCCGGTACGGCCTCCAGGACGGGGGACAGATGCAGGTGCGACACGCCGAGCGACGCCAGGTACGGCACGGCGGCCGTGGCGGCGGCGAACGGGAACGCGGGCTGCACTTGCAGCCGGTAGGTGGCCGTGGGCACCTGGGGCCGGGGGCGCGCAGAGGTCATGGAAAGCTACGTACCCCGCCCGCCGTCTTTCGTGTCATCGCCCCCTGCACGGCCCCCCGCACGTGTGCCTAGCGTCGAGCGATGGGAACAACGGGGAAACCGGGCCCGCGCCGCACACGGGACACCTACCGGGACGTGATCGGCCTGACCGGGCCGCTGCTGCCCGGGGTGTCGTTCCTGGGGCGGCTGCCCACGGCCACCGTCCAGTTCGGCAGCGTGCTGCTCGTCGCCCGCACGAGCGGCTCGCTGTCCGCCGCCGGGCTGACCGGCGGGGCCCTCGCGCTCGGCCAGGTGGTCTGCGGGCCGCTGGTGGGACGGCTCGCCGACCGGCACGGGCAGCGTCCGGTCGTGCTCGCGTTCTCGCTCGCCCACGCGCTCGCCACGGCCGCCCTCGTCACCGGTGCGCTCGCCGGGCTGCCCACGGCGCTCCTGGCCCTCCTCGGGGCCGTCACGGGGGCCACCGTGCCGCTCGTCGGGCCGCTCGCCCGCGCCCGGCTGGTCGCCCTCGCCCGCCGCGCGGGCGCCCCCGAGCACACGGTCGGCGCCGCGCTGTCCTTCGAGAGCACCCTGGACGAGTTGTCCTTCGTCCTCGGCCCGGCCCTGGTCGGCCTCGCCGCCGTGCTCGCCCATCCGGCGTACGCGCTGGCCGCCGCCGCGCTCCTCGCCGCCACCTGCGGCACCGCCTTCGCCCTCCACCCGACCGCCCACGCCGTACGACCGACCCCGGCCGGCCCCACCCCCGGGCGCCGCAGCCCCATGCCCCGCAGCCCCATGCCCCGCTCCGTGCACGCCCTGCGGGCCGCACTGGCGCTTCAGGGCGCGATGTTCGGGGCCTGCCAGGCCGGGATCACCGCGCTCACCGCCCGGCTCGGGCAGGAGGACCAGGCGGGGCTCGTGTACGCGGCCATGGGGGTGATGAGCGCGCTCGCGGGGTTCGGCATGGCCGCCGTACCGGCCCGGATCGGGCTGCGCACGCGCTGGCGGCTGGCGACCGGCGCCGCGCTCCTGCTGTCGCTGCCGCTGCCCGTCACCCACGGCCTGCCCGGTCTGTACGCGGTCGTCACGGTCCTCGGCGCCTCCTACGCGCCGCACCTCGTCACGGTGTTCGGGCTCACCGAACGCGCCGTGCCACCGTCCCGGCTGGCCGAGGCGATGGCCTCCGCGACCAGCTCCCTGGTCGCCGGCCAGGCCCTCGCGGTCGCCGCCACCGGCCCCCTGGCCGACTCCCACGGCCCCTCGGCAGCCTTCGCGACGGCAACCGCGTCCGCGGCCCTCACCTTCACCATCGCGCTGACAGCCCGCCCAGCACCCTTCCTGCCCCCGACCGAATCCACCAACCCCGCACGCGCGGACGCGACCTGACCCAGGACACGGCTGACGACTTAAGGGCGCCCGCCTGCCCACGCGCGCGTGGGCGCGAGCCGAGCCAGGTCGGGGGCCGGCCTCAGTGGACGGGGCCGGCCCGGCGGGGTGTCAGGCGGGGCGTTGGAGGACTGTCAGGCTGCGGTCCGGGAGGGTGATGCGGTCGCCGGCCGCCACCTTCTCCCCGGTGCCCGGCGGTACTCCGTCCTCCTGGGCGGTGTCGACCACCAGCTGCCACTGCCGGCCGTGGTCGACCGGCACCACGAACTCCAGTGGTTCGGGGGAGGCGTTGAACATCAGCAGGAAGGAGTCGTCGGTGATGCGCTCCCCGCGCGGACCGGGCTCGGAGATGGCGTTGCCGTTCAGGAACACGGTCAGCGCGGAGGCCCGCCCCGAGTCCCAGTCCCGCTGTGTCATCTCCCGCCCCTCCGGGGTGAACCAGGCGATGTCGGACAGGTCGTCATGGGTGCCCTCCACCGGACGGCCGTGGAAGAAGCGGCGCCGCCGCAGGACGGGGTGGTCGCGCCGCAGCCACACCATCGCGCGCGTGAAGTCCAGCAGCGTGCCGCCCTCTTCGGGCCACGCCAGCCACGCCACCTCGTTGTCCTGGCAGTAGGCGTTGTTGTTGCCGTGCTGGGTGCGCGCGAACTCGTCCCCGTGGCTGATCATCGGCACACCCTGGGACAGCATCAGGGTGGCGATGAAGTTCCGCATCTGGCGCTCCCGCAGCCGCAGCACCCCGGGGTCGTCGGTCGGGCCCTCCGCCCCGCAGTTCCAGGACCGGTTGTGACTCTCGCCGTCCCGGTTCTCCTCACCGTTGGCCTGGTTGTGCTTGTGGTTGTACGACACCAGGTCGTGCAGCGTGAAGCCGTCGTGGCAGGTGACGAAGTTGATGGAGGCGAGCGGGCGGCGCCCGTCGTCCTGGTAGAGGTCGGAGGAGCCGGTCAGCCGGGAGGCGAACTCCGCGAGCGTCCGCGGCTCGCCCCGCCACAGGTCCCGCACGGTGTCGCGGTACTTGCCGTTCCACTCGGTCCACAGCGGCGGGAAGTTGCCCACCTGGTAGCCGCCCTCGCCCACGTCCCACGGCTCGGCGATCAGCTTCACCTGGGACACCACCGGGTCCTGCTGCACCAGATCGAAGAACGACGACAGCCGGTCCACCTCGTGGAACTGCCGGGCCAGGGTCGCCGCGAGGTCGAAGCGGAACCCGTCGACATGCATCTCGGTGACCCAGTACCGCAGCGAGTCCATGATCAGCTGGAGCACGTGCGGGGACCGCATCAGCAGCGAGTTTCCGGTGCCGGTGGTGTCCATGTAGTACCGGCGGTCCTGGGCGAGCCGGTAGTACGACGGGTTGTCGAGGCCCTTGAAGGACAGCGTCGGCCCCAGATGGTTGCCCTCGGCGGTGTGGTTGTAGACGACGTCCAGGATGACCTCGATGCCGGCCTCGTGCAGCGCCCGCACCGCCGACTTGAACTCCAGCACCTGCTGGCCCCGGTCGCCCCAGGAGGCGTACGCGTTGTGCGGGGCGAAGAAGCCGATGGTGTTGTAACCCCAGTAGTTGCTCAGCCCCAGATCGGCCAGCCGGTGGTCGTTCACGAACTGGTGTACGGGCATCAGCTCCAGGGCCGTCACCCCCAGTTCCGTCAGATGTTCGATGACGGCCGGATGGGCGAGCCCCGCGTAGGTGCCGCGCAGCTCCTCGGGCAGCCCAGGATGCCGCATGGTCAGGCCCTTCACATGGGCCTCGTAGATCACCGTGTGGTGGTACTCGGTGCGCGGCGGCCGGTCGTCGCCCCAGTCGAAGTACGGGTTGATCACCACCGAGGTCATGGTGTGCGGCGCCGAGTCCAGGTCGTTGCGCCGCTCGGGCGCCCCGAAGTGGTAGCCGTACACCTCCTCGCCCCACCGGACGGCCCCGGCGACCGCCTTCGCGTACGGGTCGAGCAGCAGCTTCGCCGAGTTGCAGCGCAGTCCGCGCCCGGGGTCGTACGGACCGTGCGCCCGGAACCCGTACCGCTGCCCCGGCATCACACCGGGCAGGTATGCGTGCCGCACGAACGCGTCGCTCTCGCGCAGTTCCACCGCCGTCTCCGAGCCGTCGTCGTGCAGCAGACACAGCTCTACTCGGTCCGCGGCCTCCGTGAAGACCGCGAAGTTGGTTCCGGCGCCGTCATAGGTGGCGCCGAGCGGATACGCCGTTCCAGGCCAGACCTGCATGGACACGACTCTCCCAGGTGTGCCGCCCGGCCGGGGGCCGGTCGCCCAGCGAGTCTCCCGGAAAGTGCGGCGGGCGTCCCGCGCCCGGGGTCAGTGCGGCTCGCGCACGGCGGCTATGAATCCGCTCACTCCCCGCGCACGGCCACGGCGGAACGGCCGTGGAAGGCAGAGGAGTTGAGAAAACCATCCGGGAAACCGACCTGTCCATCCGGCTGCACCGCGTACCGCTCCCGGAGTACCCTTCCTTGATCGTTGAGACGGGGAGAAGCGCGGAAAGCGGAAGGCGGTGCACGGGTGGGCTCGGGAGGGCTGGAGCTGCCCCCTGGTGACGAGGGTCATGAGGGGAACTCCGCGGACGTCCCGCCCGGCGCGGTGTCCCTGGCCCGGCCGATGGACGCGGGATCCATCGGGCCGGAGCTGGACTGGGACGCCGACGCCTGGCACGAGGTGCGCACCCGCGCCCAGCGGGCCGGCCGGGCCTACATCTGGCTGAACCTCGTCGAACAGCGGCTGCGCGCGGTCGTCGCCGCCGTCCTGCGGCCCGTCTACGAACCCGTCCACGGGGACGACTGGGTGGTCGCCGCGGCCGGTCCGGCCGGCCAGGAGTGGGTGCAGCGCGCGGTCGCCGTACGGGAGGTCAGCCGCCGCAAGGGCTATCTGCTCGACCCGGCCGACGACAACGTGCTCAGCTTCCTCACCCTGCCGCAGCTGCGCGAGCTGATGGTGCAGCACTGGCCGTGCTTCGAGCCGTACTTCGACGAGCGCCGCGACCTCGAACTCGCCCTGGACGAGCTGGAGGTGACCCGCAACGTCGTCTCCCGCAACCGTGCGCTGTCCGAGGCGGTCCTCGGCCAGGCCGAGCGGGCCTCGGCCCGTCTGCTGGAGATGCTCGGCGCGGGCGGTGACGTGCCCTCCGCGCGCCGGCTGCCCGTCGACGCGGTCGAGGACCTGGTCGGCGACCGGTACGCCGACGTCGTCGCCGTCCACCCGGACCGGGTACGGCTGCTGCGCCAGTTCCCGGCCGAGGACATCTTCGGCAGCGCCCGGCGCCTGGACGCCATCGGCATCGGCCTCAACCTGCTGGTGCAGAACTTCTCCGGACGGCGCCTGGTCCGGCTCGCCGAGTCCGGCTGCCGGGTGCGGCTGCTCTTCCTCAACCCCGCCTCCAGCTCGGTCAAGCGCCGCGAGCGCGAACTGGGCATGAAGCGCGGCGAGCTGAGCCGCTCGGTCGAGATGAACATCCTGCACATGCGCCGGGTGCGCTCCCGGCTGCGCGACCCGGGCGCCTTCGAGATCCAGGTGTACGACGAGACGCCCCGCTTCACCGCCTACCTGGTCGACGGCGACGGTGCCGACGGCGTCGCCGTGGTGCAGTCCTATCTGCGCGGGGCGCGGGGCATGGAGTCACCGGTACTGGTGCTGCGCAACGGCAGCAAGCTGGTCAGGTCGGACGATGTGGGCGAAGCCGGACTTTTCTCCACCTATCGGGAGGAGTTCGAGCTGGCCTGGGCGGATTCCCGCCCCGTCTCCTGAACGGCCCGCGGTCCCGGGCGGAACGCGCCCCTCGGATTGTCAGTGCCGCGTGCGATGGTGGAGCCCACTGGGGGAAAGCACCACCAAGGAGGGGGATCACCCATGGGCTGGCACCGGGAGCTGCTGATCGGCTTCGACCTGGAGACGACCGGAACGGATCCGCGCGAGGCGCGCATCGTCACCGGCGCGGTGATCGAGGTCAGGGCCGGCGAGCCCGTGGGGCGGCGGGAGTGGCTGGCCGACCCGGGAGTGGAGATCCCGGCCGACGCGGTGGCCGTGCACGGCATCAGCAACGAACGCGCGGCGGCCGAGGGCCAACCGGCCGACCAGGTCGCCGACGCGATCGCGGACGCCCTGGTCTCCGCCTGGCAGGCGGGCGTGCCGGTCGTCGCCTACAACGCGGCCTTCGACCTCACCCTGCTCACCGCGGAACTGCTGCGGCACGGCCTGCCGTCGCTGTCCGAGCGGCTGGGCGGCCGGGCCCCGGCGCCGGTCGTCGACCCGTACACCATCGACCGCCGGGTCGACCGCTACCGCCGGGGCAAGCGGAACCTGGAGGCGGTGTGCGCGGAGTACGGCATAGTCCTCGGCGCGGCCCATGACGCCACCGCCGACGCCCTGGCCGCGGCCCGCCTCGCCACCGCGATAGCCGACCGGCACGCCAAGATCGCCGCGCTCGGCCCGGCCGAACTGCACCGGGCCCAGATCGAGTGGTATGCGGAATGGGCGGCGGACTTCCAGGACTTCCTGCGCCGCAAGGGCGAGGCGGACGCGGTGGTGGACGGCACCTGGCCCCTGCGAGAGCTGACCGCGGCCCGGCCCGCGTAGCGCCGGCGCGGCCGGTGGCTCAGAAGGGATACCACCGCACGGTCTCGTCCCCGTCCCGCAAGGACCCCACCCGCCGCCTGAACTCGGCCAGTGCCGCCGCGTTGCCCGGTGCGTGCTGGGCCACCCACGCGCAGCTGGCGGTCTCCCGCGCCCCGCGCAGCACCGCGCACCCCTCCCACTCCCGCACATCCCAGCCGTACGCCTCGACGAAGGAGTCGTACCTCTCGGCGGGCAGCCCGTACCGGTCCCGGGAGAGAGCCATGACCACCAGGTCGTGCTCGCGCAGGTCCATGGAGAAGGTCTCCAGATCGACCAGCACCGGCCCGTCCGGCCCCACGTGCACATTGCGGGGCAGCGCGTCGCCGTGGACGGGCCCCGGTGTCAGACGGGGCGTCAGCGCGGCCGCGGCCGCCGCGAAGCCGTCCCGGCGGGCACGGAGATAGGCCGCGTCCGCGGGGTCGATCGCGTCCCCCGCGAGCCGCAGCCATCGCTCCACCCCGCCCAGCAGATCCCGGGGCGGCAGCGCGAACGGGGGAGCGGGGAGCGTGTGCACGACCCGCAGCAGCTCGGCCAGGTCGCGCGGCTCGGCCGGCCGGACCGCCTCGGGCAGCCGCAGCCACACGGTCACCGGATACCCCGCCACCAGCCGCGGCTCCGGCTCGGCCGCCCGCACCGCGGGCACGCCCGCCTCCGCCAGCCAGCCGGCGACGGCCAGCTCGCGCCCGGCCCGCTCCAGCAGTTCGGCGTCGCGGCCCACCTTGACCACCAGATCCCCGGCGGCGAACACCGCGTTCTCGCCCAGGGCGAGCAGCCGCGCGTCCCGGGCCGGGCCCGGCAGCACTCCCGCCGCATCCAGTACGTCACGCGCCCGTGCCTCGTCCATCCTCGTGCCTTTCGCCGCTGCCGTCGTACCGCCGTGGTGCCGCGCCGCCAGTCTCCCATTTCCACAGGTCGGACCGGGTGCGTGGGCCCTCGGTGAGGAATCGGGGCCGCGCGGCCCGTCCTGGAAAACCTTTGGACGAGACGTCTCGTCTCGCCTACGGTCGTCCTCATGAACGCCCATATAGCGATGTTCTCCGTCGCCGCCCACGGCCATGTGAACCCCAGCCTGGAGGTGATCCGTGAACTGGTCGCCCGGGGACACCGGGTCAGCTACGCCATCCCGCCCGTGTTCGCCGAGAAGGTCGCCGCGACCGGCGCCCGGCCCGTGCCGTACACCTCCACGCTGCCCGCCCCCGACGCCGATCCGAGCGCCTGGGGGAGCACCCTGCTGGACCACGTGGAGCCCTTCCTGGCGGACGCCATCCAGGCGCTGCCGCAGCTCGCCGAGGCCTTCGCGGGCGACGAACCCGACCTCGTCCTGCACGACATCACCTCCTACCCGGCCCGGGTCCTCGCCCACCGCTGGGGCGTCCCGGCGATCTCCCTCTCCCCGAACCTCGTCGCCTGGGAGGGGTACGAGGAGGAGGTCGCCGAGCCGATGTGGGCCGAGCCCCGGCGGACCCCGCGCGGGCAGGCCTACTACGCGCGCTTCGCGGCCTGGCTCGCGGAGAACGGGATCACCGAGCACCCGGACCCCTTCGTCGGCCGCCCGGACCGCTCGATCGTGCTCATCCCCAGGGCCCTCCAGCCGCACGCCGACCGGGTGGACGAACGCGTCCACCGCTTCGTCGGCGCCTGCCAGGGGGACCGCGCGGAGCAGGGCGAGTGGCAGCGGCCGGCCGGCGCCGAGAAGGTCGTGCTGGTGTCGCTGGGCTCGGCCTTCACCAAGCAGCCCGCGTTCTACCGGGAGTGCCTGCGCGCCTTCGGCGAGCTGCCCGGCTGGCATCTGGTCCTCCAGATCGGCAGCCAGGTGGATCCGGCCGAGCTGGGCGAGGTGCCGCCCGGGGTCGAGGTGCGCGACTGGGTACCGCAGCTCGCGATCCTGCGCCAGGCCGACCTGTTCGTCACCCACGCGGGGGCCGGCGGCAGCCAGGAGGGCCTGGCCACCGCCACGCCGATGATCGCCGTACCGCAGGCCGTCGACCAGTTCGGCAACGCCGACATGCTCGAGTCGCTCGGTGTCGCCCGGCGGCTGGACACCGAGGAGGCCACCGCCGAGCGGCTGCGCGAGACCGCCCTCGCCCTGGTGGACGACCCGGAGGTCGCGCACCGGCTGGCCGGGATCCGCAAGGAGATGGCGCAGGAGGGCGGCACCCGCCGGGCGGCCGACCTCATCGAGGCCGAACTTCCAGATCGCATACGGCCGTCGGAGCGGTGACGGATCGGCGGGCCGCGCCGGACCCACCCCCGTGTCCGATCCGACGCCAGAGATCCACTTTGTGATTACGAAGACTTGTTGAACAAGTCACAGCTGCGCGTAGAGGTTGATCCGCACCCCGCCGATCGGCCAGAGTTTCGCGCAGCCCGCCTGCCGCGGGACCCGGCCGTCGTGCCCGCCCCCACGGGGCACGACGGCCGTTCTACGCTGGCCGGATGACGACCTATGCGGCGCTGCTGCGCGGAATCAACGTCGGCGGCAGCCGGAAGCTCCCCATGGCCGACCTGCGCGCGCTTCTGAGCGACCTCGGCCACACCGGCGTACGCACCCATCTCCAGAGCGGCCAGGCCGTTTTCAGCACCGGCCGAGGTGACGAGGAGTCGCTCGCGGCGGAACTGTCCGGGGCGATCGAGGAGCGGTTCGGCTTCCCCGTGGACGTGATCGTGCGCGATCACGCCTATCTCCGGGCGGTGGCCGAGGCCTGCCCCTTCCCGGCCGCCGGACTCCAGCCCAAGCAGCTCCACGTCACCTACTTCTCCCAGCCGGTCACCCCGGACCGCTACGCCGGCATCGACCCCGCCGCCCACCTGCCCGAGGAGTTCCGGCTCGGCGACCGCTGCCTGTACCTGTACGCCCCGGACGGCCTGGGCCGGTCCAAGCTGGCCGACGTGCTGTCCCGGCCGCGGTACGCGGCGGGCGGTCTGATCGCCACCACCCGCAACTGGAACACCGTGCTCAAACTGGTCGAGCTGACGGCCCAGGACGCCTGAACATCCGCGGGCGACCGGCGCGCGGGCGGAATTGGGCCAGGGAAAAGGGCTGCCATTGGGCCGGGATTCCGCGCCACCGCCCGGGTAGCGTCGCGACCATGACGTACAGCGACACCCCCGCCGAACCGACCCGCGTCGACTTCTACTTCGACCCCGCCTGCCCCTTCGCCTGGATCACCTCCCGCTGGATCCTGGAGGTCGAGCGGCTGCGCCCACTGGACCTCCGGTTCCAGGTGATGAGCCTCTACCTGCACAACACCGGCAACGAACTCCCCGACTGGTACCGGGATCTGGTGGACCGTTCGATCGGCCCGGTCCGGGTGGCCACGGCCGCCGCCGAGCAGCACGGGGACGCGGTGCTGCGCGATCTGTACACCGCGTTCGGCACCCGCATCCACGAGAAGGGCATCAAGGACTTCGACACCGTGGTCGCCGAGTCACTGGCCGAACTCGGCCTCCCGGCAAGCCTGTCCGAGGCCGCGCACGACCCGTCGTACGACGCCGCCGTGCGCCGCCGGCACGAGGCCGGGACCGAGCCGGACTCCGGCGGCTATGTCGGCACCCCCACCCTGCACGTCGACGGCACCGTGTGGTTCGGGCCCGTGCTGCGCGCCGTACCGCGCGGCGAGGCGGCCGCCGAGCTGTTCGACGGCTTCCGGCTGCTGGCCCGCAACCCCGACTTCTTCGAGCTCAAGCGCACCCGCACCGGCTCCCTCCGCTTCGACTGACCCGCAGGGAAGGCTGGTTGGCCGATAATCGTCGCTCCCCGACGCCGGACGCGCGCCGTCTGTGACACCGGGGTCATGGGCGACGCAGAACGAAGAGCCGCCGCGGTCCGACGTCGCAGGGGAGCGCCGGACCGCGCGGCCGCTACCACGCATCCGCCTCCCATGCGCCCCGGTTGCCGAAGCTCGCGACAAACTCACCGTCCTGTCCCTAGGGTGAAGCGCGCGGAACGGCCGGAGCGGAGCGAGCGGGCGGGAGCAGGCGAAGGATGATCGGTACGGGCGGACCGGTACCCGGGTCAACGGGTCCGGATCACCCGGATGGGTGGCTGTTCTCGGCCCGCTCGGGCGCGCGGCACGGTCACGATCGAGCCAACCTCCTCGCCCGCGCCCCCCTGCCCGTTCGCGACCGGGCCGTTCGCCGGCAGTGGCACCCCGAGCCCCCACCCGACCACGGTCACCGGGAGCTTGACGTCACCGTCGGCAGGCACACCCACCACATCGGTAACGTCAGCGGTCCCGCCATCTTCGGCAGCCAGGGCCTGAAGCGAGGACAGGACATGAGCACGTACAACTACGGAAACGTCGGCGGCCCGGGCCAGTTCGGTATCGATCCCCGGCGCGGCACGGTGGATCTGGCGACCCTCATGGAGGTCGCCGAGCGGCTCACCGAGGCGCTGCACGCCGAATACCCGGGCCTCGTCGACCGCGGCGAGACCATCGAGAGCGAGCTGGCACTCTCCGCCGAGGACGGCCTGCCGCCCAACCGCGGCCGGATCCGCACCGCGCTGGAGGCCGTCGCCATCGCCGCCTCGGCCGGCAGCGCCAGTCTCACCTTCACCCGGCACCTCACGCAGGCGCTCGATCTGTGAGCGCAAGCCCGGCGTCAGGCGCCCAGCGCCGTCAGCGCCGGCCGGGCGGCGGCGTCGAAACGTTCCAGCAGCACCCGCGCCACCTCCGGCGCGGGGCCCAGGACGTCCGCCAGCACATCGGCGCCGGCCGCCCCCCGCGCGATGCGGTCCGGCAGAAAGCCGGGCGCCAGCACATACGGCGCCACGGCCACCCGCGCACAGCCGAGGGCCCGCAGCTCGGCCACGGCGTCCTCGGTGCGGGGGAACCCCGCGGCGGAGGCGAACGCAGGCCGCACGGCGCACCAACCGGTGTGCCACCACTCCCGCGCGATATCCGCGATCACTGCGATCGCCTCCGGGTCGGAGGACCCCGCCGAGGCCAGCACGACCCCGGTCGAGGACTTGTCGGCGGGGCTCAGCCCCGCCTCGTACAGGCGCCGTTCCAGCGCCGACAGCAGCAGCGGCGACGGGCCGAGCACCTCCGCCTGCCGGATCCGCAGCCGCGCCGGCGCCTGCCGCAGCACGGCCGGGATGTCGGCCTTGGCGTGAAAGGCGCGGGTCAGCAGCAGCGGCAGCGCCACCACGTCCCGTACCCCCTCGGCCGCCAGTGACTCCAGCACCCCGTGCACCGACGGCACGTTGAAGTCCAGGAAGCCGGTCTCCACCCGCAGCCCCGGCCGCAGCGACCGCACCCGCTCCACCAGGGCGTGCACGGTCGCGGCGTGCCGCGGGTCGCGGCTGCCGTGGGCGACGAGGAGGAGAACGGACTCGTTGCGCATGGTCAGCCCTTCACCAGCAGACCGCGGCTGCGCAGCACCCACCGCTCCAGCGGACTGAAGATCAGCAGGTCGATGGCGATACCGACGAACAGGATCAGGAAGATCGCCTCGAACACCATCGACATGGAGCTGGCGTTGCGGCCGTTCTCCAGCAGCGCGCCCAGACCGATGCCCAGGTCCGGGGAGGAGGCGATGATCTCCGCGGCCATCAGCGACCGCCAGGAGAAGGCCCAGCCCTGCTTCAGGCCCGCCAGGTAGCCCGGCAGCGCGGCCGGCAGGACGATGTGCCAGGCGCCCCGCAGGCCCGTCGCGCCCAGGGTGCGGCCGGCCCGCAGGAACAGCGGTGGCACCTGGTCGATGCCGGAGACCAGGCCGTTGGCGATCGACGGCACGGCGCCGAGCAGGATCACCGCGTACATCATCGAGTTGTTCAGCCCCAGCCAGATCACCGCGGGCGGCACCCACGCCACCGACGGCAGCGACTGGAGCCCGGACAGCACCGGCCCGATGGCCGCCCGCAGGAACTTCACCCGGGCCACCAGCAGCCCCAGCGGGGTACCGATGGCGAGGGCGAACAGAAAGCCCAGCAGGCCACGCGAGACGGAGGTCCAGATGTAGCCGAGGAGCTTGCCCTCCAGCCAGGCGTCCCGGAACTCGGCGCCGACGGCGGCGGGGGAGGGCAGCTTGGCCGGATCATCGACGATCTTGAAGGAGATCAGGCCCTGCCACACCGCCAGCACCACCAGGGTGGCCACCAGCGGCGGCAGGATCTTGCCCACGAAGGTCTGCCGGAGCGAGGGCCGGCCGGTGACCGTGGTCTCCAGCGCGTCCAGGCCCGCCTCGACGCTCGCCAGTTCCCCGGCCGTCTCGGTCGTTTCAGTGCTGGCCATGGCGGCGGATCTCCTCACGCAGTACATCCGTGATTTCCAGGGACAGTTCGGCGACCGGCGCGTCCTCGATGCGCCGGGGCTGCGGGAGGTCCACCCGCCATTCGCGGGCCACCCGGCCCGGCCGGGACGACAGCAGGACGACCCGCTGCGCCAGCCGCACCGCCTCGCGCACGTTGTGCGTCACGAACAGCACGGACAGACCCGTCTCCGCCCAGATCCGGGTCAGCTCGTCGTGCAGCAGGTCCCGGGTGATCGCGTCCAGGGCCGCGAACGGCTCGTCCATCAGCAGCAGCCGGCTGTCCTGGGCGAGCGCGCGGGCCATGGCGACACGCTGGCGCATACCGCCGGACAGCTCGTGCACCCGCTTGCCGTGGGCGCCCTTCAGCCGGACCAGTTCGAGCAGCTGCTCGGCCCGCTCGCGCCGCTCGCTCTTCGGCACACCCCTGAGCTTCAGGGCCAGTTCGATGTTCTTGCCCGCGGTCAGCCACGGGAACAGGGCGTGCTCCTGGAACATCAGGGCCGGGCGGCCCTCGGTGGTAATGCTGCCGGCGGAGGGCTCGTCCAGCCCCGCCACCAGGTTCAGCAGGGTCGACTTGCCGCAGCCCGACGCACCGAGCAGGGTGACGAACTCGCCCGGCGCGACATCGAGGCTGATGTCGTCCAGGACGAGCTGCCGCCCGCCGGGGGTCGGGAAGGACTTCGAGACATGGTCGATGCGCGCCGCGTGCTCGACGGACCGGGCGGCCTCGGCGAGGGTCGTGGCCATGGACGTCACCTCCTGGGAACTCATCGGCTACAGGGCTACTTGACGCCGAGACCGGCGTCGCTGACAGTGCTCTCGCCCTCGGCCTTCAGGACCTTGTCCAGGAGGGTGAGGTCGTAGATGCCGTCCAGCTTCGGGCGGTCCAGCAGGCCGGCCCGGACGGCGTGCTGTGCCTCGGTGCGCAGGGTCGAGGCCAGCGGGTCGTCGGTGAAGCGGATGGACTTCCACGCCGGGTCCAGGACGCCGGCGGGCAGGGCCTTGCCGCTGTCGAGGGCCAGCTGCCTGTTGGCCGCGGCCTTCGCCTGCTCCGGCTCGGCGTTGATCCACCTGTTGGTCTCGACGGAGGCCCGCAGCACCGCCTCGACGGCCTTCGGGTGCTCCTTCAGGAAGCTCTGGCGTACGACGATGTTCGTGATCACGAACTTCTTGTCCGGCCACAGCGACGCCTCGTCCAGCAGGACCTTGCCGCCCTCCGCGACCAGCTTCGACGCGGTCGGCTCCGGCACCCAGGCGCCGTCGACGGAGCCGGACCTGAAGGCGTCCGGGGTCACCTTGTTGTCCGTGCGGACGACGGAGACATCGCCCTGGCCGCTCTGCGCGTCGACCTTCCAGCCCTGCCGCGACACCCAGTCGAGGAACGCCACGTCCTGGGTGTTGCCGAGCTGCGGGGTGGCGATCTTCTTGCCCTTGACGCCCTTCAAGGACCTGATCTTCTTCGGGTTGACGACGAGCTTCACGCCGCCGGAGGCGGAACCGCCGATGATGCGCAGGTTCGTGCCGTCCGACTTGGTGTAGCCGTTGATCGCCGGGGAGGGGCCGATCCAGCCGATGTCGATCGAGCCCGAGTTGAGCGCCTCGATCTCGGACGGGCCCGCGTTGAACACCTGGTAGGAGGCCCGGGTGGCGCCCAGCTCCTTCTGGAAGAAGCCCTTCTGGTTGCCGACCAGCGCGGTCGCGTGCGTCAGATTGCCGAAGTAGCCGATCCTGACGGAGTCGAGTCCGTCGATCTTCCTGGCCCCGGCGGCGATCTTGACGGTGCCGGTGTCGGCGGCCTTGGAGCCGTAGCCGCAGGCGGACAGGGCGAGCAGGGGCAGCACGACGAGCGCGGCAGCGCCGCGCCGAAGGAGCTTCGAGCTGGCAGGCACGGGAGGCGTTCCTCTCGTTGGCCCGGCGGTCACGTCTGTCAGGTCGTGGCCGGGAGATCGGCAGGTCTTCGTCTACGACGGGGAGCGAGGGCGCGCGAGCGGTGCGCGTACGTCAGCGCGCACATCGGGCCACCCCGCCCTCTCCGCTGCCGACGGCGCCGCTGCCGACGCGGCCGCCCTCCTTCGCGAACGTCCCGTAGACATCGGTCGGCCGCATGCTCAGAAGTCCCAGCCGTCGTCGTCGGACGGGTCCGTGACCGGCTCCGGGGAGGCGAAGGACTCGCCGACCATGCCCGCGGTGAGCGTGGTGCCGTCGGACGGGTCGATCAGGATGAACGAGCCCGTGCGGCGCGAGTCGGCGTAGGAGTCCACCGGCAGCGGCTCGGCGGTACGGATCTTCACCCGGCCGATGTCGTTGGCGACGAGCCGGCCCGGGTGCGGGTGCAGGGACAGGTCGTCCAGGGTGAGCCGGGACGGGATGTCCTTCACGATCCCCTTGACCGTGCGCGTGCCGTGCTTCACCAGCACCCGGTGGCCCACCGTGAGCGGCTGGTCGGCGACATGGCAGACGGTCGCCTCCACGTCCTGCGTGGTCGGCGGGGCGTCCTTGGTCGGGACGATCAGATCGCCGCGGGAGACGTCGATGTCGTCCTCCAGCAGGACCGTCACCGACTGCGTCGTCCACGCCACCTCGACCGGCCGGCCGAGCAGGTCGATGCCGGAGATCCGCGTGGTCCGCCCGGACGGCAGGACCGTCACCTCCTCGCCGACCCGGAAGGAACCCGCGGCGATCTGCCCCGCGTAGCCCCGGTAGTCCGGGTGCTCGGCGGTCTGCGGCCGGATCACGTACTGCACGGGCAGCCGTGCGTGGCAGTGCGCCAGGTCGTGGCTGACCGGCACCGTCTCCAGGTGCTCCAGGACGGTCGGGCCGCCGTACCAGTCCATGTGCGCGGAGGGCTCCACCACGTTGTCACCGGCCAGCGCCGAGATCGGGATCGCGGTGACCTCGGGCACGCCCAGCTCGGTCGCGTACGCCGTGAACTCCTCGGCGATCGCCGCGAAGACCGTCTCCTCGTAGTCGACCAGGTCCATCTTGTTGACCGCGAGGACCACGTGCGGCACCCGCAGCAGGGCCGCGATCGCCGCGTGCCGGCGGGTCTGCTCGACCACGCCGTTGCGGGCGTCGACCAGGATCACCGTCAGCTCGGCGGTGGAGGCACCCGTGACCATGTTCCGGGTGTACTGCACATGGCCGGGCGTGTCGGCCAGGATGAACCGGCGCCGGGGCGTCGCGAAGTAGCGGTACGCCACGTCGATGGTGATGCCCTGCTCCCGCTCGGCGCGCAGGCCGTCGGTGAGCAGCGCCAGGTCCGGGGCGTCCTGGCCGCGGCTCTCGGAGACCCGCTGCACGGCCTCCAGCTGGTCGGCGAGGACCGACTTGGAGTCGTGCAGCAGCCGCCCGACCAGGGTGGACTTGCCGTCGTCGACGGAGCCGGCGGTGGCGAACCGCAGCAGAGTGGTGGCCGAGAGCGCCTCGGTCGTCGTCGTGCTCATGCTTAGAAGTACCCCTCGCGCTTGCGGTCTTCCATCGCGGCCTCGGACAGCTTGTCGTCGGCCCGGGTCGCGCCCCGCTCGGTGAGCCGGGAGGCGGCGATCTCGGCGATCACGGCGTCCAGCGTGGTGGCGTCGGAGTCGACGGCACCGGTGCAGGACATGTCACCGACGGTCCGGTACCGCACGAGTCGCTTCTCCACGGTCTCGCCGTCCTTCGGGCCGCCCCACTCGCCCGCCGTCAGCCACATCCCGCCGCGCCGGAACACCTCGCGCTCGTGCGCGAAGTAGATCTGCGGCAGCTCGATGCCCTCGCGCGCGATGTACTGCCAGACGTCCAGCTCGGTCCAGTTGGACAGCGGGAACACCCGGACGTGCTCACCGGGCGCGTGCCGGCCGTTGTACAGGTTCCACAGCTCGGGCCGCTGCCTGCGCGGGTCCCACTGGGAGAACTCGTCACGCAGCGAGAACACCCGCTCCTTGGCGCGGGCCTTCTCCTCGTCCCGGCGGCCGCCGCCGAAGACGGCGTCGAACTTCTCGCTCTGGATCTTCTCCGTGAGCGGCAGGGTCTGGAGCGGGTTACGGGTGCCGTCGGGACGCTCCTTGAGCACACCCCGGTCGATGTAGTCCTGTACGGAGGCCACATGGAGCCGCAGCCCATGTGCGTCGACCACACGGTCCCGGTACTCAAGGACTTCAGGGAAGTTGTGTCCCGTGTCCACATGCAGCAGCGAGAAGGGAACGGCGGCCGGGGCGAACGCCTTCAGCGCCAGGTGCAGCATGACGATGGAGTCCTTGCCACCGGAGAACAGGATCACCGGGTTCTCGAACTCGCCCGCCACCTCGCGGAAGATGTGCACCGCCTCGGACTCCAGCGCGTCCAGGTGCGACAGGGCGTACGGGCTGTTCGTGCCGCTCTCGGCCGTGGCCACGGTCGTCATGCCAGTCCCCTCTCGCTGAGCAGGGCGTACACGGACGCCGCGGACTCCTGCACGGTCTGGTTCTGCGATTCGATCCGCAGGTCGGGCTTCTCGGGCTGCTCGTACGGGTCGTCGACCCCGGTGAGCCCGGTCAGCTCGCCGGCGGCCTGCTTGGCGTACAGCCCCTTGACGTCCCGCACCGAGCACACCTCGACCGGGGTCGCCACATGGATCTCCAGGTACGGCGTCCCGTTCTCCGCGTGCCGGGTGCGCACCGCGTCCCGGCTGTCGGCGTAGGGCGCGATCACCGGCACCAGCGCCTTGACGCCGTTGCGGGCGAGCAGCTCGGCGACGAAGCCGATGCGCTGCACGTTGGTGTGCCGGTCCTCGCGGGAAAAGCCGAGGCCCGCCGAGATGAACTCGCGGATCTCGTCGCCGTCGAGCACCTCGACGCGGTGGCCCTCGGTGCGCAGCCGGGCGGCCAGCTCGTACGCGATGGTGGTCTTGCCGGCGCTCGGCAGACCCGTGAGCCAGACGGTGGCTCCGGTGTTCACGTCGTTCTCCAAAGAGGTCTGATGATGCGTCATCCGTGCAGCCCGCACTCGGTCTTGGCCCGCCCGGCCCAGCGGCCGGCCCGCGCGTCCTCGCCCTCCAGGACCCTGCGGGTGCAGGGGGCGCAGCCGACGGAGGCGTAGCCGTCCATCAGCAACGGATTGGTGAGGACGCCGTGTTCGGCGACGTAGGCGTCGACGTCGTCCTGGGTCCACCGGGCGATCGGGGAGATCTTGACCTTCTGCCGCTTCTCGTCCCAGCCGACCACCGGGGTGTTCGCCCGGGTCGGGGACTCGTCGCGGCGCAGTCCGGTCGCCCAGGCGTCGTACCCCGTGAGGCCCGCCTCCAGGGGCTGCACCTTGCGCAGCTTGCAGCACAGGTCGGGGTCGCGGTCGTGCAGCCGGGGGCCGTACTCCGCGTCCTGCTCGGCGACCGTCTGGCGCGGCGTCAGGGTGATGACGTTGACGTCCGTCACGGCCTCGACGGCGTCCCGGGTGCCGATGGTCTCCGGGAAGTGGTAGCCGGTGTCCAGGAAGACGACGTCCACGCCCTTGCGCACCCGCGAGGCGAGATGGGCGACCACGGCGTCCTCCATGGAGGAGGTGACGCAGAACTTCGCGCCGAAGGTGTCCACCGCCCACTGGAGGATCTCCAGGGCGGAGGCGTCCTCCAGGTCCCGGCCCGCCTGCTCGGCGAGCGCCTTCAGTTCCTCGGTCGTACGGTCCTGCCGGGCCGTCGTCATATCCGGTCGTCCCCTCCGTTGTCGGCCCGCTGGAGCCCCCGGGCGAGCAGTCCGAGGAACTTCAGCTGGAATGCGCGGTTGCACGCCCCGCACTCCCAGGCGCCGTGCCCCTGCTCACCCGGACGCAGGTCCTCGTCGCCGCAGTAGGGGCAGTAGAAAGGCGCGGCCCGCTCGCTCACGACAGGGCCTCCTCGGAAGCGCGGGCCGCCCAGGTGGCGAACCGCTCGCCGTCCTCGCGCTCGGCCTGGAAGCGCCGCAGCACCCGCTCGACGTAGTCGGGCAGTTCCTCCGCGGTGACCTTCAGACCGCGCACCTTGCGGCCGAAGCCCGCCTCCAGACCGAGGGCGCCGCCCAGGTGGACCTGGTAGCCCTCGACCTGCCGGCCCTGGTCATCCAGGACCAGCTGGCCCTTGAGACCGATGTCCGCGACCTGGATACGGGCGCAGGCGTTCGGGCAGCCGTTGAGGTTGATGGTGATCGGCTCGGCGAAGTCCGGCAGCCGGCGCTCCAGCTCGTCGATGAGCGTCGAACCGCGCTGCTTGGTCTCGACGATGGCGAGCTTGCAGAACTCGATGCCGGTGCAGGCCATCGTGCCGCGCCGGAAGGAGGACGGCCGGGCGGTGAGGTCCAGCGCCTCCAGGCCCTCCATGAGGGAGTCGACCTGGTCCTCCTCGACATCGAGGATGATCATCTTCTGCTCGACGGTGGTGCGCACCCGCCCGGAGCCGTGCGCCTCGGCGAGGTCGGCGACCTTCGTCAGCGTGGCACCGTCCACCCGGCCGACGCGCGGGGCGAACCCGACGTAGAACCGGCCGTCCTTCTGCCGGTGCACACCGATGTGGTCGCGCCACTGCTGCACCGGCTGCTCGGGGGCGGGCCCGTCGATCAGCTTGCGCCCGCCCAGGTACTCGTCCTCCAGCACCTGGCGGAACTTCTCCGCGCCCCAGTCGGCGACGAGGAACTTCAGCCGGGCCCGGTTGCGCAGCCGGCGGTAGCCGTAGTCACGGAAGATCGAGATGACGCCCTCGTAGACGTCCGGTACCTCGTCGATCGGCACCCAGGCGCCGAGTCGCACGCCCAGCTTGGGGTTGGTGGACAGACCGCCGCCGACCCAGACGTCGAAGCCGGGGCCGTGCTCGGGGTGGCGTACGCCGACGAAGGCCACGTCGTTGATCTCGTGCACCACGTCCAGCACCGGCGAGCCCGAGATGGCCGTCTTGAACTTCCGGGGGAGGTTGGAGTAGGCCTTGTTGTTCAGGACGCGGCGCTTCATCTCCTCCAGCGCCGGCGTGCCGTCGATGATCTCGTCCTCGGCGATGCCCGCCACCGGCGAACCGATCATCACACGCGGGGTGTCACCGCAGGCCGTGACCGTGGACAGGCCCACGCCCTCCAGCCGGTTCCAGATCTCGGGCACGTCCTCGATCCGGATCCAGTGGTACTGGACGTTCTGCCGGTCCGTGATGTCGGCGGTGCCGCGCGCGAACTCCTGCGAGATCTCGCCGATGACGCGCAGCTGACGGGTGGTGAGGGCACCGCCGTCGATGCGCACCCGCAGCATGAAGTAGCGGTCGTCCAGCTCCTCCGGCTCCAGCACCGCGGTCTTGCCGCCGTCGATCCCGGGCTTGCGCTGGGTGTACAGACCCCACCAGCGCATCCGGCCGCGCAGGTCGCTCGGGTCGATGGAGTCGAAACCGCGCTTGGAGTAGATCGTCTCAATGCGTGTCCGCACATTGAGACCGTCGTCGTCCTTCTTGACCTGCTCGTTGCCGTTGAGCGGGGTGAAGTGGCCCACCGCCCACTGGCCCTCACCGCGGTGACGGCTCACCTTGCGGCGGGGCGCGGAGGCGGCGGGGTTCTGTGGGCTGGCGGCCATGGTTGTACGTCCTTCGGGACCGGAGGAATCGGCTCTGACCTGCGTATACGAGCGCACGCGGGCATGGTTGCGCATCATTGCGCAGGCGGAATCAGCTACGGGGAAGTCGGCGGTGCTGGTGGGATCAGCTCGCCGGACAGATGGCGCTGGACATGCGGCCGAGGTCGACGTGCCGCCGACTCACCAAGGCAATTCCAGTTCCAGACATGACGGAAGCGTGTCATGGCGATCTGGACACAGTCCAGCTTTGTCCATCATGCGGACGTCTCTGTCTCGTACCGCGAGACGAGAGTGTCGTCGCTCACATGTGCCGTGCGAAGGCTTGTCCCGGCAGGTCAGGCAGGGTATGCGCCGGGCCACGGTCCCGGGGTGGGCACATCCGGCTCAAGTTCCACCTTCGTGTCGAACAGGGTGAAACCGCGGCGCTGGTAGTTGGCCATCGCGAACTCGCCGTCCAGGCTGCACGTGTGCAGCCACACCCGCTTGGTCGGCGGACGCTCCGGCCAGCGCTCGGCCAGGTCCCAGGCGCGGGCCGTGCCGTACGACAGCAGATGACCGCCGATGCCGCGACCGCGGAAGGCCGGGAGCAGCCCGAAGTAGACGATCTCCACCACGCCCTCGTCCTGCGGGTCCAACTCGACATAGCCCGCCGGGGTGCCGCGCTCGTACGCCACCCATGTCTCCACCCCGGGTCGCTCCAGGTGCTCCCGCCACCGCGCATGGGTCCAGGGGAGCCGGTCGGTCCACCGGAGGTCGCCGCCCACCGAGGCGTACAGGAAGCGGCTCAGCTCGGGGGAGGGCACCTCGGCGCGCACGATCCGGACGTCGCCGTCGGGCACGGCGGCGGGCAGGAGGTCGGCCGGGGAGGTCTGCTCCAGGGACCAGGTGGTGACGGGCACGCTGCTCATGCGAGCCAGGGAACCATCCCGGCACCGGATCTGTCGATCGACGAGGGCCTTTCTCTCGCCGGAAAGATCCGAAAGAGAGGCCCTGGGTCACGTGCGGGGGCTGCCGGCCGGACGCGTCATTGCACCGTGCGGTCGAGCGCGGCGAGCGGCAGGCAGAACAGCATGCGGTCCGACAGGGACCAGACCTCGCCGGTCTCCTGCCAGTAGGACAGGGAGCCCGCGGACGCGGCCCAGCAGCGGTGCGAGGCGTCCGCGCCGCAGCGTGCCGCCTTCGCACCGCCGACGTCCTGCCGCCACAGCCCGCCGTGCCCGTCCCGGTAATCGGGCAGGTGTCCCACATACCAGGACGAGACCTCCGCCCCGGCCTGCCGGTACGACAGCACCCCCCGGATCCCGGTGGCCCGGGTCCGGTACGCCTCCACCGCCTCCACCCGGCCCCGGGCGTCCGCGGCGAGCAGTCCGCCCCGCCCGGGCGCGGTGCTGAACGCGTACCGCCACAGTCGGCTGTGCCCGTCCCCGGGATCGGTGCGCTCCGCGGCGACCAGGCTGTCCGGGACCGTGCCGCGGTCGACGGCGAGCGCGCCGGGGCAGGGTGCGCCGGAGGAGGCGCAGCGGCCGGCCGGGAAGCGGTACGAGCCGACCGCCGGCATCACATACCGGTAGCCGTCGGCGGACCAGCCCCCGGGCACCCGGCCGATCGCGGACCCGTCGACCGTGGTGCGCTCGATGCGGTCGACGTCGTAGACATAGAGCGCGTCGGCGCTGCCGGCCGTGGTGGTGACCAGCAGCTTGTCCTGGTACCAGACCATCCCGGAGATCCCCGAGGCCAGTCCCCGGTAGTCGCGGCCGCCGTCGACCGGCACCACCAGCAGCACCCACCGGTAGGCGAGGCGGGCGGGGTCGTCGGCGTTCACGAAGGCGACGCGGGCGAGGCCCCGCCCGGCGGCCGGGCCGTCCGCGGTGCCGCGGGTCCAGCCGCTGAGGACGACCCGGTGGGTGCCCCAGACCCCGTCGTCGTCGGCGTCGCCTGAGGTGGTCACCGAGGCCGGCCGCCACGCGGTGGAACCGGTGTCGGCCGGGTCCCAGCAGTAGGCGTGGTCGGTGGCCGGTGCGACGGGCAACGAGGTGCGGTCGGCGGTGGAGCAGTCGGCGGACTCGCGCATCCGGAGGTCCGCGCTGCGCAGTACGGCGTCCACCCCGACCGGGCGCCCCATCCCCGCGGCGAGCCGGTCCAGCGTGCGCTGCGGGACCAGCTGTTCCCGCAGCCGCATCGGGGCGGTGTCCGCCGGGGCGGTCAGCGGCCTGAGCGCGCCGGGGTTCTCGGCGACCTGGGCCTGGGACGTGCTGATCAGGGTGGCGGCGGCGGTGAGCGCCAGCGCGGCCCCGGTCAGGACCGCGCGCAGGGCCGCGCCCCGTCTGCGCCGGCGGTGTCTGCCGCGATGCATCATCCCGACCCCTCTTCCAGGCCCTCCGCACGGCCCTCCGTCACCAACTGCGTCTTCCGGTCCGTAGGTTGAACCGAGAAGCAGGTGGGGAGACCGCACAGCGATGCTACGGCAGTGACGGGTCGCGCCGGGTGAAGACCCCGCAGTTGGCCCGTAGACACCCCGTAGACACCGGGCGGACGGACTCAGGGGGCCTCGGGGCTGCGGGCGGGCTCGGCGGGCCTCAGGGCCGTGCGGCGCCGTGCCACCGCCGGCGCCGTCGAGCGGGGCAGCAGGTCACGCGGGTCGGCCGGGAGTACCACCTCGACCTCCGCGGTCTCGCAGAATCGATACGGCCGATGGCGCAGCAGTTCCCCGAGATACCGCCGGATCCGCGACATCTCGGCCCGTACCGTCACCGTGCGGGCGGGATCCCCGAACAGGTCCTCGGCGAGCGCCGCGGCGCCCCGCCCGGCCCGGTGCTCGGCGAGCAGGAACAGCAACTCCGCGTGCCGCGGGCTCAGTTCCCGCGACCAGGAACCCGCCGTGGCGGAGACCGTCAGCGCACAGCGGTCCGGCCGGGCGAGGTCCACCACGATCCGGGTGGCCGAGGCTCCGCGCGGCTCCTCCTCCGCCCGCAGCAACCAGCCCCCGGCCAGCGGCTCCACCGCGCACGAGCCGAGCCCGGGCAGCCACCGGCGCCCCGGCGCCGGCGACTTGGGCAGCGTCACCCGCCGGACGTACGGCATGCCCGTCACCGCCGCCGCCCAGCCGTCCCGGTCCACCACCAGCGCCCGCCCGTCCAGCCGGGCCAGTACCGGCGCCGCCACCGCCCGCAGCCGCTCCAGCGAGGCCAGATGCAACTCGCGCAGCCGCGCCTCGGCCAGCTTGGCCACCGTGTCCACCCAGGCGAGCGTCGCCGGATGCATGGTCTCCAGCGGGCCGCTGACATCCACCACCCCGAGCAGCCGGCCGTCCCTGGGATCGCTGATCGGGGCACCCGTACAGGTCCAGGAGAGCTGCGAACGGACGAAGTGCTCACCGGCGAAGACCTGGACCGGCTGCCGTACGACCGCCGGGGTGCCCACCCCGTTGGTGCCGACGACGTCTTCCCGCCAGTCCGCGCCGAGTTCGAAACCCAGGCCGTCGGCCTTGCGCAGCACCGGAGCGGCCCCCTCCCGCCACAGCACCCGGCCCTCGGCGTCCGCGACCACCATGATGTGCTGGGCCACGTCGACGACCGAAAGCAGTCCCTCCCGCAGCACCGGCAGCACATGGCGCAGCGGTGACTCCGCCCGCCGGCGCAGCACCTCGTCCGAGGGCAGCAGCCCGGACCGGCAGTCGCGATCGGGGTCGACGCCGCGCCGCAGCATCCGCCCCCAGGACTGCTCGATCACCGGCCGCGGCGCGATCCGTGCACGTCGACCGGCGAGCGTCGCCTCGCGCACCTCGCACAGCACCCGCGCCGCCTGCGCCGCGTCCACGGCGGCCAGACGCGCCACGTTCATCGGCGGGTTCACCACAGGGGTCCTCCCGGAAAGGGCATCGAACACATTTGTCAAGCCGTCCGGGCGGCGGTTTCCGGTCCGGCTGTGCCTCACATACTGCCGTCAGGGGCAGGCCGGAGGCACAGACTCCGCGCATGTGCGCCAACAAGTTGCAACCCCCTGCAACCCTGGTGAACCGTACGGGATCGGCCGAGACTTGACCCTGAGCGGGGGTGGTGCCGTGTCGGCGCAGCACCACCCCCGCCGGGAGTCCGGCCGCCGCACGGCGGCAGCGCCCCGCGCGCGCCGCCGGCGTGCGCCGGAGCACCCGGGCCGGCCGGGCGGCTCCCCGTGGCCCCCGGCCGGATCAGACCGGCCGTGCCCGCTCCACCACCGAGGCCAGGTCCAGGCCTGCCGGCAACGTGCCGAAGGACGCCCCGTGGTCGCCGCCCAGGCGTGACGCGCAGAACGCGTCGGCGACCTCCGGCGGGGCGTGCCGGACCAGCAGCGAGCCCTGGAGGACCACCGCCAGCCGCTCCACCAGACGGCGGGCGCGGCCCTCGATGCCGTCCAGGTCGGCGAGTTCGGTGAACAGGTCCTTCACCGCCCGGTCCAGCCGGTGGTCGGCACCATGGGCCCGGCCGATCTCGGTGAGGCACGCGTCCAGCGCACCCGGCTCCCGTTGCAGCGCCCGCAGCACGTCCAGCGCCTGGACGTTCCCCGCGCCCTCCCAGACCGAGTTCAGCGGCGACTCCCGTACCAGCCGGGGCAGGCCGGAGTCCTCGACGTAGCCGTTGCCGCCCAGGCACTCGGCGGCCTCGACCGCCACCGGCGCACAGCGCTTGGTGATCCAGTACTTGGCGGCCGGCACCGCCAGCCGCAGAAAGGCGCGCTCCTGCTCGCCGCCGTCGTCGTACGCCGCCGCCAGCCGCAGCGCGAGCGCGGTCGCCGCCTCCGACTCCAGCGCGAGATCCGCGAGGACGTTGCGCATCAGCGGCTTGTCGGCCAGCCGCCCGCCGAACGCCTCCCGGTAGGTGCAGTGGTGGATCGCCTGCGCCACCGCCTGCCGCATCAGGCCCGCCGAACCGAGCGCGCAGTCCAGCCGGGTCGCCGCGACCATCCCGATGATGGTGCGCACCCCGTGCCCCTCCTCGCCCACCCGGCGCGCCCACGTGCCGTCGAACTCGATCTCGGCGGAGGCGTTGGACCGGTTGCCGAGCTTGTCCTTCAGCCGCTGGATCCGGAAGACGTTCCGGGTACCGTCGGGGAGCACCCGGGGCACCAGGAAGCAGGTCAGGCCGTCCGGGGCCTGCGCCAGCACCAGGAAGGCGTCGGACATCGGCGCCGAGCAGAACCACTTGTGCCCGGTGAGGGTGTAGGTACCGGCCTCGGCGAGCGGGCGGGCCTCGGTGGTGTTCGCCCGTACGTCGCTGCCGCCCTGTTTCTCCGTCATGCCCATGCCCATCAGGGCGCCGGCCTTCCGGTCGGCGGGCCGCAGCTCCCGGTCGTAGATCGTGGAGGACAGCCGGGGCTCCCAGACGGCGGCCAGCTCGGGATCGGTGCGCAGCGCGGGCACGGCCGCGTGGGTCATCGACAGCGGACAGCAGTTGCCCGCCTCGACCTGCGTCCAGATCAGGAATCCGGCCGCCCGCCGCACATGCCCCGCCGGCCGGCTCCAGGCGCCCGTGAGGCCCGCCGAGACGCCCTTGCCGAGCAGCCGGTGCCAGGCCGGGTGGAACTCGACCTCGTCGATCCGGTGGCCGTACCGGTCATGGGTGGCCAGCCGGGGCGGGTTCTCGTTCGCCTGCGCCCCCCACTCCTGCACCTGCGCCGATCCCGAGGCGCGGCCCAGCGCGGACAGCTCCGCGCGCACCTCGTCCAGCACGGCGGGATCGGTGTGCCGCTCGACCGCCTCGGAAAGGGCCCGGTCGGCGGTGAAGAGGTCGTACCCGACCAGCGGCGGCGGCTGGTTCGTCACGGTGTGGGTGGAGGTGCCTGCCATGACTGCGAACCTACCCGGGACGGTACCGATGATGACCTAGGGCCGCTTGATGACGGCTCATGACGGCTCATGACGGCTTATGGCGGCCCGGTGACCGTCTGGTACCGGCCTGCCGTCGGCCTCCAGAGTGGCACAGCGCCGGGGGGGGGGGGGGGGGGGGGGGGGGGGAGGGTGGGGGGGGGGGGGGGGCGCCCCCCCCTCCCCCACAGAGTGAGGGAGAGCAGGTTTTGGGGCTCTTTTTTTTTTTTTTCCCCAAAAACACCCCCC
>NZ_JBVIJC010000026.1:0-66150 GCF_055581605.1 Streptomyces sp. NPDC031418
CCCAAGCTCTCGACTCCTCCCCCACTCTCGGCTCCGCTCGAGCGGGGGGACCCCCATGAGCAGGGGGCACCCCCATGACCCCGCTCGGGTCGGCCAGAATGGCGCCGGCGCGGCAGCCGACCTGATCCGAAAGACAGGCCCTGGAGGCCTACTTCGCGGAGGCCGTCAGGTCGCCGCGGCGGGGGGCCGCGAAGCCTTCCAGGTCGGCGCGGGTCAGGCCGGTGAGGCGGGCGACCTCGGCGATGTCCAGGGCGCCGCAGTCCAGGCCGCGCAGCAGGTAGCCGCTGAGCGCCTTGGCGGTGGCGGGCTCGTCCATGACGTCGCCGCCCGCGTGGTTGGCGTAAAGGGCGAGCCGGGCGGCGGCCTGCTCGAAGCCCTCCCGGTAGAAGGCGAACACGGCCGCGTAGCGAGTGGGGATGTGGCCGGGGTGCATGTCCCAGCCCTGGTAGTAGGCGCGGCCGAGGGCGCGGCGGGTGAGGCCGTAGTGCAGCCGCCAGGCGTCGTGGACCTTCTCCGTCGGGCCGACCGGGAGGACGTTGGTGGAGCCGTCGGAGACCCGGACGCCGGTGCCCGCGGCGGCCACCTGCATGATCGCCTTGGCGTGGTCGGCGGCCGGGTGGTCGCTGGCCTGGTAGGCGGCGGAGACGCCGAGGCAGGCGCTGTAGTCGAAGGTGCCGTAGTGCAGTCCGGTGGCGCGGCCCTCGGCGGCCTGGATCATCCGGGCGACGGTGGCGGTGCCGTCGGTGGCGAGGATGGACTGGCTGGTCTCGATCTGGATCTCGAAGCCGATCCGGCCGGCGTCCAGGCCGTGCGCCTTCTCGAAGGCCTCCAGCAGCCGGACGAAGGCGCTCACCTGCTCGGGGTAGGTCACCTTGGGCAGGGTCAGCACCAGGCCCTCGGGCAGGCCGCCGGCCGCCATCAGCCCGGTGAGGAAGACGTCCAGGGTGCGGATGCCCCGGTCGCGTACCGCGGCCTCCATGCACTTCATGCGGATGCCCATGTACGGCGCCGCCGTGCCGTTCCGGAAGGCCTCGGCGATCAGGCGGGCCGCGCGGGCGGCGGCCGCGTCCTCCTCGGCGTCGGGGCGGGGGCCGTAGCCGTCCTCGAAGTCGACGCGCAGGTCTTCGATCGGCTCGCGCTCCAGCTTGGCGCGGACGCGGGAGTAGACCGGCTCGGCGAGGTCGTCGGCGAGGCCGAGGACCGCGGCGAAGGAGGCGGCGTCGGGGGCGTGTTCGTCGAGCAGGGCGAGGGCCTGGTCGCCCCAGGTGCGGAGGGTGTCGGCGGCGAAGGCGTCACCGGGTACGTAGACGGTGTGCACGGGCTGCCGGGTGCCGGGGTCCCCGGGGTAGCGGCGCTCCAGCTCCGCGTCGACCGGTGCCAGGGAGGCGCTGATCTCCTCGCTGACGGCGCCCGCGAGGCTCGTCGCCACCTTCTCCTGCTGACCCATCCCAGACCCTCCAATTTTCCGCTGTACGGAATCGATAATCCGCACAATGAAGCTATCCGGCCGGGTTCCCGCTGGTCAACACCCACCGGCGCGTCTTCAGGATGCACGAAAGGCCCCCGTGACCAGCGCGGTCACAGGGGCCTTCGGTCAGCCGTGGGAAGGCTCAGCCCTTGCGGGCCTTGATCTCCTCGGTCAGCTGCGGGACGACGTCGAACAGGTCGCCGACGACGCCGTAGTCGACCAGCTCGAAGATCGGGGCCTCGGCGTCCTTGTTGACGGCCACGATGGTCTTCGAGGTCTGCATGCCGGCGCGGTGCTGGATCGCGCCGGAGATGCCGTTGGCGATGTACAGCTGCGGCGAGACCGACTTACCGGTCTGGCCGACCTGGTTGGTGTGCGGGTACCAGCCGGCGTCGACGGCGGCACGCGAGGCACCGACGGCCGCACCGAGGGAGTCGGCGAGCGCCTCGATGATCGAGAAGTTCTCGGCGCCGTTGACACCACGGCCACCGGAGACCACGATCGCGGCCTCGGTCAGCTCCGGGCGGCCCGTCGACTCACGCGGCGTACGGCCGGTGATCTTGGTGCCGGTGGCCTTCTCGGAGAAGGACACGGACAGGGCCTCGACCGCACCGGCGGCCGGGGCGGCCTCCACGGCGGCCGAGTTCGGCTTGACCGTGATGACCGGGGTGCCCTTGACGACCCGGGACTTGGTGGTGAAGGACGCGGCGAACACCGACTGGGTGGCCACCGGGCCCTCGTCGCCGGCCTCGAGGTCGATGGCGTCGGTGATGATGCCGGAGCCGATGCGCAGCGCCAGACGGGCGGCGATCTCCTTGCCCTCCGCGGAGGACGGGACCAGCACGGCGGCCGGGGAGACGGCCTCGTAGGCGGCCTGGAGGGCGTCCACCTTCGGCACGACCAGGTACTCGGCGTACTCGGACGCGTCGTGGGTGAGGACCTTCACCGCGCCGTGCTCGGCGAGCGCGGCGGCGGTGTCGGCGGCGCCGTTGCCGAGCGCGACGGCGACGGGCTCGCCGATGCGGCGGGCCAGCGTCAGCAGCTCCAGGGTGGGCTTGCGGACGGCACCGTCCACGTGGTCGACGTAGACGAGGACTTCAGCCATGGGATTGCTCTCCTGCGTAACGAAGTTGAGGGGCGGTCAGCGGGGGCGAGCCCTTAGATGAACTTCTGGCTCGCGAGGAACTCAGCGAGCTGCTTGCCGCCCTCGCCCTCGTCCTTGACGATGGTGCCTGCCGTGCGCGCCGGGCGCTCGTTCGCGGCGTCGACCACGGTGAACGCACCCTCCAGGCCGACCTCCTCGGCCTCGATGTCCAGGTCGGACAGGTCCCAGGACTCCACCGGCTTCTTCTTGGCCGCCATGATGCCCTTGAAGGAGGGGTAGCGGGCCTCGCCGGACTGGTCCGTGACGGACACGATCGCCGGGAGGGAGGCCTCGAGCTGCTCGGAGGCCGCGTCGCCGTCGCGACGGCCCTTGACCACGCCGTCCTCGACCGAGACCTCGGACAGCAGGGTGACCTGCGGGACGCCCAGACGCTCGGCGACCAGCGCCGGTACGACGCCCATGGTGCCGTCGGTGGAGGCCATACCGGAGACGACCAGGTCGAAACCGGCCTTCTCGATCGCCTTGGCCAGCACCAGGGAGGTGCCGATGGCGTCCGTGCCGTGCAGGTCGTCGTCCTCGACGTGGATGGCCTTGTCGGCACCCATCGACAGGGCCTTGCGGAGCGCGTCCTTGGCGTCCTCCGGACCGACCGTGAGAACGGTGATCTCGGCGTCGTCGTCCGCGTTCTCCTTGATCTGCAGCGCCTGCTCGACCGCGTACTCGTCCAGCTCGGAGAGCAGACCGTCCACGTCGTCGCGGTCGACGGTCAGGTCATCGGCGAAGTGCCGGTCGCCAGTGGCGTCGGGCACGTACTTCACAGTGACAACGATCCTCAAGCTCACGCCGGCTCTCCTACTGCATCGTCATTTCCTGGCTGCCTCTTGCAGGCAGCATAGGCGCCTGAAGCGGCCGATCCCGGTCGGGGCGTCGGCGCGCTCCGACCGAAATATTACTCGTCAGTACACCCAGTTCCTGCCCGCTAAGCAAGCGCTTTGAACTGTGACCTTCGCAACGCAGCGTAACCGGAACTGGACGGCCGTGCAGGCGGGGAGGGCGTGATCAATCCCGCAGACCGTTGAAGCGCCCCTGGTGGTAGAGGAGCGGGCGGCCGGAGCCGGAGGGGTCGCCGAGGACGACCTCGGCCAGCACGATGCGGTGATCACCGGCGGGCACCCGGCCGACGATCCGGCAGACCAGCCAGGCCAGCACGTCGTCGAGCAGGGGAACGCCCTCCGGGCCCTCGCGCCAGGCGGTGGGCGCGCCGAAGCGGTCGGCGCCGCTGCGGGCGAAGGTGGTGGCCAGCTCGGTCTGGTGCTCGCCGAGCAGATGGATGCCGACGTGGTCCGTCTCGGCTATCGCGGGCCAGCTGGACGCGCCCGTGCCGATACCGAAGGAGATCATCGGCGGTTCGGCGGAGACCGAGGTGAGGGAGGTGGCGGTGAAGCCGACCGGGCCGGAGGCGCCGCGCGCCGTGATCACCGCGACACCGGCGGCGTGCCGGCGGAAGGTGGAGCGCAGCAGGTCGGGGGAGGCGAGCTGGTGGGTGCCGAGATCGGGCGTGGCCGTCATGGAGTTGTCCTTCTGCCGGGCGGGACGAGCGGGGCGGTGGCTGCTCAACGCCCCGGACAGCAGGCGCTCGCGGTGCGGGCGAGGTCGACGTGGGCCCGTCCGTGGAGAAGGAGATCGATCGGCATACGGTCAGGCTGACGATAGCCGGTGTGCGCCGTCAAGTGCGGCCTGCGAACTGGGAGATCCCTCACGGTGATCCGAAACCCCCTCAGACCGCCTCACCCAGGGCCGCGATGACGTCGGCCTTGCGGGGCTGTCCGGCGGCGCGCCGCACCTCCCGGCCCGCCGCGTCGAGCACCAGCACGGTGGGCGTCTTGAGGATGCGCAGGGCGCGTACGAGGTCCAGGCGGGCCTCCGCGTCGATCTCCACGTGGGTCACGCCAGGCACCATCGCGGCCACCTCGCCGAGGATGCGCCGGGTGGCCCGGCAGGGCGCGCAGAAGGCGCTGGAGAACTGGACCAGGGTGGCCCGCTCACCGAGTTCGCCGCCCAGTTCGGCCGCCTCCAGCCGCCTCACGTCGTCCCGCCCACGCACCTTCGACCTCCGGTTCCGCCGCCTCTGCGCATCGACACCAGCGTAAAGGGGACTTAAAGATACGAGGTGGGATGTAGGCCGACGTGACGAGGATCTCGCCACTCCGGGGCGCCAGGACTGGCTGTCCGTCCGTTCTTCGGGCACGATCTGCGAGACGCCGTAAACCTACGGCTGCGTAACTTTCCCGCCGGGAGCCCCTTTCCCGAGCAGAGCAGAAAGGGCCTGTCCCACCTATGGCAGAGCTGGTCTACCGTCCCGTCGTCGGTTTCGCCAAGACGATGTTCAAGGTCTGGGACCTCAAGATCGACTGCCAGGGCTCGGAGAACATCCCACGGTCCGGCGGTGCCGTCCTGGTGAGCAACCACATCAGCTACCTGGACTTCATCTTCAACGGTCTGGCCGCGCTGCCGCAGAAGCGCCTGGTGCGTTTCATGGCCAAGGAGTCGGTCTTCCGGCACAAGGTCTCCGGGCCGCTGATGCGCGGCATGAAGCACATCCCGGTGGACCGCAAGCAGGGCGAGGAGGCGTACGCGCACGCCCTGGACTCGCTGCGCTCCGGCGAGGTGATCGGGGTGTTCCCGGAGGCCACCATCTCGCAGTCCTTCACCCTGAAGAGCTTCAAGTCGGGTGCGGCGCGGCTCGCGCAGGAGGCGGGTGTGCCGCTGGTCCCGATGGCGGTGTGGGGCACCCAGCGGCTGTGGACCAAGGGTCAGCCGCGCAACTTCAAGCGCAGCCACCTGCCTGTCACCATCCGCGTCGGCGAGCCCGTCGAGGCGCCCCGCGACCAGTACGCCGGCGCCATCACCCGGCGGCTGCGCGAGCGCGTCCAGGAGCTGCTGGAGGCCGCGCAGCGCGCCTACCCGGGCCGCCCGAAGGACTCCGGCGACTCCTGGTGGCTCCCCGCGCACCTCGGCGGCACGGCGCCGACGGCGGACCAGCTGCGCGCGGCCGAGGCGCACTGACGCGCACGCCGCCCCCGCGACCCCTGCGGCGCGAGCGCCCGGGCGACGGCCCGCCCCAGGTGAGGCATCAGAGGGTGGCGGGGAGCGTCTCCCACAAATGAGCCCGGTCCGGGGCAGCTTTGAGTACGTCGAGGACCGCCGGATGCGGGGCGGCAAACAGCCCCGGACAGTCCCGCTCACCGCGCGCGGGATCGGCGGTCCAGGCCAGCCGCTCGCCGTCCAGGGAGAAGCGCGCGTCCACACCCCGCTTGTTGCCGCGCGGGTCCTGCCGGTGCCAGGCGCCGTGGAAGCGCACCGCGACCAGGCCGTGCAGGGCGTGGCCGCTGCCGTCGTCGTGCATCAGCCGCTGGTAGCACAGCGCCGTGGGGATGTCCTCCGCCCGCAGCAGGGCCGTCAGCGCGTGCGCCTTGGCGTAGCAGATGCCGGTGCGCTGCTCCAGGACGTCGGAGGCGCGCCAGGTGACGCGCGGATCGCCGGCGTCGGCGGAGTGCGGGATGGTGTCCCGGACGAATTCAAAGGCGGCCTGCGCATAGGCATACGAATCCGCGGCCCCCTGGGCGAGACGGGCGGCCGTCTCCCGCACCACCGGATGCTGGTGGTCGATGGCCTCGTCGGCGGCCAGATATGCGGACAGGTCGGCAGTGTTCTGGATCAGCTCCATGCCCGCAGAGCATAGAAATGCGATCACCCGCCAGTCAATGACTTTTCAGGTGACCGCATACCTATGCGCCGAAGCCCTATGCACTCTGTTCTAGCGCGCCATCTCTTCCTTGAGCGCCGCCACGAACGCGTCGACGTCCTCTTCCCTGGTGTCGAAGGAGCACATCCAGCGCACCACGCCGGCGGCCTCGTCCCAGAAGTAGAACCGGAACCGCTTTTGCAGGCGCTCGCTCACGTCGTGCGGGAGCCGGGCGAAGACGCCGTTGGCCTGCACCGGGTAGAGGATCTCCACGCCGTGGACCGCACGGACGCCCTCGGCGAGCCGCTGCGCCATCTCGTTGGCGTGCCGGGCGTTGCGCAGCCACAGGTCCTTGGCGAGCAGCGCCTCCAGCTGCACCGACACGAAGCGCATCTTGGACGCCAGCTGCATGGACAGCTTGCGCAGATGCTTCATCCGGCGCACCGCGTCCGGGTTGAGGACCACGACGGCCTCCCCGAACAGGGCGCCGTTCTTGGTACCGCCGAGCGACAGGATGTCGACGCCGACCGCGTTGGTGAACGTGCGCATGGGCACGTTCAGGGAGGCGGCGGCGTTGGCGATACGGGAGCCGTCCAGGTGCACCTTCATGCCGTGCGCATGGGCGTGCTCGCAGATCGCGCGGATCTCCTCGGGCGTGTAGAGCGTGCCCAGCTCCGTGCTCTGGGTGATCGACACCACCTGGGGCATGGCGCGGTGCTCGTCCTCCCAGCCCCAGGCCTGCCGGTCGATCAGCTCGGGCGTGAGCTTGCCGTCGGGCGTGGGCACGGTGAGCAGCTTCAGGCCGCCCATCCGCTCGGGGGCGCCGCCCTCGTCCACGTTGATGTGCGCGCTCTCCGCGCAGATCACCGCGCCCCAGCGGTCGGTGACCGCCTGGAGCGCGACCACGTTCGCGCCGGTGCCGTTGAAGACCGGGAAGGCCTCGGCGGAGGCGCCGAAGTGGCTGCGGATGATCTTCTGGAGGTGCTCCGTGTAGTCGTCGTCCCCGTAGGCCACCTGGTGACCGCCGTTCGCCAGGGCTATGGCGGCCAGGATCTCCGGGTGGGCGCCGGCGTAGTTGTCACTGGCGAAACCGCGGACCTCGGGGTCGTGATGACGACGCGCGTCGGTCTTGGGAGGGTTCACGGCTTCTCGGTCAGCCACAGACGGTTTCCGTTCACTTCTGCGGCGGGCTTGCTCCAGACGCCCTCGATGGCCTCGGCCAGCTCCTTGACGTCCGTGAAGCCCGCGAACTTCGCGTTGGGGCGTTCGGCGCGCATGGCGTCGTGCACCAGTGCCTTCACCACCAGGATGGCAGCCGCCGACCGCGGGCCCTCCTCGCCCCCGGCCTTGCGGAGGCCGTCGGCCATGGCGAGCGTCCAGGCCTCGGCGGCGGCCTTGGCCGCGGAGTAGGCCGCGTTGCCCGCGGTGGGCTTCGACGCGCCGGCGGCGCTGATCAGCACATAGCGGCCCCGGTCGCTGCGCTGGAGGGGCTCGTAGAAGGCCAGGGAGGTGTGCTGCACGGTACGGACGAGCAGCTTCTCCAGCAGGTCCCAGTCCTCCAGGCTGGAGTCGGCGAAGGCCGCGCCGCCGCGCCAGCCGCCGACCAGGTGGACCAGGCCGTCCACATGGCCGTGCTCCTTCTCGATGCGCGCGGCCCACTCCCGGGTCGAGCCGAGGTCGAGCAGGTCGACCGTCTCACCGGTGACCGTGGCACCACCGCGCGCATAGCGGGCCGCGTCCACGGCCTCCGCCAGGCGCTCGGGGTTGTTGTCCGAGCCGACGACCGTCGCACCGGCCTCGGCGAGCCGGATCAGCGCCGCCCGCCCCGCGGGCCCGCCCGCACCGGCCACCGCGATCACCGCACCGCTGAGAGCCCCGTTCCCCGCCATCTTCTTCCCCTTCAGAGCAAGCGTGTTCTGGACGCGGTCGCTCACGCGGCGATCCGCTCGGCACTGTCGGCCGTGATGCCCTTGGTGGAGGCGATCACGTTCTTCAGCTTCTTGGACAGGGCCTCATAGAACATGCTCAGCGGAAACTCGTCCGGCAGCACGTCGTCCACCAGCTTGCGCGGCGGCTGGGTCAGGTCCAGGGCGTCGGGCCCCTTGGCCCACGTGGAGCCGGGGTGCGGGGCGAGGTAGGTGGAGACCAGCTCGTAGCCGGCGAACCAGTGCACCAGCTTCGGGCGGTCGATGCCGTCCTTGTAGAGCTTCTCGATCTCGGCGCACAGCTGGTTGGTGACCTGCGGGGCGCGCTCCCAGTCGATGGAGAGCTTGTTGTCGGTCCAGCGCAGGACCTCGTGCTTGTGCAGGTACGCGAAGAGCAGCTGACCGCCGAGGCCGTCGTAGTTGCGGTTGCGGTCGCCGGTGACCGGGAAGCGGAACATCCGGTCGAAGAGCACCGCGTACTGCACGTCACGGGCCTGCGGGACACCGTCCGCCTGGAGCTTCACGGCCTCCTTGAAGGCGGTGAGGTCGCAGCGCAGCTCCTCCAGGCCGTACATCCAGTACGGCTGGCGCTGCTTGATCATGAACGGGTCGAACGGCAGGTCGCCGTGGCTGTGGGTGCGGTCGTGGACCATGTCCCAGAGCACGAAGGCCTCTTCGCAGCGCTTCTGGTCGTGGACCATCGCGGCGATGTCCTCGGGCAGCTCCAGGCCCAGCAGGTCGACGGCGGCCTCGGTGACCCGGCGGAAGCGCGCGGCCTCGCGGTCACAGAAGATGCCACCCCAGGAGAAACGTTCCGGCGCCTCGCGGACGGCGATGGTCTCCGGGAAGAGGACGGCCGAGTTGGTGTCGTAGCCGGAGGTGAAGTCCTCGAACGTGATGCCGCAGAAGAGCGGGTTGTCGTAGCGGGTGCGCTCCAGCTCGGCCAGCCACTCCGGCCAGACCATGCGCAGCACGACCGCCTCGAGGTTGCGGTCCGGGTTGCCGTTCTGCGTGTACATCGGGAAGACGACCAGGTGCTGAAGGCCGTCCGCGCGCTGGGCGGCGGGCTGGAAGGCCAGCAGGGAGTCCAGGAAGTCCGGCACCTCGAAGCCGCCCTCGGCCCACCGGCGCAGGTCCTTCACCAGCGCCGCGTGGTACGCGGCGTCGTGCGGGAGCAGCGGGGAGAGCTGCTCGACCGCGTCCATGACCCGGTGCACGGCCGCCTCCGCGTCCGCCTTCGCCGGGGCACCCTCGGCGTCGAAGTCGATCGACCCGTCCTTCGACTGCCATGGCCGAATCTGCTCCACGGCATCCTTGAGCTGGGGCCAGGCCGGGTGCTCAACAACCCTGGTCAGCGGAGAAAGCCGCCCCTCCGCACTCGCCTGCACAAGAATTTCCGTCATGTCCCATCCTCCACGGGAGAACCTCGCGTATGGACACCGTATGCATACCCCGTTTCACTCATCAAGAGCTTGACCAGGAAATTTTTCTGCGGAGACCGTCGATCACGGATGTTTTTGCGGTCTGAAACCGTGACGACGGTCACTTCCGTCGGTGCGGGCGAGGGCGCGAGAGGGTCCGAGCCGGCCCGTGGCGGCGGGAGCGACGCGCCCGCCACAGGGTCACGGCCCAGTCGGAAACCGGCCAGTCGACGCGCGCCGGGCGCCCGCCCGCGCGCATACGGGGTCTTCGCATCCCCGGCGGTTAGGCTGCGAGCGTCGCCGAGCCGCTGTCGACGGAAGCGAGTCGAGCCTTGAACTTCCTCACCATCGGTCACCGCGGGGTCATGGGCGTCGAGCCCGAGAACACCCTTCGTTCCTTCGTCGCCGCGCAGCAGGCCGGCCTGGACCTGATCGAACTCGATCTGCATCTGAGCAAGGACGGCGCGCTCGTCGTCATGCACGACGCCGAGGTGGACCGGACGACGGACGGCACCGGGCCGATCGCCGAGAAGACCCTCGCCGAACTGCGCGCCCTGGACGCGGGGCGCGGGGAGCAGGTGCCGGTGTTCGAGGAGGTGCTCGACGCGGTGAGCCTGCCGGTGCAGGCCGAGATCAAGGATGTGGCGGCGGCCCGCGCGCTGGCCGAGGTGCTGCACGCGCGGGACCTGGTGGGGCGGGTGGAGGTGTCCTCGTTCCACGACGCGGCGGTCGCCGAGATCGCCCGGCTGGTACCGGGCGTGCGTACGGCCCTGGTCGCCGGCCGGTACGGCACGGACGTGGTGGAGCGCGCGGTGGCGGTGGGCGCGGCGACCCTGTGCCTGAACATCCGCCGGATCACCCTGGAGATCGTCGAGCACGCCCGCGCGTCCGGGTTGCGGATCTTCGGCTGGGTGGTCAACACCCAGGAACACCTGCGGCTGGTCCGCGCGCTGGAGCTGGACGGCGCGACCACCGACTATCCCGACATCAAGCGCACCGGCCGCTTCACGGCCTGACGCGCGCCGCCGGTGCTCAGCCCAGCTGCTTGACCAGCAGCTCGAACCGGAGGTCGTCGCGCTGCGGGATGCCGAAGCGCTCGTCGCCGTACGGGAACGGCGTCATCCGTCCCGTACGGCGGTAGCCGCGGCGCTCGTACCAGGCGATGAGGTCCTCGCGCACCGAGATGACCGTCATGTGCATCTCCGTGGCCCCCCAGGTCGCGGCGGCCCGGCGCTCGGCCTCCGCTATGACGGTCTTGCCGAGTCCCGCGCCCTGGAGTTCCGGGCTGACCGCGAACATGCCGAAGTAGGCGTGCGCGCCGCGGTGTTCGAGCTGGCAGCAGGCGACGATCCGGCCGTCCTGCTCGACCGTCAGCAACCGGCTGTCGGGCGACTTGATGATCTCCAGCACGCCTTCGGGGTCGGTCCGCTGCCCCTCCAGGATGTCCGCCTCGGTGGTCCACCCGGCCCGGCTGGCGTCCCCGCGGTAGGCCGACTCGACCAGCGCGACGAGGGCGTCGACGTCGGCGTCCGTGGCGTCCCGGAAGATGAGTCCGGTGGCGGCGGTGTCCATGGGGCGTTCTCCGATCTCGGGCGTGGCTCGGGCTGGTCCGAGGGTAACCCTGCCACTAGGCTCCGCCTGCATGGTGCACGTTCTCAGCAGCCGGACGCTTCTGCGGCCCACCGACCCCGAACGTTCCCGTGCCTTCTACGGCGGACAGCTCGGCCTCTCCGTCTACCGGGAGTTCGGCGAGGGCTCCGAGCGCGGCACGGTCTACTTCCTCGGTGGCGGCTTCCTGGAGGTCTCCGGCCGCTCCGACACCCCGCCCTCCCCCGCCGTACGGCTCTGGCTCCAGGTGGCGGACGCCTCGGCCGCGGCCGAGGAACTGCGGGCCAAGGGCGTGGAGATCGTACGGCCGCCGGTCCGGGAGCCCTGGGGCCTGATCGAGATGTGGATCGCCGACCCGGACGGCGTCCCGATCGTCCTGGTGGAGATCCCGGCGGACCATCCCCTGCGGTACCGCCCGGGGATCTAGCCCGCGGCCGTCGCTGCCCGGGGGGCCGGGCGATATCCCCGCCGGGGCGTGGCCGGGCTTCCCCTCATGCCCGACGTACGACCGGTCCCGGCGGGTGCTGGAGGTCGGCTGCGACCCCGCCGGGACCGCGGCCGCTTCGCTCTACCAGGGAGAGCGGCCCTCGAGGCCGGTGAGCAGCTCGGAGAGGAGGGAGGCCACTTCGTGCTGGGCGTCGGGGGTGAGGACGGACAGTACGCCCGTCTCGTAGGCGAGTTGCTCGGGGAGGATGCCGTCGACGAGGTCGCGGCCGGCATCGGTGAGCCGGACGTGCGCGACCCGGCGGTCCCGGGTGTCGCCACGCCGTTCGACCAGTCCGCGCTCCGTCAGCTGCTTGAGCCGCTTGGTGACGGCGGCCCCCGAGGAGAAGGTCTCCCGGGCCAGTTCCCCCGGCGTCAGCTCGTGGCCGGTGCGGCGCAACGCGCCCAGCAGGTCGAACTCGGCTCGGCTGAGCCCGGCCCGGCGCAGCGGCGCGTCCTCGGCCTGCTGGAGGAGCGCGGCACAGCGGTTGATCCGGCCGATGATCTCCATGGGCCCGGTGGGCAGCTCCGGGTGGACGGCGCGCCACTGCCGGACGACGGCGGCGACCGTGTCGCCGCGCGCCGTGTCGGTGTGCGCGGTGTCGGTTCCGGATGCCCCGCCGCCGGCTGCCGGTGCGCCGTTCGTCGCCGTCATGGCCTGGTGTCCTCCGTCGTGCTGTCCGGGTCGCGGCCTGCGACCGCCCGCGCCTGGACCGGTGCGTGGTCCTGCGGTACGAGGCCCTGGCGCCGTACCGTCGCCGCGAGCGTACGGTGTCCGGACTGTTCGGTGCGCACGACCCGCTCCGTGGGCAGGGCGCGCTGCCACCACTCGCCGGCGGCGGCGTCCGCGACGGCGCGCAGCTCGACCAGGGCGGCGGCGAGGCTGCGGCGGGCGGTCTCCAGGGCGCCGGGCGAGGGATCTGGTTCGGCGAGCAGCCGGGCGGCGCTCTCCCGGGCGCGGTCCGCCGCGGTCAACGCGTGGTCCAGGCGTTCTCCGGCGCGCCGGTTGGTGACGACGACGGCGGCGAGGAAGCCGGCCACGGCACCCACGAGGGTGTCCCCGACCCGCTCGGTGATCAGCTCGGCCGGGTTCTGGGCGCGGGCGAACTCGGTGATGAGCAGGGCCATCGGGGTGACGCAGACGGTGCCGAGCCAGTAGTTGCGGCCGATGAGCGCCTCGGCGCCGAAGTTGAGGGCGAGGCAGCACAGCACCAGGGCGGCCGGGTGGACCCGGGTGAGCGGGACGAGGGCGGCGAAGGCGAGCACTCCGACGAGGTTGCCCACGACCCGCTGGACGCACCGGCTCCAGGTGAGGGTGACGTTGGCCTGGTACAGGGAGGCGGCGGTCACCAGCGCCCAGTAAGGGCGGCCGACGCCGAGGGCGAGGGAGGCGTAGCCGGCGAGGGCGCAGCCGGTCGCGGTGCGTACGGCGAGCGGCGCGAGCGGGGCGAGGCGGCGCCGCAACGGCGGCCGGGGGGTGGCGAGTTCGATGTCGACGCCGAGGAGTTCGGCCGCCGCCTCGGCCGGGATCCCGACGCCGGGGACCGGGCCGGTGCCGCGCAGGGCGCGGGCCCAGGCGCGCAGCCGTGCGGGGTCGGTGTCGGCGGGTGCGGCGAGGGCCACCTCGGCGCGGACCAGGAGCCGTTCGAGGGCGCGGCGGGTGCGGTCGGGCCGGGGGCCGGCGGCGAGCAGCGCCTGCCAGGCGGCGTGCACGGCGGCGGCGCTCGCGGCGCGGGCCCGGGCGTGGCCGTCGCCGGTGCCGGTGCCGGTGCCGTGGGTGGCGGCGTGGGTGGCGGCGTATGCGGCGACGGCGTTCAGGGCCTGCGCGGTGGCGCGGCGCTCCGGGCCGTGCGGGCGGAGCAGTCCGGGTGCCATGCCGATGAGCCAGGCCCAGGCTCCGGCGGCCAGGGCCAGCCCGAGGTGCCCGGGAATCCCGCCGAGGGTCTGGGGTGCGAAGAGCGCGGCGGAGCTGATGAAGGTGAGCACCACATGGCCGGGCGGGCCGATCCGGGTGGCGTCGCACACGGTCTTCTGTACGGCGGCCAGCAGGGCGCCGACGGCGACGAGGACGACGGCGTCGCTGGTGAGCGAGGCGGCGAGCAGGGCGACGGCGAGGCCGCCGACCATGCCGAGCACCACCCAGGCGAGGGTGCGTGCCCGGGCGGCGTAGGGCCGGTTGTGGGCGTACAGCGCGCACAGCGACCCGGCCATCGTGTACATGGCCAGGTCGAGACGGCCGAGTGCGAGCAGGGCCAGGTTCGGCGGGGCGACGGCGGCGACCACGCTCAGGGCGGGTTTGAACCAGATGTCGGCGGGCCGGCCGAGCCGGAGGGCTCCGGCGAGCGGAAGTCGGTGGGGGGTAGCACTGCTCATGCTATTAATTTAGCAGGTGTTTTACTCGTGAAGCATTGAGCGCTCCCGGCGGGGTGCGCTCCGCCGAGTGCCCCCCGTGTACACCCGTGCGCTCGGGTGCGCTCTGCGCCGCCCGGGCATGGCATCCCTCGACCGACCGTCCAGCGTCGAGCGGGGAGGTGCGCGTGCACGGACCGGTTCCGGCCGCCTGGCTGCTGGTCGCCCTGTGCGCGGCGACCGGGGCGTACTGTCTGCTGCGGATGCGCAGCAGCGTCGAGGAGCAGCGCCGGGCCGCGGGCGGCGAGGCGCTGATGGGCTTCGGGATGGCCGCGATGGCGATACCGGCCGCGGTGTTCACTCCCCCGGGCTGGGCGTGGCCGGCGTACGCGGCCGTGTTCGGCGCGGCGGCACTGCACGCGCTGTGGACCGCGCGCAGCAGCCCGCACCATCTGCACCATCTGGTCGGGGCGGCGGCGATGGTCTACATGGCGGCGGCGATGGCCGCGCAGCCGCCCGCCGCCCACCATGTGCACGGCGGGGCCGGGGTGCCGCTGGTCACCGGTGCGCTCCTGGTCTACTTCACGGCGTACGTCCTGTGCTCCGGCGCCCGCCTGGTACCGGCCGCGGCCTCCGCCGGCGGGACGGCGGACCGGCGCTGGGGCGACCGCCCGGAGCTGGCGCGGGCGTGCCGGCTGTCGATGGGGATCGGCATGGTCGCGATGCTGCTCGCGCTGTGAGTTCCCGGCCGGACGTGCCGTCGTTGCCTGCGTCACTTCGCGGCCGGGGACCGTACCGCCGGGCGGCCGCCCGCTCGTAGGGTGCTGCCCATGATGGTCCCCGTGACCCTGCTGCTGCTCGGCGCCCTCACCGCCGTCGTCGCCCCGCGGCTGCTCGCCCGGGCCGACTGGCCGGACCGTGAGCCCGTCGTCGCCCTCTGGGTGTGGCAGTGCGTCGTGGCGGCCGTGCTGTTGTGCTGCGCGCTGTCGATGACGCTGAGCGCGGCGGCGGCCTGGCAGGCGGTGCGCGGGCATCTGTTCGCCACGGCTCCGCCCGCGGTGGTGGACGCGTACGCCCTCGGTACGGCCGGCACCTGGGCCGCGGCCACCGCCCTGCTGCTCGCCTGCGGCGGGTTGTGGAGCCTTGCGATGCTGGTCCGCGAGGTCGTACGGGCCCGGGCGCGGTCGCAGGCCAGGCGGGCCGAACTGCGTTTCATGGCACCGCTGTTGCCGGGCGAGGAAGCGGCGGGCGGCCGGCTGCTGGTGCTGGAGGGTGAGCGCCCGGACGCCTGGTGGCTGCCCGGCGCAGCGCCCCGGCTGGTCGTCACCACGGCCGCGCTGCGTCGCCTGAAGGGGCGTCAACTGGACGCTCTGCTCGCCCATGAGCAGGGGCACGCACAGGCCCGGCACGACTGGCTGCTGCACTGCTCGGCCGCGCTGGCGGGCGGCTTTCCGCAGGTGCCGGTGTTCGCGGCGTTCCGCGACGAGATGCACCGGCTGGTCGAGCTGGCCGCCGACGACACGGCCTCACGCCGCTTCGGCCGGCTGACCACCGCCCTCGCCCTGGTCGAACTCAACGAGGAGCGGGGCGTGTTCGGCCCGGTGCCGACCCCGCAGGCCCACGTCCCCCACCGCGTCCACCGGCTGCTGGCTCCCCCGGAGCGGCTCCCGGTACTGCACCGGCTACGGCTGACGGCGGTCGCCGCGCTGGTACCGGCGGTCCCGGTCGTGGTGGCGCTGGTCCCGGGGCTGCGTGCACTGGGCTGACCGCGGAAGGCCACCCGCCACACGGGCATGTTCGGCGCGCTGCCGGTGACGTCGGCCGTGATGATGTGGGAGTGGCCGTGGGCGGACCGGACGGAACTGCCGCCGGGCCATCCGGATAGAGTCCGGACCATGACCGCCGTACTCTTCGACTTCTCCGGGACGCTGTTCCGCGTCGAGTCCACCGAATCCTGGCTGCGTGCCGCGCTCGACGACACGGGTGTCACCCTGAGCGAGCCCGAACTGGCGGCGGCCGCAGAGGCGTTGGAAGCGGCCGGTGCGCTGCCGGGCGGTGCCGAGCCGGTGCGGCTGCCGGCCGAGCTGGCCGGTGTCTGGGCGGTGCGGGACGAGAGCGCGGAGGCGCACCGGGCCGCCTACACGGGCCTGTCCCGCCTGGTTCCGCTGCCCGATCCCGCCCTGCACGACGCGCTGTACGAGCGGCATATGTCGCCCTCGGCGTGGACGCCGTACCCGGACGCCGGGAAGGTGCTGCGGACGCTGCGCGAGCGGGGCATCGGCGTCGGGGTCGTCAGCAACATCGCCTGGGATCTGCGGCCGGTCTTCCGCGAGCACGGGCTCGACCCGTATGTGAACGCCTATGTGCTGTCGTACGAGTACGGGGTGCAGAAGCCGGATCCGCGGCTGTTCTCCGCCGCCTGTGCGGCGCTTGACGCCGATCCGCGGCAGGTGCTGATGGTCGGCGACAACAGGCCGGCGGACGGCGGTGCGACCGCGCTCGGCTGCCGTGTGCACTTCGTGGACCATCTGCCGGTCTCCCACCGGCCCGACGCCCTGCTCCCGGTGCTGGACCTGGTCGGCTGACGAGTCGGCAATTGGCGGAGCATGGCGGCGTGTTCGCGTATTTTCCGGTCCTGCCAGGGTGTGCGCCGTCCGTCTGAGACGATCCCCCGTGTCGTCCCAGACGGACGGCAGCTTTCGACAGGCCTCGCCCATGGCGGTGCCTGGTGCGTTGAGTATAGTTGGCTGGCAGCCAGTCAACGCAGGAGTTACAGGATGTCCCCGCGCAGCGCCTCGGTCAATGAAGAGTTGCGGCGGCGTTCCCGGGAGCGGCTGTTGCAGGCCGCCGTGGAGCTGGTCGACGAGCGCGGGTTCGAGGCCACGACGCTCGGCGACATCGCGGACCGGGCCGGTTCTGCGCGTGGTCTGGTGTCGTACTACTTCCCCGGCAAGCGCCAGTTGGTGCAGTCCGCGGTGCACCGGCTGATGCATCGCACGCTGGAGGAGGCTCTGGAGCGGGAGCCGCGCACGGAGGACGGGCGGGAGCGGCTGGCCCGGGCCATCGACGCGATCCTGGGCCTGGCCCGCGACCGCCCGGTGCTGATGCGCCAGCACATGGCGGGGCTGCTCCAGGCGGAGGGGTTCGTGCAGTGTCCGGAGCAGCAGCGGCTGGCCGAACTGCTCAGTGACACCGTCGCCCGGTACGGCTCTGCGGAGGTGGTGGTGGACTACCCGCTGCTGCGGGCCCTGTTGATGGGTGCGGTGTACTCGGCGCTGGTGCCGGGCGTGCCGATGCCCGTCCCGGCCCTGCGCGCCGAGCTGTTCCAACGGTACGGTCTGGACTGGGAGTCGGGGGCGCCGCCGGAGAGCGAGCGGGGCGCGGACGGCCGGGAGCGGGATCTGTCCCGGTTCTTCGCCACGGAGGAGCAGCCGGAATCCCGGCCCTGAAATCCCCTCTCCAGCAGCGCGCGTGACGTGGAGTCAGGTAACCCGCGTCCCGCGCCTGGGGGATCAGCCGGAGGGAACGCCGGCGGCTGTGCCCCGTCGCGTGCATCACGGCGAGCACAGGGGCGACGCCCTCGTCCTGCGCGGCGCGGTACTCCTGCGCCACCGGCCAGCGCCCCTCGATCCCGCGCGGCCAGGACGGCCGCGCGCCCCGCGCGCCCTCGTGCACAGCGCGGGCCGGGCCCTGACGTCCTCGATGGAGACCCGGCCCTCGTGCACCACGGCCAGGGGATGCTTCCAGCACACGGGCAACGTAACCGCATGATCAGATTCCCTGGCATTCCATACGAAGACACGCTTTCGGATCACCCCGCCGGCCTCTGCCCCCCGCGGGCCCGCCGGTGCCATGCTGGAACCGTCCGGACACCATCCCCTCGGGCAGGGAGTACCGCTGTGCTGCGTGTCGCCGTCGTCGGTTCCGGGCCGAGCGGGTGTTACACCGCCCAGAGCCTGGTGCAGGAAGATCCAGGGGTCCACGTGGACGTGCTGGACCGGCTGCCGTGCCCGTACGGCCTGGTCCGCTACGGCGTCGCCCCGGACCACGAGAAGATCAAGTCCCTCCAGGGCAGTCTGCGCACGGTGCTGGAGCATGACCGGGTGCGCTTCCTCGGCGGACTCCGGGTGGGCGGGCCCGGCGGGGTCCCGGTGGCGTTGCTACGGCGGCTGTACCACGCGGTGGTGTACTGCGTGGGCGCCGCCGGCGACCGACGGCTCGGCATTCCCGGCGAGGAGCTGCCGGGCAGCTGGTCGGCGACCGAGTTCGTGTCCTGGTACAGCGCGCATCCGGACGCCGGGGCCACCGATTTCCTGCGCGGGGTGCGTTCCGCGGTGGTGATCGGCGTCGGCAACGTGGCGGTGGACGTCGCCCGGATGCTGGTGCGTGCCGCGGCGGAGCTGCGGCCGACGGACATGCCGCAGGCGGCCCTGGACGCGCTGGCGGCGAGCGCCGTCACGGAGGTGCACATGGTGGGCCGGCGCGGTCCGGCCCAGGCCCGCTTCACCACCAAGGAGCTGCGCGAGCTGGGCGGGCTGGCGGACTGCCAGATGCACGTGGACCGGGACGAGTTGATGCGGGAGCCGGTCGATCCGGCCGCGCTGCCCGCCGTGCAGCGGCGCAATCTGGAGGTGCTGCGCGGCTGGGCGGACCGGCCGCCCGCGCCGGCCGCCCGGCGGATCGGCGTGCGGTTCTTCCTGCGGCCCGTGGCCCTGCTCGCGCAGGACGGCCGGGTGGGGGCCGTACGGTTCGAACGGACCGCGCCGGACGGGCACGGCGGGGTCACCGGCACCGGCCGGTACGAGGAGCTGCCCGCACAGCTGGTGCTGCGCTCGGTGGGCTATCGCGGGCTGCCGCTGGAGGGGCTGCCGTTCGACCCGGAGCGCGGCACCGTGCCGCATGTGGGCGGGCGGGTCGTGCGCGGCGGCGTGCCCGTGCCCGGCGAGTACGTCGCCGGGTGGATCAAGCGCGGCCCGACCGGTGTCATCGGCACCAACCGGCCCTGCGCCAAGGAGACGGCGGCCTCGCTGCTCGCGGACGCGGACGCCCTCGCCCGCGCGGCGGTGCCGGCGGATCCCGTGGCGGCGCTGCGGGCGGCCGGGTTCGACCCGGTGCCGTGGAGCGGCTGGCTGGCGATCGAGCGGGCCGAGGCGGAGCTGGGGGCCCGGCTGGGGCGGGGCGTGGTCAAGCTGGCCGACTGGGACACGCTCCTGGCGGCGGCCCGGCCGGCGTGACGGGAGCGGAACCGCCCGCCAGCCGTCGATGGGCATGACACAGACCGGCAACAGCGCCGAAATCAACAAACTGTTCATGGCCTCTACGGTCTCGTCCTGTCCGGATGCCACTCCCCGCCCACCGCTGATGGAGACCCCATGGCCACGACCGCAGACGTGCACCCCGTCGACCACATACCCCCGGTACGCCGGCTCGCCGCCTTCGGGCTCCAGCATGTGCTCGCGATGTATGCGGGCGCCGTCGCCGTCCCGCTGATCGTGGGCGGTGCGATGAAGCTGTCGCCCGCCGACCTGGCGTACCTGATCACCGCCGATCTTCTGGTGTGCGGCATCGCCACGCTGATCCAGTGCGTGGGGTGCTGGCGGTTCGGGGTACGGCTGCCGGTCATGCAGGGCTGCACGTTCGCCGCGGTGTCCCCGATGGTGCTCATCGGGACGACGGGCGGCGGACTGCCCGCGATCTACGGCGCGGTGATCGTGGCCGGGCTCGCGATCATGCTGCTCGCGCCGGTCTTCGGCCGGCTGCTGCGCTTCTTCCCACCGCTGGTGACCGGTACGGTGATCCTCGTCATCGGGGCCTCGCTGCTGCCCGTCGCGGGCAACTGGGCGGCGGGCGGGGCGGGCTCCCAGGACTTCGGGGCGCCGAAGAACCTGGCGCTGGCCGCCTTCGTGCTGCTGGTGGTGCTGGCCGTGCAGCGGTTCGCGCCCCCCTCGCTCGCCCGGGTCGCCGTCCTGATCGGCATCGCGGTGGGTCTCGCGGTCGCGGTGCCGTTCGGGTTCACCGACTTCAGCGGGGTCGGGGACGCGGACTGGGTCGGGGTCAGCACGCCGTTCCACTTCGGGGTGCCGCGCTTCAGGGTGTCCGCGATCGTGTCCATGCTGGTGGTCGCACTGGTGTCCATGACCGAGACGACCGGTGACCTGATCGCCGTCGGCGAGCTGACCGAGCGCCCGGTCGAGCCGCACTCACTCGCCGACGGGCTGCGTGCGGACGGTCTGTCGACGGTGCTCGGCGGGGTGTTCAACACCTTTCCGTACACGGCGTACGCGCAGAACGTGGGCCTCGTCGGCATGACCCGGGTGCGCAGCCGCTGGGTGGTCGCGGCGGCCGGCGGGATCCTGGTGCTGCTCGGGCTGCTGCCCAAGCTGGGCGCGGTGGTCGCGGCGATCCCGGCGCCGGTGCTCGGCGGGGCCGGTCTGGTGATGTTCGGGACGGTCGCGGCGAGCGGGCTGCGGACCCTGGCCCGGGTCGACTTCGCGGGCAACCACAATCTGACGGTGGTGGCCGTGTCGGTGGCGATCGGGCTGCTGCCGGTGGGCGTGCCGACGGTCTACGCGCGGTTCCCGGACTGGTTCCAGACGGTGATGAACAGCGGCATCAGCGCGGGCTGCCTGTCGGCGATCGTACTCAACCTGCTCTTCAACCACCTTCCGGCGCGCGGTGGTTCAGAGATCCTCACCGAGCCGGGAGGCCTCTCGGCCGGCGGCGGCGAGCAGGCTGTCCAGCAGGCCAGGGAAGAGGCCGTCTAGATCGTCCCGGCGCAGGCCGTTCATCTTGGCCGTGCCCCGGTAGACCTGCCGTATGACCCCGCTCTCGCGCAGCACCCGGAAGTGGTGCGTGCAGGTGGACTTGGTCACCGGCAGGTCGAAGTACGAGCAGGCCAACTCGGTCTCGCACACGGCCAGTTCGCGTACGATCCGCAGCCGCACCGGGTCGGCGAGCGCGTGCAGCACCGCGTCCAGCCGGATCTCGTCGCACGCCGGGTGCGGCAGCTCGCGGCCGATGGTGGCGGTGTCGGGCACGGCGACTGCCTTTCGTCACGGGAGGGCTCTTCGGTTGCGACCATTGTACGAGAGCGGTCGTAGTTTGACATCTCTCGTAGTACGAGCACTATCGTATGAGTGATCCCAGCGGTCCCGTGACGAATGGAGTCGTCGTGAGCGCGCTCTTCGAGCCCATCACCCTGCGAGAGACCACCATCCCCAACCGGGTGTGGATGCCCCCGATGTGCCAGTACTCGGCCGCTCCCGAGGGCCCGCTCACCGGCGCGCCGACGGACTGGCACTTCGCGCACTACGCGGCGCGGGCCGCCGGCGGCACCGGCCTGATCATCGTCGAGGCCACCGCCGTGTCGCCGGAGGGCCGGATCTCCCCCTACGACCTGGGCCTGTGGAACGACACCCAGCTGGAGGCGTTCCGCCGGATCACCCGCTTCCTCGCCGGCCAGGGCGCCGTCCCGGCCATCCAGCTCGCGCACGCGGGGCGCAAGGCGTCCACGGAGCGGCCCTGGAAGGGCGGCGCTCCGGTCGGCCCGGAGGCGCACGGCTGGCAGCCGGTCGCCCCGAGCGCGGTGCCCTTCGCCGAGGGCCACCCGGTGCCGGCCGAGCTGACGGTCGATCAGATCCAGGAGATCACCGGCCAGTTCGCGGCCGCGGCCCGCCGGGCACTCGCCGCCGGTTTCGAGGTCGTCGAGATCCACGGCGCCCACGGCTATCTGATCAGCGAGTTCCTCTCGCCGTACTCCAACCGGCGCACGGACGCCTACGGCGGCTCGCACGAGAACCGCACCCGCTTCGCCCTCGGCGTCGTCGACGCCGTACGGGAGGTGTGGCCCGAGGACAAGCCGGTCCTCTTCCGCATCTCGGCCACCGACTGGCTCCAGGACGGCGGCTGGACCATCGAGGACACGGTGCGCTTCGCCCGTGACCTGCACGCCCACGGCGTCGACCTGCTGGACGTCTCCAGCGGCGGCAATGTCGCACGCGTCGAGATCCCCACCGGCCCGGGCTACCAGGTGCCGTTCGCCGCCCGGGTGAAGGCCGAGACCCCGCTGCCGGTCGGCGCGGTCGGTCTGATCACCGAGGCGGAACAGGCCGAGAAGATCCTGGCCAACGGCGAGGCCGACGTGGTGCTCCTCGGCCGCGAGCTGCTCCGCGACCCCTCCTGGGCCCGCCGCGCAGCCCGCGAACTGGGCGCACAGGTGCGGGTGCCGGACCAGTATCTGCGGTCGGTCTGAGGTTCGCCGGGCCTGGAGCTGCCCGCCTGCCGACCGGCCGAAGCCGGGGCCGGTCGGCAGGCGGGCAGCAGATGGGCGTCAGCTGGGGAGCAGGCGGGTGATCGTCTGCTCCAGGCGGGGCAGGGAGCGGTGACTCGCCAGGGCCAGGGCGATGGCCGCGACCACCCCGGTCCAGGCGACCGGGCCGAGCGGGGTGCAGCCGACGGCGTGGCTCACGCCCGGGATCTGTACCGCCGCGACCAGCGCCGCGGCCGAGCCCAGGCAGGTGAGCTGCACCAGCCGGCTGTCGGGCCGGTCCAGCCAGGTCTGCACCAGCTGGGTGCCGACCACCCCGCACAGCGCCATCGTGCTGGAGCGGCGTGCGGTGCCCGGCGTGAACCGGCCGATCAGCCAGGCCGTCACCGCACCCAGACAGGTGGTGAGCGCCCGGTGCCGGATCTGCCGCAGCAGGGGGTCACCGAGGACGGCGGAGGCGTCCTCCGGCGATCCGGTGCGCCGGAGCGCGCCGGGCTCGTCGTCCTTCTCGGTCACCGCGACCGCCATCGACGGGAAGAGGTCGGTGAAGAGGTTCACCATGAGCATCTGCCGGGTGGACAGCGGGGACCGGCCGGACAGCAGCGTGCCGAGGATGCCGAAGCCGACCTCGCCGCCGTTGCCGCCGATCAGGATGGCGATGGCGTCGGCGACGCTGTGCCAGAGGGCCCGGCCCTCGCCGACCGCGTCGATCAGGACGGTCAGATCGTCGTCGGTGAGGACGATGTCGGCGGCGTTGCGCGCGGCGGCCGAACCGCGCGCGTTGATGCCGACCCCGATGTCCGCGGCACGGATGGCCGCGGCGTCGTTGGCGCCGTCACCGACCATGCCGACGACCCGGCCCGCGTCCCGCAGCGCCTCCACGACCTGGAGCTTCTGCTCGGGCGCCACCCGCGCCACCACGCCCGCGTCGCGGAGCATCCGGGCCCTGGCCGCCCGGTCCGCCGCCGCCAGCTCGTCCCCGGTGACCACGACGGTGTCCTCGGGCCAGCCCAGTTCGGCGGCGATGGCCCGCGCGGTCTGCGGATGGTCACCGGTGAGCATGACCGGTCGTACGCCTGCCTCGGTCAGGCCCTCCACCAGCGCCGTGGACGTCTCGCGCGGTACGTCGGACAGCGCCAGCAGCCCGGTGAACTCCAGGTCCCGCAGCGGCTCTTCGAGTACGTCGTCCTCCTGCTCGCCCGCACCGAGCCGCCGTTCGGCCACCGCCAGCACCCGCAGGCCGCCGCCCGCCAGGGCATGGGCCGCCTCCGAGGCGTGCGCGGGCAGACCGGCGCAGGCGGGCAGCACGGTCTCCGGGGCACCCTTGACGACGAGCACCGCCGGCCCGTCCCCGGCGCGTCCGACAGCGGCCGCGTATCCGCGCGCCGCCTCGAACGGCAGGTCCGCGAGCTGGGTCCAGTCGGGGTCCGGGCCCGCCGCGGCCAGCACGGCCTCGTCGGTGGCGTGCACCGGCCGGTCGGCGCCGCTGTCGACCTGGGGGCAGGCGCGGGCCGCGGCGCGGATCGTGGCCGCCGACCCGGCGTCGTCCGCGCGGTGGACGGTGCCCTCCGCGTCGGCGGTGCGGACCAGGCGCAGCCGGTTCTCGGTGAGTGTGCCGGTCTTGTCGAAGCAGACGGTGTCCATGCGGCCCAGCGCCTCCAGCGTGCGCGGGGTGCGGACGAGGACGCCGTCGCGGCTCAGCCGGCGGGCCGCCGCGAGCTGGGCGACCGTCGCCACCAGGGGCAGGCCCTCGGGTACGGCGGCCACCGCCACCGCCACTCCCCCGCTGACCGCCTCCCGGATCGGGGTGCCGCGCAACAGTGCCAGACCGGTCACCGCGGCCCCGCCCGCCAGCGTCAACGGCAGTGCCTGCCGCGTGAGTTCCTGCAACCTGGCCTGCACCCCGCCGGCCGGAGGCGTACGCGAGGCGAGATGGACGGCGCGCGCGGCCTCGGTGCGGTCCCCGGTGTCGACCACGACGGCCCGGGCCTGGCCCGCCACCACGGTGGTGCCCTCGAAGACCATGCAGCGCCGGTCGGCTACGGGGGCGTGCGGGGTGGGATCCGTCTGCTTCTCCACCGGCAGCGACTCGCCGGTCAGCGCGGACTCGTCGACCTCCAGGCCGTCCTGCCACAGCAGGCGGGCGTCGGCGGGCACCACGTCGTCGCCCTTGAGGTAGATCATGTCCCCGGGTTCCAGCCGGCCCGCCTCGACCGTGCGGGTGCCGCCCGCGGGTGCCTCGGCCGACGGCGGTACGACCCGGGCCTTGCGCTTCTGCTCCGCGACCAGCCCGGACAGCGCCCGCTCGGCGCGCATCCGCTGGAAGCCGCCGACCAGCGCGTTCAGATCGAGGGCGCCGACGACGAGCAGGGCGTCCACGACGGAGCCGAGGATCGCCGACGCGGCCGAGCCGACGGCCAGCACCGGGGTGAGCGGGTCGTGGAGCTCGCCGCGTACGGCCGCGCCCAGCCGGTAGGACCAGCGCGCGGGCGCCGCGGCCGGATGCCGGGAGATTCCGGCGGCCACCGCACGGACCCGGCCGGTCAGCTCCTCCCAGGGGGTTGCCTCGGCAACGGGCTCGTGCGCGAGCCGGTCCTGGGCCTCCTCGGGGTCCAGTTCGTGCCAGTGGACGCGCGGACGCGGATGCGGGGCGCGGGCCGCCGCCACGCCGAGCGCGGCCCGGGTGCCGGACAGCAGGGCGGAGGCGGCGCCGAGGTCCACGGGGGCATGCCGCAGCCCCGGCAGCGCGGCCCAGCGGCCCCGCCCGCGCCCGGACTCGCCGACCGCCACGAGCAGGCCCGACAGGGCGGCGCCGGAGCGGGCCAGGGTCTGCGACCGCCGGCCGACCGCGCGGGCGGCGGGGATCGCGGTCAGCACCCGCCACACGTCGGGCAGACCGTGCAGGGCGAGCAGGTCGGCGCCCCAGACGACCGCGCCGTCGCGGTCCGTGAGGGCGAGGGCGATGTCGCTGCCGCTCAGGGCGGCCAGCACGTCGTGCTCGTCGGCGCCGCGCACCCGGGCGACCGTCAGCACGGCACCCGACTCGCCGCGCGCCTCGTAGACCACGTCGTCCAACGGGCGACGGGCGTCGACGACCTGGTCGGCCAGGCCGGTGAAGTCCTCCAGCGCGGGATCGTCCACGACCACGACGCGCAGTCCGGCCCGGCGGGCCGCGTCCAGCACGGGTTCGGTCCACGGGTCCGCCTCGCCGTCGTCGGTGCGCAGCGCGCCGGCGTGCAGGACGACCGTGCCGGCCAGCTCCAGCTGGCGCAGCCGCTCCGGGGACCGCACGAGCACGCCGGTGCGGGCGAGCGCCCCGCTGAGTACGGCGTGGAAGGCGGCGGGGCCGTAGCGGGCGGCCTTGGGCGAGCCGGCCAGCACCGCCTCGGCGGCCTCGGCGCCGTTGTGTTTGACCAGCAGGGTGGCCGCCGCGCCCAGCACGCTCCCGGCGGACGCGTGGGCGGCGTACTCCTGGGCCGGGGACTCGCGCAACGGCGGGCGGGGCGTGGCCGGGGCGGGAAGGCTGAGCCGGTCGGGTGCGCACAGCCGGTCGTGCACCGTGTCGAAGGCGGCGGCGCGGGCGACCGTCTCGGCGACCTGGCAGGCGCGCAGGGCGCCGTCGAGCACCAGGGAGGTCGGGGTCTGGCCGGCGCCGTGCACGGCGGCGTTCGCGCAGGCCAGGGCGAGGTCCATCGCGGAGTCCCCGAGCCGGGCGCCGAGCCAGGAGCGAAAGCGCGGGTTCTCCCGCAGCAGCGTGACGACCGCGGTCACCATCCGGGGCGAGGGCGGCAGCCGCAGCGTGTACGCCGTGACGGCGACGGCGATGCCGACCCCGTCGGCGGCGAGGGTGGCCACCGCGGCGCGCACCCCGGCCGGGTCGGCCGGATGCGTGGTCTCCTCCACGTCCCCGCCGGCCAGCACGAGTCCGTGCCGCTCGGCCAGCTCGGCGGCGTGCGCCACGGCCCGGTCGGCGGCTTCTTCGCCGGTCGCCGTCACCACGAGACGTGCCAGTCCCTCGTCCCAGTAGGAGACCAGCACGTCCGGGTGTTCGGCCAGCGTCTCGGCCACCCGGCGGGCCAGGTGTGCGGTGCCGCCGGCGGCGCGCACGCGGTCGTGTTCCACCGGGCGCAGGGCGAGATGGGCGCGGGCGCCGGCGCGCCAGTGTTCTCCGGCGCCGGGGCGCGCGTTGCGGGCGACCCGCGCCACGCGTACGGCGGTGTCCGCGCCGCGCACTCCGGCGCGGGCCGTTCCTGCCGCCACGCCGGCGGCCGCGCCGATGGCGGGCGCCGCCGCCCGGGCGAGCAGTCGCGGCGCCGCGGGCAGCAGGCGGGCGGGGGCCGTCAGCAGACCGAGCACGGCAGCCTCCTCAGAGAGTCGTACGCCCCGGCCGCGCCGTCGGCCCGAGCGGACCGGTGACGCCCCGGGGGTGTGCTTCGTCGGCGGACCGGTCGGAACCGGCCGAGGGGGCGGACCCGCCGCCAGGGGGAGCCTCGGCCGTACCCGACCTGAGTGCGGCGGTGCCGAGGTCGTGCGGCGGTTCGGCCGCGGCCTCGCCGCCGGCGGGCTCCGCGCGGCCCTCCTCCACCCGGCGGTCGCCGACCGCCACGGGCCCCGGCGGCTCGGCCGCCGCCGGATCGCCTCCGGCCATGGACGGATCACCGCGGCTCGTGGATTCAGAGTCCCCTCTGCCCGGCGGGCTCGCAGGGCTCGCCGAGCCGGGCTCCTCGGCGGTCATCCCGAAGGAGCCGGATCCGGTGCCCGCGGCCCGGTCGGGGGCGGGTCCGGGGCCCGCTTCGCCCTCCGTCGGATGGGCGGGGCGGGGCTGGGTGAGCCAGGCGACCGCCGCGCCGGTAAGGGCCACCGGCCACTCCACCACGCCTGCCGCGCCGAGCAGCCCGGCACCGGCGTACACGGCCATGCGCCGGCCGCGGGGCGAGACCGCGCCGACCTTGTCCAGGGTTTCCTCCGCGGCCCTGCTCACCGTCCCTGCGCCGGGCACCCTGCGCAGTACCGAGGCGGCGCCGCGCAGGGGCGCCGTGAGGACCGACGACGACTTCTGCTCAGCCATGACTCTCCTCGGGTGAGATCCACTTCCGTGCCCCCCCGAGTGCCCGCGACCGCGCTGGTCATCCTCCCTTTCCCCAGGTAACCGCAGCACCCCCGCCCGCGCCACGCCGGGCCGCGCCGGCCCCGGGCCGGCAACGCCTCACCGGCCCGGGGCGTGGCCTCAGGAACCCCTGGTGAACAGCTCCTCGGGGACGGTGTCGGCCAGCACCCGGTACCCCGCGGGGTTGAGATGCAGCCCGTCGCCGGACTGGAGGGCGGGCAGCAGCCGGTCCGGTGCCGAGGGGTCCCGTACCGCACGGTCGAAGTCGATCACCGCGTCGAAGTGGCCGGGCGTACGGATCCACGCGTTCACGCGCTGCCGCGCGGCCTCCCGCACGCCCGCCCCGTCGTCGTACAGGCCGTTCCCGCCGAACGGCGTGAGCGTGGCGCCGTAGACCCGGATGCCCTGGGCGTGGGCGCGGACGACGATCTGCCGGTACCCGGCGATGAGATCGTCGGTGAGGGTCTTCTGGGCCTCGGGGGTGGCCGCGGCGGTGCCGATGTCGTTGACGCCCTCGAAGAGGATCAGCCAGGAGACGCCGCTGCGGGAGAGGACGTCACGGTCGAGGCGGGCCAGGACGTTGGGGCCGAGTCCGTCGTTGAGGACGCGGTTGCCGCCGGCCGCCTGGTTGAGGACGGCGATGCCGGAGGTGGCGGTGCGGCGCTGGAGCCGGTCGAAGAACTGGTCCGGCCAGCGGTCGTTGCCGTTGGTCGTGGAGCCGCGGCCGTCGCTGAGCGAGTCGCCCACGACGGCGACCGCCCGGGTGCGGGCGGGTGACAGCACCTCGACGTCGCTCAGCAGATACCAGTGGTCGACGGCGGTGGCGTCCGGCAGGTCCTGGTCCTGGGTGTGGTCGCCGTGCACGAGGTACGAGGTGGTGCGCGAGCCGGGGTGCGAGGTCAGCGCGAGCGACGCCTGACCGCGCGCGGTGTACGCCGTCACGGTCAGCTCTGAACCGGGGCGCAGGGCGAAGTCGAGGTCGTCGGAGACCACCTGGGCGCCGACCGGGACGGTCGTGGCGGCCCGCCCGGCGAAGGTGACGGCCCGCACACTGCCGGGCTCGACCGCGCTGCTGCCGGCCTTGCCGCCCTGCGGGAGGGCCACGGTCACGGCGGTGAGCGGCAGCGGGGTGTCGCCGTAGGCGTTGGAGAACCGCAGCCGGATGCGCGGGCCGCCGGTGGTGACCCGCACGGTCTCCCGCAGGGTGGTGTCCACGAGGACCGACTTCTCGCCGGTGAACGGCGCGGGCGGCAGGTTGCCGGGTTCGGTGAGCTGGGGCATGGCGGTCCAGGTGTTCACCCAGTGCCTGCCCGCCTCCGGCGCGCCCGGCGCCGTCGCCGGGTGGTGCCGACCGCCGAACAGCGCGGTGAGCGCCGAGGAGGTCACGACGAGGGCCAGGGCGAGGACACAGGTGCTGAGGACGGAGGCGAGCGAGGCTCTGCCGGTCGGCTTCACGGGAACCTTCCTGGAGTCGGACAGGGCGTCAACGTGTGGTGCAGGCGGGCGCGGCGAGCAGCGGCCCGGCCGGGAGCAACAGGCATGGTGGCATGGACATGAACGTCATGGAAGCGCTCCCACGCACTTCTCCGTGGCTGGAAGCAGTTCTGCCCGAAACGTTGACCAGAAAGCGCTTGCCCCCTACCGTCCGTTCATAAGCGTGACCAACAGCCGCCCTCCTGGGCCCCCGCGCCGCCGAGCCGCCCTGAACTGCGTTCCATATCACGTGCATGATTCACATGAGTGATTGACGCACACGACCGATCCCCCACTCGACAGGAAGGCATTCGGGACATGACCTCACGAGCACTTCCACCCGTGCGTACGGGACGCGCCCTGCTGGGAGGCGTAGCCGCCCTCGGCCTCACAGTTGGCATGATCATGACCAGCGGCTCACCGGCGGGCGCGGCCACCTGGCCCACCGCCAACGGCAGCCAGGCGGTCACCAAGACCATCCCGGTCTCCGGCACCAAGGACTACGGGATGAAGCGCCTCTACGGCAGCGGAGACCTCGGAACCAGCGGCCAGAGCGAGGACCAGGACCCGATCCTGGACCTGGCTCCCGGTGCCGTGCTGAAGAACGTCATCATCGGCGCGCCCGCCGCGGACGGCATCCACTGCGAGGGCAGCTGCACGCTCCAGAACGTCTGGTGGGAGGACGTCGGCGAGGACGCCGCGACCTTCCGGGGCTCCTCGTCGTCCAACGTGTACACCGTCACCGGCGGCGGCGCGAAGGAGGCCGGCGACAAGGTCTTCCAGTTCAACGGCGCCGGCACGCTCAACGTGTCGAACTTCGCCGTCAAGAACTTCGGCAAGCTGGTCCGGTCGTGCGGCAACTGCACGACGCAGTACAAGCGCACGATCAACCTCAACACCATCGAGGCGACCTACAAGGGCGGCGCGCTGGTCGGCATCAACACCAACTACGGCGACCGCGCCACCCTGAGGAACATCACCATCGTCGGGGACGCGAGCCGGAAGATCGTCCCGTGCCAGAAGTACATCGGCAACAACACCGGCGCGGAACCGACCACCAACGGGTCGGGCCCGGACGGGGCGTACTGCACGTACGCGTCGTCGGACATCACCTACAAGTGAGCGCCTCTGACAAGATGCAGAAGGGGCGTCCCTGGTGAGGGACGCCCCTGGTGACTCACAGTGGTTTCAGTGACCGTCCCCCGGACGCGGCTGCGGCGGGGCCGGCGGCGGGGTGTAGCCGTGAGGTCCGGCCGGAGGCATCTGCGGGCCGGGCTGCGAGGGCGCGGCCGCGGGACCCTGCGGCGGGGCGGGCGGCGCGGCCGGCGGGGCCATGGCCGCCTGGATCGGCAGTTCCTGCCCGAACGTCGAGGCGATCGGCACCTCGATGCCCTGGATGGCCGCTTCCACGCCCTCCCGGGCCGCGGAGTGCACCGCTTCCCGCATCGCCCTCGGCTTCTCGGTGCGCAGCATCTGGTTGACGTTTCCGGTGCGGCCGAGCATGCCGCCGATCAGGTCCTTGAGGAAGTGTCCGATGATCACCACGCCGGAGCGGCTGCGCCACATCGTCCAGCCGACGTACAGGCTCGTGCCGTACCCGAAGACGGTCACGTACGCCACGTACCGGCCGCTGGTGACGACCAGCCGGTTGTTGACGACCTCCGGCATGATGTCGCTGCGGATGCGGGCGGGCACCGCCGAGACGGGGATCCGCCGCCGGGCCAGCGCGCCGTAGATCGCCGCGTACGCGGAGGGCGACGCCTCGTGCTTGTCCTCCAGGAGCGTCTTCCACTCCGAGATCGGCTCGGTGATCCGTGCGGCCAGCAGGACGACCCAGAAGGCGATGATCGCCAGGATGGTTCCGGTCTCCAGGCTCGGCGGTGTCTCGAACGGGTCGGAGGCCCAGTTGAGCGCCGGCAGCAGGCCGAAGAAGAACCACACGACACCCGAGACGAGGAACGCCTGCAACCAGAGCTGGAAGACGGTCTTGAACGTCACGGACTCGTCGAAGCCCATCTCGACGTCGCCGTACGTCATGGTCTGGTTGCGGTAGGCCGCGTTGGGACCCACCGCTCCCGTGGCGGCCCAGCCCGCGGGCCCCCCGGTTCCCCCGATATTCGTTCCGTCCATACCGCTCCTCCCCCTCGGCCCACCGTTGCGAGACGATGATCCTCGGAGCGGCAGGTACTGGTCAAATTCACGCAGGCAGCGCCAAGTTGACGGGCCGACAAGGGTCGGTACATATCGGAAGAAGAGGGGGAGTTCGAGTGACGACACCTTGCGTCATTCTCGATATCGGAGGCGTACTGGAGATCACTCCGGAAACGGGGTGCGTGCCGCGATGGGAAGAGCGGCTGGAGCTGCCGCCGGGCACGGTGCATGAACGGATGCGCGACGTGTGGCAGGCCGGGAGTGTCGGGCGCGTCAGTGAGCGCGAGGTCCACGAACAGGTGGCAGCGCGCCTGGGGCTCGACACGCTCCAGGTCGAAGCCTTCATGGCCGACCTCTGGGCGGAATACCTGGGAACGCCCAACGAGGAACTCATAGCCCATGTGCGAGGGCTTCGGGGAACCTGCGGACTCGGCATCCTCAGCAACAGCTTCGTCGGAGCCCGGGAGCGCGAGACGGCTCTGTACCGCTTCGACGAGTTGGTCGAACAGATCGTGTACTCACACGAGATCGGTGTCGAGAAGCCGGACCCGCGCGCGTTCGAGGCCATATGCGCCGCTCTGGGCGTGCGGCCGGAGAGCTGCCTGTTCATCGACGATTACGCCCCGAACATCGAGGCCGCCCGGGCTCTCGGCATGCAGGCGCATCTGTTCGAGGACAACGCCCGCACGATCAGGCGCATCGCAGCTCATCTGGAGGCCGCCCCGCCGGCCGCCGGGCCTGCCCCGCTCGGGTGAGGCCGGGCGGCTCGCCGCCAGGGGAATGCGGACGTCTGCCCGCTCCGCCCGACCACCTTCGCACCGGCGGTGTCAGGAGGACGGATCGGTCGCGCGTTCCGCCAGCTCCCGCTGGAAGGCGGCGTACGCCGTGCGCAGTGCGTCCCCCGGCCAGTCGGCGGGCAGCAGCCGGGTGGGCAGGACCGGGTCGGTGAGCAGGTGGCGTACGGCCGCGGCGTAGGCGGTGAGGCGGTCGGCGGGGTGGGCGGCCCGGGTGGCGTGGGCGAGCAGGGACCGCGCGGTGTCCGCCCACGCGTCCAGCGGCCACAGCCGGGCGGCGAGCGCGTGCGGCGGTTCGTCGGGGCGGGCGGTGCCGGTCACGGCCACGCCGCGCAGTGCGTCCGGCAGGACGCGGTCGAGGTTCGCGGGGCGCAGCCAGACCCCCTCCCGGAGTTCGGCCAGGCGCAGAGCGGTCAGCCGGGTGCGCAGGTCGGCGCGTTCGGCGGGGCCTCGGCCGGTCGCCGTGACGACGACCATCTCCCAGTCGCCGTCCCACGCGCGCGTGCGGGGATGTACGGCGTCGTCCTGGCGCCGCTGGCGGGCCAGCAGGCGGTCGCTGAGCGCGTAGACGGCGTCCGTGCGCCGCAGATCCCCGGCGGCCACCATCCGGCTCAGCGCGGCACGAAGGGTGGAACCGCCGACTCCGAACGGCTCGACCAGCCTGACCAGGTCCTTCACCGGCAGCTCGGGCGGGTGCGCGCCGAGCAGCAGACTCAGCACGACCGACCGGGCGGACAGTGGCCGCAGGCCGGCCGGGGCCGCTTCGGCTGACACGTTCATGCGCATGGACACGTACTGAACTGTACGAAGCTTCCCTTGTTGCATCATTGCTACGGCCGTATGAAGAGTGCAACATGGCGGCATGGTCTCGACAAGCGCACCGTCACCGTCGCCGTACGGCAGCACGCACGACGTCACCAACCAGGCGCCCCCGCTGGCCCCTTACGACGCCTCCGCCGACCCGGCCCTGCTGGAGGGCCTGCGCCGCGAGGGCGCCGGGTGGGCCGAGGAGGACCTCCGACGGCTCGGCGTCCGCGCCGGCAGCGCACAGGCACAGGAGTGGGGTGAGCTGGCGAACCGGTACGAGCCGGTGCTGCGCACCCACGACCGGTACGGCCACCGGGTGGACGAGGTGGACTTCCACCCCAGCTGGCACCACCTGATGCGCACGGCGGTCGCGGAGGGCCTCGCCGGCGCTCCCTGGGCCGACAGCCGGCCCGGCGCCCATGTGGCGCGTACGGCGGGCGGACTGGTGTGGGGGCACACCGAGGCGGGGCACGGCTGCCCGACGTCGATGACCTACGCCGCCGTGCCCGCGCTGCGCGCCCAGCCGGATCTCGCCAAGGTGTACGAGCCGCTGCTCACCAGCCGGGAGTACGACCCGGAGCTGCGGGTACCCGCCGAGAAGCCCGGCCTGCTGGCCGGAATGGGCATGACCGAGAAGCAGGGCGGTTCGGACGTCCGCACCAACACCACCGTGGCCACCCCGACCGCCGAGCCCGGCGTGTACACGCTGCGCGGGCACAAGTGGTTCACGTCGGCGCCGATGTGCGACGTGTTCCTGGTGCTGGCGCAGGCCCCGGGCGGGCTGTCGTGCTTCCTGGTGCCGCGGGTGCTGCCGGACGGCAGCCGCAACACCTTCCGCATCCAGCGGCTGAAGGACAAGCTCGGCAACCGCTCCAACGCCTCCTCCGAGCCGGAGTTCGACCGGACCGTGGCCTGGCTGGTGGGCCCTGAGGGGCGGGGGGTGAAGACCATCATCGAGATGGTCAACTGCACCCGGCTCGACTGTGTGATGGCCTCGGCGACCCTGATGCGCAAGGCACTGGTCGAGGCGGGCCACCACACCCGGCACCGCAGCGCCTTCGGCGCCCGGCTCGTCGACCAGCCGCTGATGCGCAACGTCCTGGCCGATCTCGCGCTGGAGTCGGAGGCGGCGACCACCCTGACCCTGCGGCTGGCGGGCGCGGCGGACCGCGCGGTGCGCGGCGAGGCCGGGGAGCGGGCCTTCCGGCGGATCGCGACGGCCGTGGGCAAGTACTGGGTCACCAAGCGGGGCCCGGCGTTCACCGCCGAGGCGCTGGAATGCCTGGGCGGCAACGGGTACGTGGAGGACTCCGGGATGCCCCGCCACTATCGGGAGGCCCCGCTGCTGTCGATCTGGGAGGGCTCGGGGAACGTCAACGCGCTGGACGTGCTGCGTGCGCTCGGCCGCGAACAGGACACCGCCGACGCCCTGTTCGCCGAACTCGCCCTCGCGCGCGGGGCGGACGCCCGGCTCGACGCGACCGTGACCGCGCTCAAGGACCAGTTGGCCGAGATCGACCAGGTCGGCGCGCGGCGCCTGGTGGAGCGGATGGCGCTCGCCCTCCAGGCGTCCCTGCTCGTACGGCACGCCCCGCACCCGGTCGCGGACGCCTTCTGCGCGAGCCGGCTGGGCGGTGACTGGGGGCACTCGTTCGGCACGCTGCCCGCCGGGACGGATCTCGGGGCGATCCTGGAGCGGGCGCTGCCCGGCCGGAACTGACCCCCTGCCGGGGCGGCCGCACCCGGCCCGGCCCGGTGGCCGGTGAGCGCCGACGGATCGCACACAGTCAGCATCCGCTTCCGTACCGTTGTCAGTGCCGTGGTGCACACTCGCGATCAGGTGGCACTCGCCTGGGGAGGACAACGTGTTCACGGGGATCGACGAGGTCGACTGGGCCGCACTGCGGCACGCGCACGGCAGCGCGGAGGACGTGCCCGGATGGCTGCGGTCACTTCAGTCCGCGGACACCGCCGAGCGGGCGACCGCGCTCGACGGGATGTACGGCGCGGTGCATCCGCGCGGCAGGGTGTACGACTCGACGCTCGCCTGCGTCCCCTTCCTGCTCTCGCTCGCGGCCCGCGAGGAGGTGCCGGACCGGGGCGGCATCGTGGAACTGCTGGTGAGCATCGGGGCGGAGAGTGCGGGCGGGGACACCCGGGCGTGGGAGGCGGTGTGCGCGGGAGGCGAGGTCTTCGCCCTGCTCGCCGGTGATCCCGACCCGGTGGTGCGCCGGGCGGCCGCCGGGGGCGTGGTGCGGTTCCTGGACGAACCCACGCGCGTGGTCGGCCTGTTACGGGGGCGGGTCCGGGCCGAGCGCGACGACCGGGTCCTGCCGGCCCTGGCGGAGGCGCTCGGCCTGTGCGTCCGCCGGTTCCCCGGGCAGGCCGGGCCGGCGGTGGACCTGCTGGCCGAGCTGAGCGCGCCGCCGTATCCGCCGGGGCTCCGGCTCGCCGCGCTCGGGCAGCTCGCGCTCGGCGCGCCCGCCCGGCTTCCGGCCGGCTGGGTGCCGACGGCGGTCGGGCTGCTGCGGGAGCGGTCCGCGCACCGCGCCCGGACCCCGGAGGGCTGCGACGCGGACACGCTCGTGGGGCGCATCCGGCGGCTGCGCCCGTCCGACGAGGAGGGCTACCAGCTGCTGCGCACCCTGCACACCGCGCTCGGTGACCGGGTGGACGACCGGATCGCGCTGCTCGCCGGGCAGTTGACGAGTCCGGCTCCGGTGGACCGGTGCAACGGCGTGTGGATGTCGGCCCAGCTCGTCCGCGGCTGGCGCGGTGACCACACGGAGGCGGTACGGCTGCTGGGTGCCCAACTGGGCTGCGAGCACGACTGGTTACGGGACGCGGCGGTCTCGGTCCTCGCCGAGCTGTTCACGCTGGCCGCGCCCGCCGCGGACGATCTGCACGCGCTGGTGACCGCCCGGCCGGAGCTGTGGACGCACCGCTGGGAGCGCGGCGCGCCGACGCTGGGCGGCCCGCTGAAGGCGCTGGCCCGCAGCGGCGATCCCCGTGCCGTTCCGCCTCTGGCCCGGCTCCTGGCCGGGCCGGCGGCGCCGGTCGGTCTGGGGTTCGAGATCGCGCACCTGGGCCGGGCGGCGGCCCCGCTCGCCCCGGCCGTACGGCACCGGCTCGGCCGGATCCCCCTGTCCTCCCCCACCGCTGCCCGGCTCGCCGCTCCGCTGCTCTCGGCGGTGGCGGCCATCGGCGACGAGGCGGCGGTCGCCCAGGTGCTGCGGCTGCTGTCGGGCGCCCCCGACGGGCTGGGGGCGCGCGACGCGCTCGTGGGCCAGGTGGTCGAGACGCTGGAGGCGCTGGGCGCGACCGCGTGGGCGGTGCCCTCGCTGCGCGCGCTGCTGCCCACGCGGCACGCGGCCGTGGCGGCGGGCGCGCTGTGGTCGGCGCACGGGGACTCCGAGGCCGTACTCCCCGTGCTGCTGCGGGAGTTGACACAGGGCGACCCGGCGCGCCGCCGGCTCGCCGTCCGGCAGCTGGGCAGACTCGGGCCGGCCGCTCGCGCCGCCCTGCCGGAGCTGCGCCGGGCAGCCCGGTCCGGGCCGCCGCGGGAGCGGGTGTCGGCCGCGTGCGCTCTGTGGCGCATCGGCGGGGATCCGGACCCCGTCCTGCCGGTGCTGCGGGCCGCCTGGACGGAGGACCCGGGCAGCCGCGGCCCGGTCGCCCGCTGCCTCACCGCACTGGGCCCGGCCGCCGCACCGCTGCGCGACCTGGTGGCGGCGGAACTGTCCCGCCCCCGCCGCCACACGGCCCTGGGGACCGGCGCCTACGACGCCCGGGCCATCCCCGAGGACGAGGCGCTGCTACGGGCGTGCCGGGAGGTACTGGCCGCGCTGTAAAGCTCCCGAGCGAGGGGGCTCGCCGGGGGACCCCGCCGCCCGGTCTCAGTCCCCTGCACCGACCCGCCCACCCGCACGAGCCCACGGTGGCACCGCTCCAGCCCCCCGCCGGACGACGACTCCGCCCACTGACGGCCCGGGCGGGCTGAGAGGCCGGAAAGCGAGGAAGCCCGCAGACCGGGGAGCCCCCGGGGGCCCGGAAGCCCGTAGGCCCAAAGGCTGGGAAGCCCGGAAACCCGGCAACCGGGAGGGCGGGGGCCGGCCGGGGGCCGGCGGCCGGGAACACAACCCACGTGAGCCACCACATCGGCCCGGCCCGGCCAGCCGGTACGACCGCTCCCGCCCGTACGCCACCTACGCTCCAACACCGCCCACACGCACCCGCCGACAGCCCCACCCAAACGCCAGGCCATAGCGTCAGCAACCAGACAAGCTGGAAATCGCACCGGTCCCATCGGCCACAGGGGCCACCGCGTCCCGGACCGGCCAGGCCGGGAGGCGGACGCGGAGAAGGGCCGGAACGGGCCCGGGCGGAACACCTGGGGGCCGGGGGCCGGGGTCAGACCGTGCGGCCCCACTGGGGGCCGAGGCGGGCCCATTCCGTGTCCCAGGCCGCCATGCGGCGGCGTTCCAGGCGGCCGCGCAGGAGGAGCCCGCCGGCGAAGGGGACCGCGGCGGCACTCGCCCCGACCAACGCGCCTGCCAGGGCGGCCCGCAGGGCGGCCTCCGTGGCGGTCGTGGGGCGGTCGGTGAGGCGGCCGCGCGGGTCCGTCCAGACGGTGAGGGTGGTGCCGTCCCGGGTGCCCGCCTCCACCTGGATCCGGCCGGTGTGCCCGGAGCCGTCCGGCGCGGTCCAGCGCATCGTCGCCCAGACCTGGTCACCGGCGCCGGCGCGGCCGCCCTCGGCCGCCGGCTTCGGAACCCTGCCGACGACGCGGGCGACGACGGCATGCCGGCTCGCGCGTTCCCCGGCCAGCCCCTGCTCCACCGAGCGGGCCGCCATGAGCCCGCCGAGCAGCCCGGCCAGGACGGTCAGCAGCCAGGCACCGAGCAGTACCCACGCCTCCACCACATCGGCCCGGCGTTTGAGCGGGTTACGCCGCCAGCGCCACAGCCACACCTTCGGACCACGCAACGCCATCAAGGGCATCCTCCCCAGAGCACACCTGCCGGCGGACCACCCCTCCATACGGGAGAGATCCCTCCGTTGCTCACGACGAGCCGTCCATCCCGACGGTCGCACGAGACACCCCGTTCGCGCAGGCGCATGCGGGAACGGAACCGGCTGTTCCCGGCCACCCCCCTCCCCACCCCGGCGACACCCCGGGCGCACCGCGCTGACCTGCGACGGAGCGCGCTGCACGGGAGAGTGTCAGTGGCGGGGTGCAGACTGGCCGATATCTGACGCATACCTGGACAACGGCGTCCCGGAGGTGATCGGCATGACCGAGGTACTGCTCGCGGTGGGCACCCGAAAAGGCCTGTTCATCGGGCGGCGGCGGGGCGGAAGCCAGTGGGAGTTCGACGACAGTCCGTATTTCAACGCCCAGGCGATCTACTCGGTCGCGATCGACACCCGCGGCGCCCGGCCGCGGCTGCTGGCCGGCGGCGACAGCGCGCACTGGGGGCCGTCGGTGTTCCACTCCGACGACCTGGGCCGCACCTGGACCGAACCGGCGCAGCCGGCCGTGCGGTTCCCGCAGGACACCGGCGCCTCCCTGGAGCGCGTCTGGCAGCTGCACCCGTCGGCCGCCGAGCCGGACGTGGTGTACGCGGGCACGGAACCGGCCGCGCTGTACCGCTCGGCGGACCGCGGCGAGACCTTCGACCTGGTGCGGCCGTTGTGGGAGCACCCCACCCGCAAGCAGTGGGTGCCGGGCGGCGGCGGTGAGGGCCTGCACACGGTGCTCACCGATGCCCGGGATCCCGCCGCGGTGACCGTGGCCGTCTCGGCGGCCGGGGTGTTCCGCAGCACCGACGGCGGGCAGAGCTGGGCGCCGTCCAACTCCGGTGTGTCGGCGGTGTTCCTGCCGGATCCGAACCCGGAGTTCGGCCAGTGCGTGCACAAGGTCGCCCGGGACGCGGGCGACCCGGACCGGCTGTACCTCCAGAACCACTGGGGGGTGTACCGCAGCGACGACGCGGGCGCGCAGTGGACCGACATCGGCGCGGGGCTGCCGTCCACGTTCGGCTTCGCGATGGCCGCCCACCCGCGCCGGGGCGGCACGGCGTACGTCTTCCCGATCAACGCCGACGCCGACCGGGTGCCGGCCGACCACCGCTGCCGGGTCTTCCGCACCGCGGACGCGGGCCTGAACTGGGAGCCGCTGACGCATGGGCTGCCGGCCGAGGACCACTACGGCACGGTGCTGCGGGACGCGCTGTGCACCGACGACGCCGACCCGGCGGGCGTGTACTTCGGCAACCGCAACGGCGAGGTGTTCGCCTCCGCCGACGACGGCGACAGCTGGCAGCAACTGGCCTCGCACCTGCCGGACGTGCTCTGCGTACGGGCGGCGGTGGTCGGCTGACGGCGCCGCCGCGGGCGCGCGGGCGGGGGGGCGGTCGTGCTCGGGCCATCGTTTGATCGGCGACGGGTGTACGGCAGTAGGGTGACGCCCGTGGCACCACGACCCTTGCATGAGATCGTCGAACCGGGCTGGGCGAAAGCCCTCGAACCCGTGGCCGGACGCGTCGCCGCGATGGGCGACTTCCTGCGCGCGGAGATCGCCGCGGGACGCACCTACCTGCCGGCCGGACCGCATGTCCTGCGCGCCTTCCAGCAGCCCTTCGACGAGGTACGGGTCCTGATCGTCGGTCAGGACCCGTATCCGACCCCGGGCCACGCGGTGGGCCTGTCCTTCTCGGTCGCGCCCGAGGTGCGCCCGCTGCCGCCGAGCCTGATCAACATCTTCCGGGAGCTGAACACCGACCTGGGGCTGCCCCAGCCGTCCACCGGTGATCTGACGCCGTGGACGCAGCAGGGAGTGCTGCTGCTCAACAGGGCGCTGACCACCGCGCCGCGCAGCCCGGGCGCCCACCGGGGCAAGGGCTGGGAGGAGGTCACCGAGCAGGCGATACGGGCGCTGGCGGCGCGCGGCAAGCCGCTGGTGTCCATCCTGTGGGGCCGTGACGCCCGCAATCTGCGTCCGCTGCTGGGCAACCTGCCCGCGGTGGAGTCCGCGCACCCCTCGCCGATGTCGGCCGACCGCGGGTTCTTCGGCTCGCGTCCGTTCAGCCGGGCGAACGACCTGCTGATCCAGCAGGGCGGGCAGCCGGTGGAGTGGCGTCTGCCGTGACCGTGGCCGGGTATCTCGCCGTGGACTCCGGGGGCTCCGGCCTCCGGATCGCGGTCGGCGTGCCCGGGCGGCCGCCGGCGGCCCGGCGGGAGACCCGGGAGCCGGTGCGCACGGCAGACCGCGGCATCGATCCCGCCCATCTGCTGGAGCAACTCCTGCCGCTGGCCCGTGCGTCGGCTGCGGAGGCCGGGCTGGACGACCTGGCCACCGCGGTGGTCGGCGCCGCCGGGTTCGCCGCGCTGGGTGACGCGCTGCGGGCCGAACTGCCGGGCGCGCTCGCCCGGGAACTGGGGGTGCGGCGGGTCGCGCTGGCGGCCGACGCCGTGACCGCGTACGTCGGTGCCCTGGGGCCGCGTCCGGGTGCGGTGCTCGCCGCGGGCACCGGTCTGATCGCGGTCGGCACCGATCTGCGGGGCTGGCGGCGGGCCGACGGCTGGGGGCATCTGCTGGGCGACTGCGGCAGCGGGGCCTGGATCGGGCGCGCCGGACTGGAGGCGGCGCTGCGCGCCCACGACGGCCGGGACGGCGGCTCCGCACCGCTGCTGGCGTGCGCAAAGGAGCAGTTCGGGCCGGTGCGCGGACTGCCCGGGCAACTCTACCCGCGCACCGACCGGCCCGCCGTCCTCGCCTCCTTCGCGCCCCGGGTGGCCCACTGCGCCGGACACGACCCGGTGGCGGCGGGCATCCTGCGGGCGGCCGCCCGGCACCTGGCCGAGGCGGCGGCGGCCGTCTGCCCGGCGGACGGCGCTCCCGAACTGGCACTCACCGGCGGGCTGTTCAAACTGGGCGATCCGCTGCTCGTACCCCTGCGCGAGGAGTTGGCGAGCCGGCTTCCGCACGCCCGGCAGGTGCCGGCCGAGGGCGACCCGCTGCACGGAGCGGTACGGATCGCGACCGATCTGGCGTCGGACCGGCTCACCCTGCCGGGTGAACCGTCGCTGCTGTGCCTGGTCGCCGAGCCGGGACGGTGAGGGCCGAGGGAAGAGTCACCGCAAAGGCGGATTGATCCCCTTGGCGCCCCATGCGCCCGGTACATGCCCGGAACACGCCCAGACCGGGCGTAACTCATCAGACAAAACCGGACGGATACCGCTCACCTGCACCCTCCCCGAACGGCGGAGTCGACAAAGCCAGTAACATGCGGCGCCATGAGCTCCCCCACTGGGCCCGAGTCCGGCCTGCCAGTACGAATGCCGCGACCCCGCCAGCCCGGACGGCACCGCCGACCGGAACCGCTGGTCGCTCCCGAGGGCGCGCCCGCGCTCGTCCTCGCGGTGCCCGGCGCGCCCAGCGCCGGCACGCGCAGCCTCGCCGAGGAGGTCGTGAGCATCGCCCGCTCCGAGCTGCCCGGCCTGGACGCGCGGATCGGGTACCTGGACGGGGACGACGCCGAGTTCCCCTCGCTGCGTGCCGTTCTCGCGCACGCCGCCGAGCAGCGCACCGCCCGTTACGAGCAGGCCGTCGCCGCCGGCGTCGAGGGGATCAAGGAGCCCGACGGCCCGGTCGCCGTCGTCGTACCGCTGCTGGCCGGTCCGGACAGCGCCCAGCTGCGGCACATCCGGCAGTCCGTGATGGACAGCCGGGTCGCCGCCGACCTGACCGATGTGCTCGGCCCGCACCCGCTGCTCGCCGAGGCGCTGCATGTGCGGCTGTCCGAGGCGGGTCTGGCGCGCGCCGACCGTGCCCGGCTGTTCACCGTGGCCACCGCCGCGGACGGCATCATCCTGGCCTCGGTGGGCGGTGACGAGGCCGTGCAGGCGGCCGGGATCACCGGCATGCTGCTCGCCGCGCGCCTGGCGGTGCCGGTGATGGCGGCGGCCCTGGACCAGGAGGGTTCCATCGCCTCCGTCGCCGAGCAGCTGCGCTCCGCCGGCTCGCAGCAGCTGGCGCTGGCGCCGTACCTGATCGGCCCGGAGATCGACGCGGCGCTGCTCGCGGCGGCCGCCGAGGAGGCGGGCTGCGCCACGTCCGAGGCGCTGGGCGCGTACCCGGCGATCGGCAAGCTGGCGGTGGCCAAGTACACGACCGCCCTGGGCATCGCCCCGCAGCAGCCGCAGGGCGCCCCGGTCCGCTGACCGCCGACGGCACCCGTACGCCAGGGGCCCGCTCCGCACCCGGAGCGGGCCCTTCGCTCGTGCCGCCGGGCTGCCGGCGCGCGCCTCAGCCGAAGACGACGCAGGAGGCCGCGGCGACCCGTACCGAGCCGTCGTAGCGCGGCAGGCCCGTCGGCCCGTCGACGGCGAACCAGGTCACGTCGCCGGAGCGCTCGTTGGCGGCGTACAGGAAGCCGTCGTGCTCGACGAGCGCGCGCGGCCAGTGGCCGCCGCAGGGCACGGTGCCGACGAGCCGGAGGCCGTCCGGGGTGACGGCGAGGACCGACAGGACGTCCTCGCCGCGGGTCGCGGTCCACACGAAGCGGCCGTCCGGGGAGACGGCGACGCCCGACGGGTAGGCGTCGCCCGCCGGGGCGCCCGGGAGGACCGGGACCTCGGTCAGGGGCTTCAGGGCCCCGCCGGCCGGGTCCCAGCGGCACACGGTGACGGTCGGGGTGAGTTCGTTGACCACGTAGGCGTGCTCGCCGTCGGGGTGGAAGGCGAGGTGGCGTGGGCCCGAGCCCGGGCGCAGCGCGAACTCGCGGTGCAGCACAGGCGTACCGCGCTCGAGGGCGCACACCCGGACCGAGTCCGTGCCGAGGTCGACGCTGACGGCCCACCGGCCGCTGGGGTCGGCCTGCACCTGATGGGCGTGCGGGCCGCGCTGGAGCCGGTCGTGCGGGCCGGAGCCGGTGTGCTGGAGGATCCCGGAGGGCGCGGCCGCGAGCGTGCCGTCCGGGCGTACGGGCACGGCGGTGATGCTGCCGGAGCCGTAGTTGGCGGTCAGCACATGGCCGGCGTACAGGCCCAGGTGGGTGGGACCGCTGCCGTGTACGGGGACGGGTGGCCCGCAGAGTTCGGGCCGGTCGCCGTCGACCCGGTAGGCGGCCACGGCGCCCTCGGCGGTCTCACTGACCGTGTAGAGGGTCCGGCCGTCCGGGGAAAGGGCCAGGTAGGAGGGGTCGGGGAGGTCGTCGACGGCGGCGCGGAGGGTGAGGGCGCCGCTGTGCGGCGCACGCTCCGCGGTCACCAGTCCCGGCCCGCCCGCCGCCGTGAACGACCCGATGAAGGCCCGCCGCGCCCCGCCCGGCCTGCCGCCCTGTGCCACCGCTGTCCCCTCTCGCTCGAGCTGGTCCGGGGCCGACGGTAGCAGCAGGGCAGGGCGGTCTAGACCAAGGCTGCTCCCGGGGACGGTTTCTCAGGCTCGGGACGGCATGGCACCCACCAGGCGTGAGCCCGACGGCGTGCGGAGGGGTTCGGCCAGGTCGGCCAGAGCGCGTTCCAGACCGTGGAGGTGGGCCAGGGCGGGCTCGGTGGGCGGGTCGGCGGGGTGGTGCGGGGGTTCCGAGCCGCCGGTGGTGAGGGCCTCGACGGCAGCCTCGACACGCCAGCAGGCCGCGGCCAGACGGGCGTCGTGGGAAGCCTCCGGGTCGGCGGCGACCGCGACCAGGCCCCGGATCTCGCGGGCACAGTCGTCCAGCAGCGCGAGGACCCGGCGGGCACGGCGCTTGCGGGCCGGCATCGGGTTCAGCGGGTGCACCAGCGGGGCGACCGAGAGCCGGACCCGGCCGAGCAGCTGCTCCAGCTCCGCCACGCGCGGCGCCGGGTCGGCCGCGGCGGAGCCCGCGAGGCGCGCGGCGGCCTCGGCGGTGCAGGCGTGCACACAGCGCAGCGCGCGCTGGATCCAGGCGTCGGTGGTGACGTGCGTGGTGACCGGCAGCACGAGAACCACGGCCAGCGCGGCGCACAGCGCGCCCACACCGGTCTCCGCGAGTCGGAGCCCGAGGAGGCTCGGGTCCAGCACGCCCAGCAGGCCGTACAGCGAGCTGGCCATGACCGTCACCGACAGCATCATCCAGGAATACGAGACGGCGGCCGTGTAGAAGATGCCGAAGACACAGACGGCGACCAGGGCGGCCGTCGGCACGGGCGCGCCATGCAGCGGGAGGGCGACCAGCAGGCCGACGACGATACCGATCACCGTTCCGAGGACCCGGCGGAAACCACGGACCAGGGTTTCACCGCGGGAAGCCGTGTTGACGAAGATCCACCAGACGGTACCGACGGCCCAGTACCAGCGCTGTTCCGAGAGCAGCTGCCCGACCAGCAGGGCGAGAGCCGAGGCAGCCGTGGCCTGGAAGGCCTGCCGGGTGGTGACCCGCGCCAGTCCGCTGCCGGACAGGGCCGGTGGGGCCGGAGCGGGAGGGATGTGACGCTCGATGGGCCAGAGCACGAAACGCGTGGCGCCGGCCGCGAGCAGGGCAAGGCCCACGGTGGTGTACAGCTCGGGCAGCTGAGCGGGAACCGCGTGCAGGAACTGCGTGATGAAGAAGTTCATGAACGCGAAGATCCCGAGCGCGTGGCCCCGTGGTCCCCAGCGGCGGGCGTAGACCCCGCAGAAGACGACGGCCAGGAACGCGGCGTCACGGGCCGGGGCGATGCCGTGCAGGCTGGTGGCGAGCGCCAGCACGGGGAATCCGGCCACGGGCAGCAGGGCGGTGGTGATCCGCTGGTCACGGACGGTCGCGTCGGTGACGGTGAAGAGGGCGAGCAGTGCCGCGAGCCCTCCGGTGATCGATGCCGGGAGCGACAGCCCGCACAGTTCGGAAACGGCGACGGCGGCGGCGACACCGACGACGGCGCGGGTCGCGTTCCGCAACCTCGAGCGCCCCGGGTCCGGAGCCACGAACATCCTTTTCACGGCGGTACGCCGCCCCCCTCCTGGTGGTACGCGTCCTGCCGGCGGTCGTCCAGGGTGGCGGACGACGAGCAGACACGACGAAGGCACCGCGGTCCGGAACCGGCTTCGTCGCCGTCCGGCGCTACGCGGCGCAACAAGTACATGGATGGGACAAGGATACCCACCGCCCTACCCATTGGCTCAACTGTCGCCCGGTCGACTGAGCCAATGGCGCAGCTGAACCGTCTCGCTGTCGGCCACTGGGAGGCCAATGGATCAGCCTTCAGCCGGGCACTCCCCGATTCCGGCTCTCTGGTCGAAGTGGCTGTTCCTGCCGTCTCGCTGTACCAGTCGCCCCATCTCGGCGGCTCGGGCCCGTGGCATGAGGGTCCAGCTGCCGTCGGTGCGGCGCAGGGCGGCGGAGTGCCAGGGAGTGGTCCAGGCGTCCGGGGCATCGAGGAGGCGGATGCCGAATTTCGGGGCGCCGATGGGCTGGGGGTGGATGGAGAGGCGTACGGCGTGGGGGTGGTGTTCCGCGATCAGGGTGCCCCAGGCGCGGCTGCGCTGGATGACCCCGTAGGCCCGTTGCCGGCATGCGCGTTGGCGGGCGGAGCGCGTGCCGGTCCGGTCGGCGGTGTCCTCGACGAGGAAGCGGGTGATGCCCCGGTAGAGGGCGAGGGCATGGTGGTCGGTGCGGATCTCGGCGCGGAGGGCCTCCAGGGTGGGGGCGTAGCGCTCGTGGATGTGCGTGCGCTTCGTGTCGTACGGGAGGTCGCCGAGGATGTCGCGGAGGTCGAAGACGGACAGTCTGTGCAGGCCCATCCGACCTATCTGTGTGCGCAGGTCGTCGGCGTAGGCGTCGATGTGGTCGTCGGGGACGCCGATGAGGTCGCCGAAGATGTGGCCGTCGGAGCAGATGATCACGCGGGCGCCGGGTGGGTGGATCCGCTCGATCGCGGTGCACAGGGTGTTCAAGAAGGTCAGGGAGAGGCGTTCGCCCTGGTCGGGGAGGTGGCTGAGGACTTTGGCGGGGTTGGGGGACTTGCAGGGGAAGCCGGGCAGGGTGAAGACGATGGGGGCGGCTTCACGTACGAAGGCGGCGATGCGGCGCAGCTGATGCGGGAACGCTTCGGCCGGAGCGGGGGCGGGAGCGGTCGTGCGGTGGTGGGGCAGGAGCAGCTTCAGGATCTCGGTGGCGGTGCGCGCGGGGTGGGTGTCCCGGGCGGTCGTCAGGGGCATGTCGTTCCTCCTGGGGTACGGGGGCGGACAAGGGCATGTCGACATGGCGCCGTGGCGGGAGGGGAAGCCAGGCGCCTGGAGGCAGCGGGCGTGCCGGGGCCCGGTCGACTGGTGTGGCCGGGCCCGGTCAGCGGTGCGTCGGTGTCAGAGGCGGCGGTCGTAGCCGACGGGCAGGTGGGGGGTGCCGCGGCCGAGGACGGCCGGGGTCCACTCGATGTCCTCGTCCGCGATGGCCGGGCGGAGGCCGGGCAGGCGGGCGAGGAGGGCGCCGAGGGCGATCCGGAGTTCGGCGCGGGCCAGGGCGGCGCCGGGGCAGAAGTGGATGCCGTGGCCGAAGGCGAGGTGCGGGTTGGGCGAGCGGTCGAAGTCCAGGGTGTCCGGGTCGGGGAAGCGGCGCGGGTCGCGGTTGGCCGCGCAGAGGGAGACGATCACCGAGTCGCCGGCCGGGATCCGCGTGCCGTGCAGGTCGCTGTCCTTGGCGAAGAAGCGCCAGGTGGTGAGCTCGAAGGCGCTGTCGTAGCGGAGGAGTTCCTCGACGGCGCGGGGCAGCAGGTCCGGGTTGTCGCGCAGGCGGGCGAGCTGGTCCGGGTGGCGGAACAGGGCGATCAGGGCGGTGGTGATCTGGTTGGTGACCGGCTCCTGGCCCGCGACGAGGAGCTGGAAGATCATCGAGTCCAGTTCCTGCGGGGACAGTTCGCCGCGGTCGCGGGCCAGGACCAGGCGGCTGAGCAGGTCGTCGTCCCCGTGGTCGCGCTTGTGGGCGACGACGTCGGCGATATAGCTCTGGAGGCCGTGCAGGCGGGCTTCGTAGCGGGGGCGGCCGGGGTCGGTGGGGCCGACCGGCTGGACGACCTTGCCCCAGTCGCGGTCGAAGCGGGCCGCGAGGTCCCGCGGGAGGCCGATGACGTCGGCGAGGACCTGGAAGGGGAAGGGGGCGGCGAAGCCGGTGACGAGGTCCGCGGGGCCGTGCTCCGGCAGTGCGTCGACGAGGGCGTCGGCCAGTTCCTCGAAGCGCGGGCGGAGCTGCTCGATGCGGCGCGGGGTGAAGGCGTCCGTCACGAAGCGGCGCATCCGGGTGTGCTGGGGCGGGTCCTGGTGGAGGAGGTGCACCTGGAGCTGGGAGTGCTGCGGCTCGGGCATGATCGAGGCGCGGGCGCGCCAGCGGTCGTTGCCGCGGTCGTGGTTCTTGCCGAGGCGGTCGTCGTTCAGGGCGGCGTGGGCGGCGTCGTAGCCGGTGACGAGCCAGGCGTGGACACCGCTGGGGAAGAGGACGCGGTGGACGGGGCCCGCCTCGCGCATCTGCTCGTACAGGGGGTAGGGGTTGCTCTTGTAGGGGCAGCCCATCAGCGGTACGGGGTCGGGCAGGGTGTCCGGATCCGCAGCCGGCCGCTGGTCCTGGAGGGTCATGTTCGGGCTCCTCAGAGGGCGAGTTCGGGCTGGTGGTGGTCCAGCCAGAGGGCGAGGTCGACGACGCGTTCGAGGCGCAGGCGGTGGCCCCACTCCAGCCGGTCGGGCGGGGTGTCGAGGCAGGGCTTGACGCGGGCCTCGTCGGCGAGGGCGCGGACCTGTTCGGTGGCGAGCGCGTCGCGGGCCAGGTCCTGTAGTCCGCGGTTGTAGTCGGGGTGGTGGGTGGCCGGGTAGTGGTTCTTGGGGCGGTGCAGCACCGAGTCCGGAGCGAGGCCGGCGCCGATGGCGCGCAGGAGGCTCTTCTCCCGTCCGTCGAAGCTCTTCAGCGCCCAGGGGGTGGTGAAGGCGTACTCGACGAGCCGGTGGTCGCAGTACGGGACGCGTACCTCCAGTCCCTGGGCCATGCTGAGCCGGTCCTTGCGGTGCAGGAGCTGGCGCAGCCAGCGGGTCAGGGACAGGTGCTGCATCTCGCGTTGGCGGTGTTCGGTGGGGCTCTCGCCGTCCGTGTGCGGTACGGCGGCCAGGGCGGCGCGGTAGGTGTCGTCGCGGAACTCGGCGATGCGCAGGCCGAGTTCCGGGTTCAGGGGCATGGCCGCCTCGTCGCCCGTGACCAGCAGCCACGGAAAGGTTTCCGCTGCCAGCGCCTTGGGGTTGTGGAACCAGGGGTATCCGCCGAAGACCTCGTCGGCCGCCTCGCCGGAGAGGGCGACGGTCGAGTGCTCGCGGATCCTGCCGAACAGCAGGTACAGCGACGTGTCCATGTCGCCGACGCCGATGGGTGAGTCGCGGGCCACGACGACGGCTTTGCGGTGCTCCGGGTCGAGCAGGGCGCGCGGGTCGAGGACGACCGTGCTGTGGTCGGTGCCGATGAAGGCGCCGGCCTCGGTGGCGTACGGGGTGTCGTGGCCGGTGCGCAGGACGTCGCCGGTGAACTGCTCCGCCTGGTCGCTGTAGTCGACGGCGTAGGACCGGATGCGGGCGTCCGGGCCTTCGCGCAGCCGGAGTTCGTCGGCGAGCAGGGCGGTCAGGACGGTGGAGTCGATGCCGCCGGACAGCAGGCTGCACAGCGGGACGTCCGCTTCGAGCTGGCTGCGGGCCGCGGCACCGACCAGGGCGTTGATCCGCTCGACGGACGTGTCCTGGTCGTCGGTGTGGTCGGCGGCCTCCAGCTGCCAGTAGCGGCGTTCCCGGATGCCGCCCCGGTCCAGGACGAGCACGCCGCCCGGCTCGACCTCCCTGACTCCGGACCACACGGTCGGGCCGGTGTTGAACAGCAGGCTGTACGCCTCCCGCAGACCGTCCGCGTCCACCCGGGGCCGGATCTCGGGGTGGGCGAAGAGGGCCTTGGGTTCGGAGGCGAAGGCGAGGCCGCCGTCGACAGCGGCCCAGAACAGGGGCTTCACCCCGAGCCGGTCGCGGACCAGGAGCAGTCGCTGGGCGCGCTCGTCCCAGACGGCGAAGGCGAACATGCCCTCCAGATGCTCGGCCGCCGCCTCGCCCCACTCGGCGTACGCCCGCAGCACCACCTCGGTGTCGCTGCGGGTACGGAACACATGGCCCCGGCTCCGCAGTTCCGCGCGCAGTGCGTGGTGGTTGTAGACCTCGCCGCTGTAGGTGAGCACGGCGGTCGGCTGGTCGGGGCGGTCGGTCATCGGCTGGACGCCGCCCTGGAGGTCGATGACGGCGAGACGGCGGTGCCCGATCGCGGCCCGCTCGCCGGTCCAGACACCCCCGGCGTCGGGGCCGCGCGGGGTGAGGGTGGCGGTCATGGCCTCGATGACGGGGGCCTGGGTGCGGGCGTCGCTGTGGAAGGACGCCCAGCCGGTGATTCCGCACATGGGGACGGTTCCTCGGTCAGGGGTGGTGGGCGGCGGGAGCCGCGTCGGTGGACGTCTCGTGCGCGAGCGCCGGCCTGCGTCCGCGCAGCGCGAGCAGGGGTACGGCGATACAGGCGGCGGCTGCCGCCAGGGCCAGACCGGCGGTCACGCCGTCGTCACCTCCGGCCAGGCCCCAGGCGGCGGTGGCCAGGGCCGGGCCGAGGGTGAAGCCGAGGCTGCGGGCCAGCTGGATGGACGAGCCCACGGTCGCCGTGCGCTCCGGCGGGGCGGCGCCCATGACGAGGGCTTGGGTGGGGCCGCCGTTCAGGCCCATGCCGAGACCGGCCAGCGTCAGTCGCCAGGCCACGTCCGCCGGCGACCAGTCACTTCCCAGCGGCACGAGGAGGAGCAGACCGGCGGCGGTGAGGGCGGCGCCGGTGACCGCCGCTGGGCGAGCCCCGCACCTGTCGGCGAGGCGTCCGCCGACCGGTCCGGCCAGCCCCATGCCGAGCGGGAAGGCGAGCACGGTCAGACCGGTCGTGGTGGCGCTGACCCCGTCGTCGCGTTGGAGGTGCAGGGCGACGACGTAGTGCATCGCCGCGAACCCGGCCGCGAGCGCCAGCACCGCCGTGTGCGCCCGGAACAGCCCCGTCGCCCGCAGTACGCCGAGCACCGGCCTGCCGCCCGGTCCCCGCAGCCACCACCACAACGGCGGTACGGCGGTGAGCGCGAGCACCAGCCACCCCGGGCTGCGCGGCGCCAGGGTCAGTGCCAGCAGCACGGCGGCCACGCCGGACCCCACCAGCAGGGCATCCACCGCCGACCGCCGGTCGGGCAGGCGCAGGCCGCCGTCCTTCGGCATCGCCCTCCCCCACTCTCGGCTTCGCTCGAGCGGGGGGACCCCCATCGCCACGATCAGGGCGAGCAGGCAGAAAGGGAGCTTGACCAGGAAGACGGCGCGCCAGCCCAGGTGGTCCAGCAGCAGTCCGCCCACAGCCGGGCCGGTCACCGCCCCCAGCGGGCCCAGCGTCGCGGGCACGCTCATGGCCCGCCCACGCCGTTTTGGCCGTACCGAACGCAGGGCGAGAACCGGCATCAGGACGAAGAGCACGGCCCCGAAGGCGCCCTGCGCGAGGCGGGCGGCGATCAGCCAGGACGCCCAGGGCGCGGCGGCCGCCAGCGTGCTGCACAGACCGAAGCCCGCGGTCGCGACCAGCAGCGCGGAGCGCATCCCGACCCCGTCCAGCCACCGACCGGCCGGCAACAGCAAGGCCACCACGGGTAGTTGATAGGCCAGGACTGCCCACTGGGCGGTCGCGGCGGAGACGTGCAGACCGTCGGCGATGTCCGCCAGGGCCACGTTGACGATGTTCATGTCGAGCATCGCCATGAACGCCAGCAGGCCGGCCACCGCGACCAGCAGCCAGCGGTCGTGGCCGCCGGCGGGTATCCGGCCGGGTTGTTCCGAACCGGGACTGTGGCCTGTCACCGTTGCCGCCCCTCACGGTCGTGGGTGGGCTGCCGGACGGCAGCCTCGTCCCACAAGTCGGGAGGGACCGCACGCGAGTTCCCGGGCGCGTCCAGAAATCATGACTGGCGGGCTGAAACCGACGTCTCCGGCGGCACAGCCGTCGCTGCCCCGTCCGCCGGCGTCCGGTGGTCGAAGGCGATGAGCGGGTCACCGGTCAGGGGATGGTCGACAACCGCCGCCCGCACCCCGAACACCTCCGCCATCAGCGCGGGGGTGAGCACGTCCCGCGGCGGGCCGGAGGCGACGACCGCTCCCTCGTGCAGGACATGGAGGCGGTCACAGACGGAGGCCGCGGCATTCAGGTCGTGCAGCGACACCAGGGTCGTACGGCGCTGGGCGCGCAGGAGGGTGAGCAGCTCGACCTGGTGGCGGATGTCGAGGTGGTTGGTCGGCTCGTCCAGCACCAGGACGTCGGGGTTCTGTGCGAACGCCCTTGCCAGCAGGACACGTTGGCGCTCACCACCGGACAGGGCCGTGAAGCGGCGTCCGGCCTGTTCCGCCATGCCGACGTCGAGGAGCGCCTGGGCGACGATGTCCCGGTCGGCGGCGTCCTCCCCGGCGAAGGCCCGTTTGTAGGGCGTACGGCCCATCGCGACGACCTCGCGCACGGTCAGCTCGAAGTCGCTCCCCCGCTCCTGCGGCAGGGCCGCCACGTGCCGCGCCGACCGGAGCGGGGTCATCTCCCGCAGGTCGGTGCCGGCCAGCAGGACCCGCCCGGCGGTGGGCTTCAGGTGCCGGTAGACGGTGCGCAGCAGCGTGGACTTGCCGCTGCCGTTCGGGCCGACCAACCCGGTGATCTCGCCCTCGGCGGCGACGAGACGGGCGCCCGCGACCACCGTCCGGCCGGCGTAGGCGAGGTGCAGGTCCTCGATGTCGATCCTCAACTGCCGCTCCCCAGGCGCCGGTCCAGCAGATACAGCAGGGCCGGAGCCCCGAGCAGCGAGGTGACCACGCCGACCGGCAGCTCCTGCGTGTCCATCGCCGTACGGCACACGATGTCGACCACGACCAGCAGCAGGGCTCCGAACAACGCGGAGAGCGGCAGGAGACGTCGGTGGTCACCCCCCACGACCAGGCGGCAGACATGCGGCACCATCAACGCGACGAACGCGATCGCGCCGGAGACCGCCACCAGGACACCGGTCAGCACACTGGTGACGGTGAACAGCTCGCGGCGCAGCCGGGTGACGTCGATGCCGAGTCCGGCGGCCGTCTCGTCGCCCATCAGCAGGGCGTTCAGGCCCCGGGCGCGGGCCTGGAGCCACAGCAGCGCGGCGGGTACGGCGACGGCGGGCACCGCGAGCAGTTCCCATGTCGCTCCGCCGAGGCTGCCCATGAGCCAGAACAGGACGCTGTGGGTCTGCTGCTCGTCCCCGGCCTGCAACACCAGGTAGCTGGTGAAGCCGGACAGGAACTGGCCGATCGCGACCCCGGCCAGCACCAGCCGCAGCGGCGCGAACCCGCCCCCGCGCCGGGCCACCGCCCACACCAGCGCGAACGTCGCCAGCGCACCGGCGAAGGCCGCCCCGGACAAGCCCAGTCCCAGTGCCCCGCCGGCGCCGAGGCCGAGGACGATCGCGGCGACCGCGCCGAGGGAGGCGCCGTTGGAGACGCCCAGCAGGTAGGGGTCGGCCAGCGGGTTGCACACCAGTGCCTGGACGGCCGTACCGACGAGACCGAGGCCGGCGCCGACGAGGGCGGCGAGCAGGGCACGCGGCAACCGCAGCTGCCAGACGATGAGGTCGTTTGTGCCGGGGCGCGCAGCCTCGCCGGACAGCCGCCGCCAGATCACGCTCCCCACCTCGCCGGGCGGGATCGACGTCGAGCCCCAGGCCACGGCGGCCGTCAGCGCGGCCAGCAGTGCCACGGCCAGAACCGCCGCCGTCGGTCCGGCGGGCAGGCTGCCGCGCTCCTCCGTGGCCGCGGCTTTCCGGCGCACCAGGGTGAAGGCCACGATCAGCCGACCTTGCCCGGGTAGAGGGTCTTGGCGATGGCCTCGACCGTGTCGGCGTTCTCGACTCCCGCGATGGTGGTCTGCTCGGAGCCGATGCGCAGGAAGTGACCCTCCTTGACCGCCTTCAGCCCCTTGGTGGCGGGGTTCGACCTGAGCCACTGCTCGGCCTCGCCGAACGCCTTCCTGTTCGCTGCCTCGCTGCCGCGGTTGCGGACGCCGAGCTGGATCCAGTCGGGGTTCTTGGCGATGACGTCCTCCCAGCCGACCTGCTGGAAGTCGCCGTCGCAGTCGGCGAAGACGTTGCGGGCTCCGGCCAGGGTGATCACGGCGTTGGCGATCTGGCGGTTGCAGGTGACGGAGGGCTGTTTCGTACCGGCGTCGTAGTCGAAGAAGAAGTACGTCGGCCGGTCGCTCTCCGCCCTTCCACCGACCGCCTTCTGGACGGCGGCCACCTTCCCCTTCATCCCGGCGACGAGTTTCTGCGCCTGGGCACTCGTGCCGGTGACCGCGCCGAGGGAGGTGATGTCGGCCTCGACGGCGGACAGGTCGGTCACCGGGGTCTTGCTCCGGGCGGCGCAGGCGGTGGACTTCAGGTAGATGTGCTTGATCCCGGCGGCCTGGAACTCCTCCTCCCTCGGGGCGTCCCCCATCCCTCCGCCGCCCATGCTCCCCATGGCGGCGAAGGTGTCGATGTACAGGTCGGCGCCGGAGCCGAGCAGCTTCTCCTTGGGGATCACGGTCCGGCCGAGCACCTTCACCTTCTGCGCCTGTGCGTCGAGGGCGCCGGGCAGCGTGCCCTTGCCGGGCGGGAAGCCGGTGCCGATCACCCGGTCGCCGGCGCCGAGGCGGAGCAGCAGTTCCAGGCTGGAGGCGTTGCTGGTGACGATCCTCTTCGGGGCGCCGGAGAAGGTGGTCCTGGCGCCCGTGCAGTCGGTGACGGACACCGGGTAGCCCCCGGAATCCGCCTTCCCGGCCTGCCCCGCATTCCCGTCCGCCGGGTCATTCCCCCCGCCGCCGCAGCCCGCCAGCAGCAGGCCGCCGAGGACGACGGCGGCGGTACCGCCCCACACACGAGAACGCATCGAACAACTCCCGGATCCACTCGGTACACGGGCGAGCCTTCGCCACCCGCTCCAGTAGTCGGGCCGAAGGCGCTGCGAGTTCCCGGGAGTTGGCGATCCGGTTCGGGTGGACGTGGTCCGGCTGCTCCGGTGGCGAGGGTGCCGGTGCCGTTCTTCCAGCCGGCACCGGCACCCTCCTGGAGCGTCAGGCCGCCAGCGCGGCGGGCTGGTCGGCCTCGTCCAGCAGGTCGATCAGCGTTGCGCGGGCCCGGGCCACGCGGGAACGGACGGTGCCGACCGGGCAGTCGCTGATCGCGGCGGCCTCCGCATAGGGCAGGCCGAGCAACTGCGTGAGGGTGAACGCGTCGCGACGGTCGTCGGGCAGCGAGGCCAGCAGATCCAGCAGGGCGATGCCGTCGTCGAAACCGGGCAGGTCGCGCGGCTGGGCCAGTTCGGCGACCAACTGCCAGTCCGGTACGTCCGCGAGGCGCGGGCGGGCGGCGGCGTACCGGTAGCTGTCGATCACCGCTCGGCGGGCGATGGACAGCAGCCACGCCCGGGCCGAGGAACGACCCTCGAACCGGTGCAGGCTGCCGAGCGCGCGCAGGAACGTGTCCTGTGCCAGGTCGTCGACGGCCTGGGGATCCCCGCAGAGATGGGCGACGTAGCGCTGGACGTCCCGGTGCAGGGCGCCCACGAACTGCTCGACCGCGTCCGCGTCACCGCCGCGTGCGGCCAGTGCCCACGCGGTGATCGATTCGTCGCTCCGGTCGCTACTGGCGCGCGAGGTGGGCAGGGCAGAGGTCATCACCTGGTGTCCTTCTCGGGTCAACCGTGATCCGGACCAGGGCACGCCGCAGCGCGCGGTCCGGCAAAAGGGGAAGAGACGGCCCTACGGCGTCGCAGTGGCGCTACCGCGCCTGTGCAGGCGTACAGCGCCTGTGCGGTCGTACGGCCGTGGCCCGAGGCGCACACGGGGAGCCGGGCGGCCTCGGGAAAGCAGCTGTCTTCAGACGACAGCCGTTCCCACGGGCGGACCTCGAGAAGTGATCGCGTGGACGAGGAGCAGAAGACGCGGTGCCCGGGCCGAGCGGCGGCGCCGCAGACGGACGCCCGGACGGTCGGGGGTAGGGGGCAGGGCCAGCAGCAACCGCAGCGGCGCCGCCAGCCATCCGGCCGCCGCCCGCAGGATCCGGAATGCGGCCTTCTCGCCGTAGGCCAGCCACAGGCCACTGAGCACCGCGGCGAGCAGGTGGGCGGCGAGCATGCCGGACGACGACGAACCGCTGTCCATGGCGTGCCCCATGTGACCCATGGGGCTCATGCCCGTGTGGTCCATGTGCATGGCGCCCATGTCCATGGAGCCCATACGCATCGCGCCCATGTCCATGGCGGCGGTGGCACCGGACGGGCCGTACGTCGACTGGGCGCAGGAGAACGCCTCGTGGAGCGCCGTCTGAGCGGCGACCACGACCGTCACGATCAACGGCAGCCCGCGCTCACGCCCTGCCAGACACCAGCCCACGGAACCGGTCACGGCCCCGCCGGCGGCCAGCGCCCACGCGGGCACGTCGCTGCCGGACATCAGGACGTGGCCCAGGGCAGCGAGCAGCACGCACACGGCCGCGAACACCGCGGCCCGTGTCGCGCGAGCACACCACCCTGCTGTCATGGCGCCTCATCCTCGCATCCGGGCTTCGGTCGTCATGCCTGGGTACGGACATCCAGGGGGACCGTACTCAAGGCGATCACAGACTGCTGCCGCCCGGGCGGACCACCACCGCGACCGTCTCGACCGGCGCGCTGCGCTCGAAGTGCAGCGTGAACGGCACGAGGTCACCCACCCGCCGGCCCGCCCCGGCCCGCAGCGTCACGTCCACACCGCGCGGCGACATCGACAGCACGCCGCCCGCGGGCACGCCGGCCGAGGTCACGTCCGCCGCGGAGGCGGCCCGGCCGCCCAGCATGCGATGCCCGCTGAGGGCGATCCGGCCGTGCACGGCGGAGGACGTCACGCTCACCAACCGGTCGTCCGCGCCACCGACGTTGGCGATGTCGAAGAACGCCGCGGTGTCCGTGCTGTCCCCGTACGGCAGCAGGACCCGCCCGTTCGAGACGGTGATCCGAGCCGGGCTGCCCGCCTTCCCGGCCCCGGCCCAGGTCGCCAGCCCGCCCAGGGCGAGGCTGCACGCGGCCACGGGCGCGAGAGCGGCGAGAAGGGCGTCGGTCAGCCGACGGCGCGTGGGTCGCCAGGGATTCTCCGTCATCGGGTACGCCTCCGGGCGGGTGCGGGCTTGGGCTGCCAGGCGCGCAGCCGCAGGCTGTTGCCCACGACCAGCAGCGAACTCACCGACATCGCCGCCGCGGCGAGCATCGGGTTGAGCAGGCCGACCATGGCGAGCGGCACGGTCACGACGTTGTAGCCGAAGGCCCAGACGAGGTTGGCCCGGATCGTGCCCAGCGTGCGCCGGGCGAGCCGGACCGCGTCCGCCAGCGCCTCGATGTCCCCGCGTACCAACGTCACGTCGGCGGCCCCGATGGCCACGTCCGCGCCACTGCCCATGGCGATGCCCAGGTCGGCGCCGGCCAGGGCCGCGGCGTCGTTCACCCCGTCGCCGACGACCGCGACGCGGCGGCCCTGCTCCCGCAGGTCGCGGACGAGTTCGGCCTTGGCCTCGGGGGTGCAGCCGGCGTGCACCTCGTCGACGCCCAGGGCCGCGGCCACCGCCCGAGCGGGTGCCTCGCGGTCACCGGTGGCGAGCACCGGGCGCACGCCGAGGCGCCGCAGCCGGTCCACGGCCCGGTAGCTTCCGGGCCGTACGACGTCTCCGACCTCGATCAGGGCTTCGGCGGTACCGTCCACCCGGACCAGGACGGGGGTGTGGGCGGCGTCCTCGGCCACCGCCAGCGCGTCTGCCAGGGCGGTGGGCAACTCACCGTCCGGGGGGAGGACTTCCACCCGCCGGCCCTCGACCAGGCCGCGCACGCCCCGCCCCGGCGCGGCGGCGAACTCGCTCACGTCCGGCAGCGGCCCCTCGGGGAGGTGCCGCCGGGCGTGGGAGACGATCGCCCGGCCCAGGGGATGCTCCGAGCCGCGCTCGACGGCACCGGCCAGCCGCAGCACCGCCTCCTTGCCCAGTCCGCCGGGTACGACGGTGACATGGGCGACGGTCATGTGGCCGGAGGTGAGTGTGCCGGTCTTGTCCAGGACGACCGTGTCGATGTGCTGGAGCCCCTCCAGCGCCTGGGCTCCGCCGACCAGGACGCCCAGTTGTGCGCCGCGGCCGGTCGCGGCCATCAGCGCGGTCGGTGTGGCCAGGCCGAGCGCGCACGGACAGGCCACGACGAGCACCGCCACGCACGCGGTCACGGCGGCCTGGGGATCGGCCCCGGCACCGAGCCAGAAGCCGAGACAGGTGACGGCCAGCGTCAGTACGACGGGGACGAAGACGCCCGCCACCGTGTCGGCCAGCCGCTGCGCCCGCGCCTTTCCGGCCTGGGCCTCGGTCACCAGCCGGGTGATCCGGGCGAGCTGGGTGTCGGCGCCGACGGCGGTGGCCTTCACCAGCAGCAGCCCGCCGGCGTTGACGGCGCCGCCGACCACCGCCGCCCCGGGCCCGACCTCGACGGGCTCGCTCTCCCCGGTGACCAAGGACAGATCGACGGCCGAACTGCCCTCCGTCACCTGCCCGTCGGTGGCCACGCGCTCCCCCGGCCGCACGACGAAGACCTGTCCCGGCCGCAACCACTCGATGGGAACGAGCCGTTCGTCGTCGCCTTCGCGGACCGTCACCTCTTTGGCGGCGAGTCGAGCCAGTGATCTGAGCGCGGCACCGGTGCCGCGCCGGGCCCGCGCCTCCAGGCACCGCCCCGCCAGGACGAACAGCGGTACACCGACAGCCGCTTCAAGATAGAGGTGCGCCGCGCCGTCCGCGGCCGCGGGCACCAGAGTGAACGGCATCCGCATGCCGGGTTCCCCTGCGCCGCCGAGGAAGAGCGCGTAGGCGGACCAGGAGAAGGACGCCACCACACCCAGCGACACCAGGGTGTCCATGCTCGCCGCCGCATGCCGCAGCCCACGCGCCGCACGCACATGGAAGGGCCACGCGCCCCAGACGGCGACCGGCGCGGCCAGCACGAAGCACAGCCACTGCCAGTTGCGGAACTGAAGCGCGGGCGCCATCGACAGCACCAGCACGGGCACCGCGAGCAACGCGGTGATCAGCAGCCGGTCCCGCTCCTGGCGGGCTTCCCCGGGCTCGCCCGCGTCCCCGCCCTCGCGGGGCCCGGGCTGCTGGGGCGGTTCGGGCAGGGCAGCGGTGTAGCCGGCCTTCTCGACGGCGGCGACGAGTTCCTCGGGGCTGGTCCGCGGCGGGTGGCTCACCCGCGCCCGTCCGGTGGCCAGATTCACGGTCGCCGTGACCCCGTCCAGCGTGCCGAGCTTCTTCTCGACGCGCCGCACACAGGCCGCACAGGTCATGCCGCCCACGGTCAGATCGGTCGTCACCAGGTCGACGGCCACCGGTTCCCCGCCCATCAGTGGCCACCCTCGTGCATGTCCCCCATGTCGTCCGTGCCGCCGCCCCCACCCCGGTCCGAGCCGGTGCCGTGCATGCCGGGGGCGACGGGCCCCGCGGCGGCACCGACGGCGTACGACGCCGTGAACAGCAGCGCCAGCAGGAGGAGGAATCCGCACAGGGCGGGCGGAGGCACGAGTCTCCGCACCACCGCACCTGCGCCGGAGGAGTTTTGCCGGGCCTCGTCCATCAACCGCGTCTCCAGATCACGTCCCTACGGCGTCGGTCGGATCGAGCCGCACTGCATCAGGAGTCGGGGCCTTCGGGGGTCGAGTTCCGGAGCGATGTTGTGGTCCGCGTCACGGGAGGGACACCTGTGTCCGGGGGTCACGGCGACGGAGCGGCGCGAAATGTAAGGCACCCCTTCCAGCAAGTCAGGTTTGCTTGACCTGATGGAAGGGAGACTTTACATTCATCGCCATGACACAACAGGGAGAGCAGGACCAGGTGACGCGCGCGGCCCGACGCGCGGTCCTCATCGACGGCATACCTGTGTCCACTTTGGGCGTGGTAGCCCTGGCACTGGGCAGCAACCCTCATCAGAGCACCGCCCAGAAGGCGTGGTGGATCGCCACCACCGCCGTCTTCACCCTCGCGATCGCCTGGGTGCTGCTACGGGCTTTCCGGCGCGCGGACGAATACCTGCGCAGGATCCAGCTGGAGAGCATGGCCATCGCGTTCGCCGCAGTCCTCGTGGCGCTGCAAGCGGCCACCCTGCTCGACGCCGCGGGCATCATCCAGCTCCATCAGCTCGCGCAGGTGATCCTCCTCGGCGGCGTCGCCATCTGGATGACGATCGCCGACCTGCGCACGCGTCTGAACCGGTGACGAAGCATTGTGAAAAACCGACTCCGCGAACTGCGTGCGGCACGCCGGTGGAGCCAGGCCGACCTGGCCGACCGGTGCCACGTCTCACGGCAGGCCATCAACGCCATCGAAACCGGGCGGTACGACCCCAGCCTGCCTCTGGCGTTCACCATCGCCGACGTCTTCGGCCTGACCATCGAGGAGATCTTCCACCCCGACCGGCCGGAAACGACGGACAACCCGACCTGACACGTGAGGGATGGCCGGGACGTCACGTGCAGGGACTGGCGTCGACACAGGCACGCCTGCGCCCGTGCGCGAACCGGACGGCACCGGTGCGGCAGTGGGGGCGCCGGTCTGGACAGGCCCTCACCTGCCGGCCGTCACCTGGCGGGACGGCCGGATCCAGACGTACGGCGTTCCGTCCCGGAACGCGCTGTGAACCGCTCCGGGACCCAAACGGCCATCCCCGCCCCTGCACGCTCGTCGCATGCCGGGACTGCTGCTGCGGCAATCCCCGCAAGCACCCCGGCATCGACCACGCCTGGCCGCTGGACCGGCTGCGCGCCGGCGCGGCGGAACACGGCTTCCGGATCCGCACGACGGACTGCCTCGGGCCTTCCTGCCGTACACCTACGACCTCATCGCCCGCCTCGGCGGGGAACTGCGGTCCTGCGCAGTGGAGTTCACCGACGACCAGACCCCGCCGCCCTCCAAGGAATGAGCGCGGCCAGCTCCTGCGCGCCCTGTCCAGCCACGGCATACGCCACATCCCCTGCCTGCGCAGCCCCCGAGCAGCCGTTCGCGCACGGGCAAAAGATGGCAACGGTTCCGTCTCCATTGATCCGAAAATCATTTCCATCCAGCGTCGCGGATGTCGCCACCACGCGGCACTGAACGGCTGCCTCATGGCCGACGGCGAGCACCTGCCGCCCACGGACCTGTTCCCCGCCTGGGACACCTACGGCATCGACGACACCTGCGAGCACGAGCATCCCGCCCTCGTGGCAGGCCCCTGAGGACCCGGGCCGGATCCGCTGTCGGTGCAGGGCACAACGGAAGGTGCCGACACCTTCGAGGCCACCCGCCATGGCATGCAGAACCCTCGGTGGTTCTGCTGCCTACGGCGGGTGGCCATCGCCCTATCGGGAGCTGTACGGAACTATCGGGAGCTGTACGGCAGGAGCGCCATCTCGCGTGCGTTCTTGACGGCCCGCGCGATCTGCCGCTGCTGCTGACGGGTCACATGGGTCACCCGACGGCTGCGGATCTTTCCACGGTCGGAGATGAACTTCCGGAGCAGATCGGTGTCCTTGTAGTCGATGTAGATGATGCCGGCGGCGTCCAGCGGGTTGGTGCGCTGTCGCGTGGCGGTCTGCCGCCGGGTGCTTGCGGGTCGGGGCATGGTGAGGTCGGTTCTCTCTTTCAGGTCACAGGGTCGAGCAAGCCGTCGAAGGCGTGCGGGAGTTGTTTCCAGCGGTCCCTGCCCGCCGCGTACTCGTCGTCGGTGAGCAGGCATGAGTCGAGCAGGGCCAGGAGGCCGTCGCGGTCCAGGCCGGGCGAGGTGAAGGTGAGGTGCTGGCAGCGGTCGCCGTTTTCCGGGTGCCAGTCCACCGAGGCGGCAAGGCGGCGCTCGGCGGGCACCAACTCCCAGGCGGCGTCGGGCAGGGCGGCCAGCCAGGGGCCGACCGACTCCACGCACAGCGCACCGCCCGCAGCCTCCCACGACAGCAGTGTGTCGGGGCGGTCCGCCAGCCAGAACCGCCCACGGCTGCGGGCGGCGGCGCAGGTCAGGTCCTCCAGGGCCGCGTACAGGCGCTGCGGATGGAAAGGCCGTTCGCGCCGCCAGACGAAGGTGCTCACACCGTGCTCGTCGCACGACTGCGGCAGCAGCGCGCACGCGGGATGCACACGGGCGGCGGCCGCTGCCACGTCGAAGCCCGCCAACAGCGCTGCCCCCAGGGCGCCGTCGCTCTCCACCCGTACGCTGCGGGCGCCCGGTGTGAGCTGGGCGAGCAGCGCGCGGTCGGTGTCGTCGGCGACCTCGCCGCAGGCATCGTCGTCGCCGAGGGCGATCACCGTGGGGTACTCCAGCTGCCGGGCGAAGGTGTCGGCGACCGTGCGCTGGTCGGTCGGTGCGGCGGCGAGGCCGACGTCGGCCAGGTCGTCGCCGTTGGACAGGTACGGCAGGACGAGTGCCGGGTCGACCGCGGTGGCGACCCCGGTCAGGGCCAGCGGTGCGCCCGCGGCGGCGATGACTGCGGCCATGGCCTGTGGTTCCACGGAGTCCCACAGTTCCACGACGGCCAGCCGGTACCTGCCCTCCGCCGCGAGCCGCAGCAGTTCGGGGACGAGGTCCTCGCGCAGCGCGCAGCACGCGCAGTCGTTCACCAGGGGTGCGTCACCACTGCCCCGCAGGCCGTCGGCGTCGCGCACCGTCCGGTGCACCGCGCTGTCCACGGCGGACGTCAGGTCGTGATGCAGCGCCACCGAGCCGGGGACCGTACGCAGGATCTCCGCTACGGCGGTCCGGCGGGCGTCGGCGTGCAAGCCGGCGACAATCGCGACCGGAAGCCGCGCCCCTCCCCCGCTCACGGCTTCCGCCCTCCGTGACCGTAGCGTCGCTCGAAGCGCTCGACCCGGCCCGCGGTGTCCAGGACCCGCTGGGTGCCGGTGTGGAAGGGGTGGCTCGCCGAGGAGATCTCGACGTCGATGACCGGATAGGTGTTGCCGTCCTCCCACTCGACGGTCTTGTCGCTGGTGGCGGTCGACCGGGTGAGGAAGGCGTAGTCGGCGGCCCGGTCACGGAAGACGACCGGGCGGTACTCGGGGTGGATTCCGGGCTTCACGGCTTTCAGCGTTCCTCTCGGAAGTCGACGTGGCGGCCGGCGGCCGGGTCGTACTTGCGCAGGGTGAGCCGGTCGGGGTTGTTACGGCGGTTCTTGCGGGTCACGTAGGTGTAGCCGGTGCCGGCGGTGGACCTCAGCTTGGTGATCGGGCGCAGTTCGTTACGGGCCATGTGCAGCACCATACAAGAGATTGGTTTTCATTTTCATCTAGCGCTACTGTGGTGCCGCATCCACGCCAAGGAGGAACAGTCGTGTCCGCCCACTGCCAACTCACCGGCCGGCAGCCCGGCTTCGGCCACCACATCTCCCACTCGCACCGGCGCAGCAAGCGCCGCTTCGACCCCAACATCCAGAGCAAGCGCTACTGGTTGCCGAGCGAAGGCCGCCATGTCCGGCTCACGCTCTCGGCCAAGGGCATCAAGACGGTCGACGCGATCGGCATCGAGGCCGCGGTGGCCCGCATCCGCGCCCGGGGAGGGAAGGTCTGATGGCGAAGAAGAGCAAGATCGCCAAGAATGAGCAGCGGCGCCTCATCGTGGCCCGATACGCCGCGCGCCGCGCCGCGTTGAAGGCGATCATCGCGTTCCCCGGAAGCTCCGACGAGGAACGCGCCGCCGCCCAGCGGGAACTCCGCCGACAGCCGCGCGACGCCAGCGCCACCCGCGTGCGCAATCGCGACTCCGTGGACGGCCGCCCCCGCGGCTACCTGCGCACCTTCGGCCTGTCCCGCATCCGCGTACGCGAGATGGCCCACGCGGGCGAGCTGCCTGGCGTGACCAAGAGCAGCTGGTAACCCGGCACGCCAGAGGCCCACCCCGCACGCGAACGGCTCCCGCGTGCGGGGAAGGGCGCCACGGGGTGCGCAGCGCCATCGACCCGTCCATGAGAGCGTCCCCCGGGTCACTGGCTCATGTGACAGCCGGATCACTGGACCAATGGATCAGCCGGGCAGAGTCGCGCGCACCGGCCGGAATCGCCATCGGACCAGGTCGGAGGGTTACGGCCGCGCCCGACCGATGAGCCATTGGTACAGTCGTCCATCATGGCCGTGGACGAACTCGACACCCGCATCCTCAGACTGCTGCTGGAGCAGCCGCGCACCAGCGTGCGCGAGTACGCCCGGATCCTCGGGGTGGCCCGCGGCACGCTCCAGGCCCGCCTGGACCGGCTGGAGCGGGATGGCGTGATCACCGGCACCGGCCCCTCCCTCTCCCCCGCCGCCCTGGGCCATCCGGTGCTGGCGTTCGTGCACATCGAGGTCACCCAGGGCCATCTGGACGACGTGGGCGACGCGCTGGCCGCCGTACCGGAGATCGTGGAGGCCTTCTCGATCACGGGCGGCGGAGATCTGCTCGCCCGTGTGGTGGGCCGGGACAACGCCCATCTGGAGGACGTGATCCAGAAGCTGATCAGCCTGCCGGGCGTCGTCCGCACCCGGACCGAGGTCGCGCTGCGCGAACGCGTCCCCTACCGGCTGCTGCCTCTGGTGGAGTCGGTCGGCCGGACCTCGCGCGGCTGACGCCCGGCGCTCCGGGCGGCCCCTCGGCGACCTTCGGCGGCCGGTCGGCCGACGCGCGCGGAACGCTTCCTTCCGTGCGTTGTGCCTGGTGGCTGCCTAGCGTGGCCCCATGACCATCTCTCAGACCCGGCCGGACACCGGCGACCGGCGACGGTGGAAGGCGCTCGGGGTCTGTCTGACGGCGGGCTTCATGACGCTGCTCGACAGCTCGATCGTGAACGTGGCGCTGCCCTCGATGGAGCGCGGGCTGGGCGCCGCCCCGGCCGATCTGTCGTGGGTGGTCTCGGGGTACGCCCTCACCTTCGGCCTCGCCCTGGTCCCGGCGGGCCGGCTCGGGGACCTGCGCGGCCGGCGCGAGGCGTTCCTGTTCGGACTGGCCCTGTTCACCGTGGCCTCGGTGGCGTGCGGGCTGGCGCCCGGCGCCGGCTGGCTGGTGCTCTTCCGGCTGCTCCAGGGCGCGGCGTCGGGCATCGTCGCACCGCAGACCACCGGGCTGATCCAGCAGATGTTCCAGGGCGGCCCCGAGCGGGCCCGGGCCTTCGGCATGCTGGGCAGCGTCGTCGGGATCTCCACCGCGGTGGGGCCGCCGCTGGGCGGTCTGCTGATCCAGGTGTTCGGCACCGGCGACGGCTGGCGCTGGGTGTTCTACGTCAACCTGCCGATCGGCCTGGCCGCCTTCGTCGCGGCGCTGCGCCTGCTGCCCCGCTCACCGGCCCGGACCGGCGGGCGGGAGAGCCTCGACCTGCCGGGCGTGCTGCTGCTCGGCGCGGGCGTGCTCGCTCTGATGCTGCCGCTGGTGCAGGAGCAGCAGTGGACGGGGCGGGAGAAGTGGGCCCTGCTGCCGGTGGCCGCGGTGCTGTTGGGCCTGTTCTGGGGGTGGGAGCGGCGGCAGGGACGGCTCGGGCGGGCGCCGCTGCTCGATCTGGCGCTGTTCGCGCAGCGGTCGTTCTCGCTGGGCGTGCTGCTGAACCTGGTGTACTTCGCGGGCTTCACCACGGTGTTCTTCGTCTACACGCTGTTCCTCCAGAACGGGGTCGGCTACGGCGCGCTCGCGGCGGGTCTGTCCTCGCTGCCCTTCGCGATCGGTTCGGCCGTCGGGGCGGCGGTGAGCGGCCGGATGGTGGTCCGCCACGGCCGCAGGCTGGTGATCGCCGGGCTGGCCGGGGTGGCGCTGGGCCTGCTCGGGGTGATCGCGGCCGTGCAGCTGGTGCCGGGGCGGGGTGCGGCGCCGGTGGCGGCGCTGCCGCTGCTGGTCGCCGGGCTCGGCTCGGGGGTGACGATCTCGCCCAACACCACCCTCACGCTGGCCGGCGTCCCCGTGCGGCGCGCCGGGGCGGCGGGCGGGGTCCTGGTGACGGCCCAGCGGATCGGTTCCGCGGCCGGGATCGCCGCGGTGGGCGCGGTGTACTTCGCGCATCTGGCCAACCACGGCAGCGCCGCGACCGCCCTGCAACTGGGGCTGCTCACGGCCGTGGGAATCATCGTGGTGGCACTCGGGCTGGCAGTGGCCGACCTGCGGGGCCGCCGGACGCCGCCGTATCCGGAGCACGGCGGTACGCCGGAGCGCACCGGTGCGCCGGGCGCGCGGCCGCGACCGGAGGAACCGGACCCGGCGCCCTGAAGGGCTCCCCGGCCGCTACGACCGGCGGCGCGGCTTGCCCCGCCTGGGGGCGGTGGGCTTGGCGCCGGCCGCGCGGCCCCGCGCATCGCGTCCCGCCGACTTGCCCTGGCCCTGCTTGGCCTGGCCCTGCTTCGTCTGGCCTTGCTTGGCCTGCCCCTGCTTGGGCCGGGTGCCGCCGCCCTGCTGGGTGCGCTTGCCCTGCTGCCCGGCCGGAACGCCGGCCGCCGTACGGCCCCGGGTGCTGTTGACCGTGCGTCCGCGGACGATGCCGATGAAGTCCTCCACCAGGTCGGTCGTGGCCTCCTCGGGCCAGGACAGGGCGACGCTGGACTGGGGGGCGTCGACGACCGGGCGGTAGGTGAGGTCGCGGCGGTGGTAGAGGCGGGCCAGGGACTGCGGCACGACCAGGAGGCCGACGTTCGCCGCGACCAGCTCGATCGCGTCCGGCGTCGTGGCGGGCCGTTCGAAGGCGGGCTCGCCGGGCGGGGCGTCCCAGTCGAAGACGTCGTCCAGGGGGTGGAAGAGCACCTCGTCGGCGAGGTCGGCGAGGGTGACCTCGTCCGCCGCCGTGATCACGTGGTCCTTGGGGACGATGACCACGGTGGTCTCGGTGTAGAGGGGGATCGCGCTGAAGTAGGCGCGGTCGACGGGCAGCCGTACCAGACCCGCGTCCGCCTCGCCCGCGCGCATCAGTTCCGGGGCCTCGGCGGCGGGGGCCTGGACGAGAGTGAGCGGGATGTCGGGCAGGCGTTCGTGCCAGACCTTCACCCACTTGGCGGGCGTCACTCCGGGGACGTACGCGAGCCGGAACGACGGTGATTCCTCCGAGCCTGTCACCAGGCCAGGTTACCGGGCGTGTCCGACAGCACCGTCACCGGCCACGGCCGCGACCTCCGGCACCGGCCACGGGCACCCGCCACGGCACCGGCCATCGGCCACCGGCACCCGCCACGGCCCCGACCGCCGACACCGGCCACAGCCCCGCCACCGTCACCCGCCCCGGCCCTGGCCGCCGTCACCGGCCACGGCCCCGACCGCCGTCACCGCCCACGGGCACCCGCCACGGCACCGGCCATCGGCCACCGGCACCCGCCACGGCCCCGACCGCCGACACCGGCCACAGCCCCGCCACCGTCACCCGCC